>UQAW01000027.1 GCA_900539175.1 uncultured Lachnospiraceae bacterium
GCTGCATGCAAGCATGCGCTCCTCATGGCCGCTGTCCGGAACTTTCATAGTAAAAATGATATTATTTTCCTTTTCTGTTACGTTCAATATATCGAACATATTCAATTAAAAAAATATCACTTATGCTAATCACAAACTTACTGATGATGAGGTACATAAGCAATGATTGATTACAGTCCTTTTTGGGACACCTTAAGAAATTCCAATGAATCCTGGTATACCTTAACAAAGAAGCACCACGTCTCCTCCAGCACACTGTATCGCATGAAAAAGAATCAGGATATTACAACCAAAACTCTGAATGACTTTTGCCGTATTTTTAATTGCCGTATAGAAGACATCGTAGTCTATATTCCTTCTGAAAAAGATCAGATTTTATAATTCCTCTTTTTCCATTCGACGCAGAAAGGCCTTAAAATAATCCTCAAGCGTTCCGTTCAATCTCATATAAACAGATAAATCCATCAGCTTGATTTCCCAGAGCAATTCTATCTTTGCGTCCAGACGATGATACCAGGTTATCACGTTCCATGTAGTTGTACTCTCTTTGAATGTCTCTGCGGCTCTCGCCAATGGCAGATACCATTCCTTATCACGTAATTTCTCCAATGCTGCAAAAAATCTTCTTTCCTGTTCCATGTTGTCCTCCTTATGTTTCAACAAATAATTCAGAAGTGGTTATTTTTTATTCCGCTTCTATCAATTCATACTATTTATGTAGTTCTCATTTTTATTATATTCGCTTTTTCGAATATATTCAAGTTCAAGAATACATTTTATTCTTAAATAAAGAATTTATTTTTAAACGGAGGTGCTTATGATTATTTATACACCATTTTGGAAAACTTTAAAGAAATCGGGTGAATCCTGGTACACGCTGAAGAAAAATCATCACATCTCTGACAGTACACTTTCCAAACTACGCAATAATAAAAGAGTGTCTCTGCAGACCATCAATGATTTATGCAGAATACTGAATTGCAGAATCGAGGACATTGCAACTTATGTCCCGTCCGATGAAGATCAACCTCTATAGAATAAAACAAACCGCTAAATTGAGAGAATTCCTCAATTCAACGGTCTGTTTCATTTTCCTATGTACAAACATATCTTCCTTCAGGCAGTCTCCAGACACTTTTTCTGTTCTTTTATATCCCTGCGGAATAAAAATTTAAAAATAGTCCGAATCAATGGCTGAATAAAAAACAACTGTGTGAAGAATGCAAATGGGAAATTAAAACATACTAATTTCAGCCAATTTGCAAGCAACGTAATCATATGGAAGCCCGAATAATATGGATAATACAACCACGCTGCGATAAAACTCATCGCCGGACACATCAGGCCTACAGTTGCACAGATGATCGCCGATTCAAAAAGAACCGGATGGGTTTTTGCAGGATCAAACACCTTAGCTGCAAGTTTGAAAGAACAGGGACTGCCCATCACGATTTCCAGTAAATAAGCAAAGCAGAATTCAATAAGAACAATTGCCCAGATCGGAAGAAATCTGCCAAACGTATAGACACCTCCCTGCTGATTGATGGCACCTATGACGCTTGATGCCCCTGTAACTGACATTAAAACACTTCCATTTACAACATACAAGCTGTAAAACACATAAGCATGTACTGTAACCAGTACGGTGAGAAAAGCAAAGACCATTCTCTGAAATTGATTTCTTGGCATACCAACCACTCTCCTTTATAATAAACCTACATGTCTGCTGGCGCAGACATCACCATTGATGAAAACGTAAAAAAACACATGTATACCCGGGTAAATCCACACGGTATCCGTACGTCCCGTGATCAGATTTACATACCATAAGGTAATACATGTGTCGTTTACGATTTTTTTATTTTATCAAAAGTAGTCTATTTTGTCAAAAGCATTTTTATTTTTTTCTTTCTTCCTAAACGGACATGTCTGCCGCCGCAGACATCACCATCCATAAAAGTCGATTGCTCTGGTTCATGGCTGCTGTCCGAGACTTTCACAGTATATTTCTGAAACAAGTTCTATGAGGCTCTCTATATCAGCCTGCTTTGCCATATAAGTTTTCATACCATATTGGTCAGCGGCACTCTTTGTCTGCTTTCCGATACAGGCGGCTGTGACCTTGGTATAATCCAGACCTCCAGTTGCCGAAACAAATCCTTTTACCGTAGAAGCACTGGTGAATACGGCACAGTCAATCTTACCGTCCTCAAACAGTTTTTTCTCGTCCAGATATTCTGCCTGTTCATACGTTGTGGTATAGGTTGGTACATCTTCTACAATAAGATTCTCACCTTTTTGGATTTCATCCAGAATTTCCTGATTTCCCATCTCCGCTCTCGGCAGCAAAATCCGATCACCGGAAGCACAAGTTTTGGCAAGTGCTATGCCAAGGGAGACCCCATCATAGGTTTCCGGCACCAGATCGGCGTAAATTCCATGCTGTTCCAATACCCCACAAGTTCCCTTTCCAATCGCGGCAATCTTACATCTCATCAGTTTTCGGATATCACAATGGGATTTTTGCATCTGTTCAAAGAAAATACGAACCCCGGTAGGACTTGTAAACGCAATCCACTGGTAAATTTCCAATTGCTTCAGACACATTTCCAATCGATCATTTTCCGGTATTGCCTTTGTCTCAATCGCAGGAAGTTCCAGGACCTCCGCACCTTTCGCACGCAGCTTTCCCGCTGTCTGAGAATTTAATTCTCTCGGTCTTGTGACGACTACCTTGCATCCTGACAGCGGAAGTTTCTCGTACCACTCGAATTTCTCAGCCAGC
Source organism: uncultured Lachnospiraceae bacterium (assembly GCA_900539175.1). Lineage (GTDB taxonomy): Bacteria > Bacillota > Clostridia > Lachnospirales > Lachnospiraceae > Novisyntrophococcus. The sequence goes on from UQAW01000027.1 coordinate 2,786, forward strand.
TGACATACCTTTCCTACCACGATAATTGCCGGTGTCTCGATTCCCTGACGCCTGACCTCCTCAGGTAAACTTGCGACTGTTGCTACAATTCGCTTCTGGCCTGCAGTGGTTCCCTGCTGCAGGATAGCTGCAGGCATATCTTTACACATCCCTGCCTGCACCAGACTTTGGCAGATGTCTTTCAGCGCTGTCACACCCATCAGAAATACCAGCGTCCCCTTTGTCCGCACCAAAGCTTCAAAATCTATATCATAAGTCTGTCCGGCTCTTTTATGCCCTGTAATAATATGCAGGGAAGAGCAATAATCCCGGTGTGTTACCGGTATCCCGTTGTAAGCAGGTACTGCAATCGGGGAAGTCACTCCCGGCACCACTTCATAGGGAATTCCAGATTCGCTTAAAAGTTCCAGCTCTTCGCCGCCTCTGCCGAAAAGAAATGGATCGCCCCCTTTCAGCCGGACAACACGATATCCTTTCTGCGCCTCTTCCAGAAGAATCTGATTGATCTCCTCCTGCTTTTTCGTATGGTGTCCCGCATTTTTACCAACATCGATGGCGCGAGCCGCTTCTGGAATCATGGCAAGTACACCGTCTCCTACCAGGCGGTCATAGACAACCACTTCTGCCTGTTTCAGCACCTGTTCTCCCTTTCTGGTCAACAGTCCCACATCTCCGGGACCTGCGCCTACCAGCCAGACTTTTCCTGTATTCATACCCCTTCACCTCTCTTTCCTTTCTCCGCTGATATTATGTCAGATGAATCCTTTGCATCCTTCTGCTGACTCCCATATTTCAAAGTTCTTGCCAGTTCTCTGCCAAGCTGCTCCGCTTCCTCTACAGCCCCTGTCTTCTCCCCTTTTCGGTAAGTACCCGTCTCTTCCTCATAATAAAGCCCCAGCAGATGTATCTTTCCCTCCTTTATTCTGGCATGGGCCGCAATAGGAGAAGAGCATCCGCCGTCCAGTTCCCGAACAAACGCCCGCTCACACAAAGCAGCACAGGTACCTTCTGCATCTGCATATCCCTCCAGATATCCATAATCCTCCCCGGCTCTCCCCTGTACAGCCAAAATTCCCTGACCCGCTGACGGAATCACTTCCTCCGGCTCAAAATACCGGCTGATCCGCCCCTCCAGCCCAAGACGCTTCAACCCTGCTGCCGCAAGAACCAGGGCACTGTACTCACCGGAATCCAGTTTCCGAAGCCGGGTCAGTACATTTCCCCGCACACTTTTGAATTCCGCATCCGGATATATTTCTTTCAGCTGCAGAACCCGGCGCAGACTGGAGGAACCAATCGGTTTCGAAAGATCCAGCTCTGATACTCCCTCCGGCAATACCAACACATCCCGCGGGTCCTCCCGTCTGGAAAATGCCAACACCGGCAATTCTTCCGGAACTTCCATAGGTAAATCCTTCAGACTGTGTACCGACAAATCACTCTTCCGATCCAGAAGCGCCCGATCCAGTTCTTTTACAAAAAGTCCTTTCCCTCCGATTTGATCCAATGTCCGATCCAGAATCTTGTCTCCGGTTGTCTTTATTTTCAACAACATCACTTCCGCATCCGGACATTGGTTCTCTATATAAGTTTTTACCAGCTCACTTTGTACCAGAGCCAGAAGGCTCTCCCTGGTTCCGATTGTAATCTGCATCATTACCTCCTATGGCTTGTTCTATCTTCTCTCTTGTCTGCTTTACCTTTTTATGATGGGTTCCTCCTGCATTGATTCCGATGACCAGGTCCCCCTGTTTCACTATGGACGGAAAAAAGAAATCACAGTCTTCCTGACTGCTGCAGTTATTGGCCAAAATTCCCCTTCGGCGCGCCTTTTGGCAGATTTCGGCATTACAACTATGGTCATCCGTACACGCCAGAACCATACGAACTCCCTGCAGCATATTCTCTTCAAATCTTTTTCCTGCCGCCCTTACCCTTCCCTCTGCAATAAGCTGCTCAATCTCCGGGTGAAATGCCGGCGCTGCAACCGCTATTTTTTCCGTAAAGTGCAGAAGAATTTTGATCCGCCGAAGCGCAATAGTTCCTGCTCCCACAACCAATACCTTGTACTCAGACAAATTAATAAATAAGGGAAAATATGCATTACGATTCTTCATACAGCTTCTCCAATCCATCCAGACATCCCCGGAACTGGGTACCATCCAGATAATCCCTCAGCCCATACATCATCTTGCCTACCACTTTTCCTGCCGCCGTATCAATGCTGCCAAGAAGCTTTCGCTGCTCTTCTTCCGGCAGCGGGAGCTTCCGTATGATCTTCTGAATCCTTAAATTCAGATCGGTCACTGCATCCGCCTGAATCTCCTGAATCCGCGGAATCAGATCCCGGCAGTCATACCAGCCGTAAAAATCTTCAATCTCTTCCTTCAGAATTGCTTCTGTCCGTGCGATGGATTCCCCATTGGCGTCCTGTACCGTAATTTTAAAATCATCAATATCATAAAGTGTGATATTCTGCATCTTACCGACTTCCGGCTCAATGTCTCTGGGCACGGCCAGATCAATCAGATACATCGGATGATCCATCTGTATTTCATCCGTAAATAATTCCCTCCGGATGGTATAATTGGGACTTGAGGTAGCACTCACCACCAAATCACAGTGTGGGAACAATTCCATACGTTCTCCATAATTGATTCTGCTGCATCCCCGGGGAATATTCACCACACCGCTTCGGTACTGCCGGACTGTCACAGTCACATCCGCCCCATGCATCGCCAATGTCTGCGCCGCCAGTTTTCCCATCTCACCATTACCGATCACCATGCAGGTCCGCCCCTTCAGATCAAATCCCTGATTGTGAAGCATTTCCACCGCACGGTCAACAGCCGTTGCACTGGCATGGGTAAATACCACCTCCGTTTTCACGCGCTTGGCCGCTGTTACAGCTTTCCGGAACAAAACCTCCAGCACATTATCCGTACTATAAGCTTCTCTTGCCAGAGATAGTGCATCTTTTACCTGCGTGATAATCTGATCCTCTGCCAGAATCATAGACTTTAAACCACAGGTCAGATGGAACAGGTGATTTACTGCATCCTTGCCGCTTCGCTCCACAAAGTAACGACCATATTCCTCTGTATGTACTCCTTTCAAGCCGCACAATTCATCCAGCAGGGAACCTTCGTATGTTTTATCCAGACTGGCCCAAAACTCCATCCTGTTACAAGTCGAAAGTATCACACTCCCCCGGATGCCCGGCTTTTGGATCAACTTCTCCATAGCCTCCGCTGCACTCTTTTTTGTAAATGAAAAAACTGCCCGGATATCCACGTCTGCCAGATGATAGTCGATTCCGATCATTCGTATACTCATCATTAAGTACCTCCACAAACTCTGCACCTATCATATCACATTCCTGCTCATAAAAAAATACTTTTTCTTTGTATCTTCTGCTCCCAACATTGACTTTTCTCTATAGAGGAATTATAATTTTTATACAATTGAATGCGACGAGGAGCCTGTGCTTCATTCCACAGGAGAATAGGGAAGAGGGGTTTGAATCCCCCGCGGTCACGCCGCTGTGATAGCCAAGTTTTATCCGATCGATCGGTTGTCCGAAAGACACCAGTTATTTCCGACACTAATCAAGCCACTGGAAACCCGGGAAGGCTGGATAACGCGCCAAGGCTTAAGCCAGAAGACCTGCCCGCCGTATGCGATCTGCGTGAACACTGCGAGTGATGGTGACACGTAAGACGGCAGCTGAAGTATCCTGTTTCACTGATACTGCCCGGCCGTCAGCGCCCTTCATAAATACAGGACAAATCCATGATGCGGCGTTTTTTTCATGCAATTTTTGCATGATAGCGAATGAAAGGAGAGCTTATGAGTAAAAAACAAAAAAAACTGGTAGCACTATCTGCAGCACTGGCAATCAGCTTCGGAATCATCCCGACCGCCAATGCCATGCACATTATGGAAGGATATCTTCCTCCCATCTTCTGTGTTGTCTGGGGCGTCGTCTGTCTCCCATTTCTGGCAGCCGGATTTTTCTCAATCAAGAACACCTTGAAAACAAACCGGAGATCCATCACGATTCTGGCCATGGCCGGAGCATTTATCTTTGTGATTTCCTCTCTTAAGATTCCATCTGTAACCGGAAGCTGCTCCCATATGACAGGTACCGGTCTCGGTGCATTGCTGTTCGGCCCTTCCGCTGTCAGCATCCTCGGAATCATCGTGCTGCTGTTCCAGGCAATCCTGCTGGCACACGGCGGACTCACAACCCTGGGCGCCAACTGTTTTTCCATGGCAATTGCAGGACCGTTTGTTTCCTTTGGAATCTATAAATTATGTCTGAAACTGAAAGTCAATAAACTGGCCGCCGTATTCCTGGCTGCTTCCATCGGAGATCTCTTTACATACTGTGTAACTTCCGTGCAGCTTGCAATGGCACATCCGTCAGAAGCCGGCGGTATCGGCGCTTCCATGGCAAAATTCCTGGCTGTCTTTGCTCCCACTCAGGTACCTCTGGCAATTCTGGAAGGTATCCTGACTGTACTGATCATCATCGGTCTTGAAACCTATGCAAAGAAAGAGCTGAAAGCAATCGGCTTTATAAAGGAGGCTTAATCATGAAAGAAAAAAAACGTACCGGACTTGTAATATTTTTATTAGTTGCTGCAATCTGTATTGCACTGATTCCTTTCTTTGCACTTCGGGGAGCAGAGTTTGGCGGATCTGATGATGCAGGAAGCGAAGTTGTCGCAGAAGTCAACGCAGATTATGAACCCTGGTTTACACCGATTCTCGAAACTGCAATCGGCGGAGAACTCCCGGGCGAGATTGAAAGTCTTTTCTTCTGTCTTCAGACCGGAATCGGTGTCGGTATTCTGGCTTTCTATATGGGAAGACTGGTAGAGCGGAAAAAACTGGGGAAAGAAGATTCTGATTTATAGAAAACCAACGAAAGCAGCCCGGAGGAACTGCAATGATTTTAATTGATAAGCTGTGTTATAATTCCAGACTGCGCTATGTAAATGCAGGCGTCAAACTTATTTATACCATTCTGACCCTGATGCTTTGCATCATCAGTCATTCTATATTGATTGCCTGCATTGTTCTGGCCGCCAACACTTTTTTATGCATTTACAAAGGAGGGATTCCGTACTTCCGCTATTTTCGCCTGATGAAGATCCCCCTTGTATTCCTGCTGTTTTCCACCCTTGCTATTTTGGTAAATATCAGCAGAACACCGTTGGATGCATTCGCCATTTCAATCGGCAGTTATTATATCACCGGAAGCTTCCAGGGACTTTCCCATGGAATACAGTTGATTCTCACCGCACTTGCCAGCGTATCCTGTCTGTATTTTCTTTCTCTGAATACACCAATGACAGATATTCTGAATGAATTGCGGAAACTCAAGTGTCCTTCCATCCTGATTGAATTGATGCTTTTGATCTACCGCTTTATTTTTGTACTGACGGCAATCGCGTCTGCCATCACCACCTCCCAGAATTCCCGTCTGGGAAACAAGGATTTCAAAACATCCTGCAAATCCTTCGGTGCTCTGGGATCCGCCCTGTTTATCCGGGCCATGAAAAAGTCCGGTACACTCTATGATGCTATGGAATCCAGATGTTATGACGGAACAATTCATGTACTTACCGAACATTATCCGGCCAAAAGGTCTGAGATTCTGATGCTTGTAATCTTCGAGACCCTGCTGACCGCATTAACGATATGGAGACTTTTATAATGAATCATGATGTAATACTAAAAGCTGAGAACCTATATTTTTCTTATGATGATGAAAAGACACATTCTCTGAACGGACTAAGTCTTGAAATCCGAAAAGGCAGAAAAATTGCCTTTATGGGAGCCAACGGGTCCGGTAAATCCACATTTTTTCTCTGCTGCAACGGCATCCACCAACCAACCTCGGGAACTCTTTACTTTCATGGTGAACCTGTAAACTATTCCAGAGAGGGATTGCTGAAACTGCGCCAGAAGGTAGGAATCGTCTTTCAGGATCCGGATAATCAGTTATTTTCCGCCAGCGTGTATCAGGAGATTTCTTTTGGTATCCTGAATCTTGGTGTCTCTGAAGAAGAGGCAAAAAAAGAGGTGGAAGCAATCATTGAGGAAATGGAGATTACCCCTTACCGCCACAAACCTACCCATGCCTTATCCGGCGGACAAAAAAAGCAGGTTTCTATCGCTGATATTCTGGTGATGCATCCGGAGATTGTCATCTTAGATGAACCCGCCGCAGCATTGGACCCCAAACACACCGCATTGGTCAATGATGCGGTCGACCGGATGACTGCGGATGGAATCACGGTTCTGATGGCCACTCATGATGTAAACTATGCATTTGAATGGGCCGACGAGGTGGTTTTACTGAAAGACGGGCAGGTATTGATGCATGGTGCACCTACGGAAGTCTTCTCTAACCGTACCGCACTGGCTCAGACGAATCTGGAACAACCTGCCGCACTGCAGTTGTTTGACAGTCTCTGTCAGAAGGGCATTCTGAAAACTTCCCTTCCGGTTCCCCACAATCTTGCGGCTCTGGAAGCGTATATCGCAGAACTTCCATTTTTCCAAAACCAAACTGCAAGGTCCGTATCGGATCGCACGGATGCTAAAAAAGCAATTCTTGTGGTAAGTTTCGGAACCAGTTATGACACTACCCGTAAGGTGACGATTGATGCCATTGAAAAAGAGATTGCCGATGCTTATCCCGATTATCAGATCTACCGGGCCTGGACCAGCAAGATGATCCTTGCCAAATTAAAAAGGCGGGATAACATCCATTATGATAATGTAAAAGAAGCATTTGAGCGGATGATAGCAGACGGTATCACCGATGTAATCGTGCAGCCGACGCATGTTATTAATGGTATTGAAAATGATATTATGACCGAGGAAGCACTGTCCTACAATTCTCATTTTTCCACCATCCGCTTCGGCACACCACTCTTAACCAGTATGGACGACAACAACTACATCATAGACGCAATCCATCATGAATTTTCGGATCTGAGTCAGGATGAAGTGCTGGTTCTTATGGGTCACGGAACTACACATTATGCCAATGCAATCTATGCGGCACTGGATTATATGTTCAAGGAAAAGGGCTGTCCCAACATTTTCCTCGGAACCGTGGAGGCTTATCCGAGCATGGACACTCTGCTTCATATGGTAAAAGAATATCAGCCAAAACAGGTGGTTCTGGCTCCATTTATGATTGTAGCCGGCGACCATGCTACCAATGATATGGCTGGAGATGATCCCAACTCCTGGCGCAGTCAATTTGAAGCGGCAGGATTTCCGGTCAAATGTGTTTTAAAAGGACTGGGAGAATATCCGGATATCCGGAAACTTTTTCTGCAGCATGTGGAGGAAGCAATTCATTCCTCAAAATAATATATCATGATGTTGGGGGCAAAAGGTATTTTGCCCCCTATGATACACGGATTGCTCCGCATTTCATGCTCCCAATTATGTTTTAGCTAATCATAACGATCCATCCTAAGAAATGATGACCGCATTCTTTTCTTCTAAGAGCTCCTTCATTTCCCGAATCGTCGATGTCATAAAGAGATCTGTCAAAGATATTTCCACATCAAAAGTTTCACGAAGCTGTGACAAAAGTTTCATAGCAATCAAAGAATTTCCTCCCATGGCAAAGAAATCGGAATCCAAGTCGATTTCATTTATCCCAAGGTCTAAAAGTTCGCAGAACTTTGTCTTTAGGATATTCTCTAATATATCTCCTTCTATAGTGGAATTTTTTGATGCCGCTGCTCCCTTCTTTGTGCCTGCATATATATTAGCCAATGCTTTTTTGTCCACCTTTGCATTTATGGTTACCGGAATCTTTTCGATTGGCAGATATTTCTTCGGCACCATATAGGCCGGAAGTTTTCTCATCAGATGGTTTCTAAGTGCCTCTTCCACTTCGAAGCCATTATTTACATAAAACAATACAAGCTGGTTATCTCCTGCTTTGATTACCGCCGCCCCTTTGACGTTTTCTACCTCCAATGCCTCAGATTCGATTGCTACCAGTTCGATCCGCTTTCCGTTTATCTTAACCTGCTCATCATCACGGCCGTCAAAGATAATCGTACCGTCTTCTCTGTAATGCCCGCGGTCCCCCGTATTATAAATACGTTCTCCCGTTTCTTCCCAGATGATAAACTTATCCGAGGTACGTTCCTCATCCTCACAATATCCACTTGCCACACCGATTCCACCGCAATACAAGGTACCAGTCACACCGATCGGAAGCTGTTTTTTGTTTTCATTCAAAATATAATAACGATTATTTGCAATCGGCTTTCCATACGGAATCACATCACCTGAAAGGTCCTCTTCCTCTATCTCATGCATAATATTCCAAAGAGTCGTCTCTGTAGGACCACCCACGGAAATCATCCTGACCGTACTGTTCACTGTTCTTAGCTTTTGCAACAAGCTTGGCTTAATATAATCTCCTCCAAGCATGACCAGTCGAAGATTTCCGATCAATGATGCCGTTTCCTCTGTAACAGCTTCCATCAGCATCTCCTGAATAACCGGAACAGAATTCCAGATTGTTACTTTATGTTGACTCATCAGTTTCAGCCACATTTCCGGATCTTTTGCGCTCATCTCCTGAGGTACGGTGACAGACGCTCCACAAATGGCTATACCAAAGATGTCATACATGGACATATCATGGGACGGATTCGTCACACCGAAGGCACTGTCTGCCTTTGTCACTTCGAATCTCTCGTTTGTATACAGGAGGGCATTCACTAAAGACTCCTGGCGGATCATAACCGCCTTGGGACGTCCTGTCGTACCGGAAGTATGAATAATTGCGGCTAAATCCTCTCTGTTTACATGAGCCGGTTCCATCACCTTTGTCTCTTTACAAAGGAGTTTTTCATCCACCACCAAGAATTTCATCTCTGCTTTGGCAAAATCGTCTGCTGCCGTGGAATCTACCAAAAGGTAATTACACTGAATCCAGTTCATTGCGCTTTCCACAAGAGGCGCAGAATAATCATATTCTAAGGGGGTATAAACATAGCCCATATAGGCACAGGTCAGTGCTGCCACCATCTGTTCAAGCCCCTTTCCAATATGAACCGCCACCTTATCACCTGCCGTAACTCCCATTTCAGAAAGTCTCGCTCCCAAAGCATCTACCATCTTTCGTATCTCATGGTAGGTATAATCTCTGCCGTCTGTATGAAGATAGACTTCCTCTGAATATTCCCGGAATGCCTCCTCCAAAAGCATCGGCATGGTTTCCTCACCCAGATTTTGATCCGTCCCGTTTGCCTGACTGATCATTTCTTTATCCCTCTGCGGCAATGCAATATCTACCTTACTGTTCCAGAACTCTTCGCTTCCTGCAGCCTCATATAAAACAGACTTTTGCATGGCTGCGAGATTTTCTAATATTTCCGGATCAATCAGTCCCTTTAAGCTGTTATAGTTAAATTCGATTCGATCACTATAAACGCAGGTATTCACATCAATCCAAATCTGCGATGTATGATTTTCCTGATAGATAATCTTCAGCACATTTTTATCAATTTCAATAAACTGCTCTTCAAATTCCTGGGCATCCGGAAGCATACCAAATACCAAAGGTGCAAGTACTTCCTGATATCCATTATTCTTACGATAGATCTCTCTGGTGATTTCCATACCACTAAAGTTATTATGATCCTTCAGCTCCATAATCTGCTGCTGTGTCTTGACAACCTTTTCAAGGAACGTATCTTCCGGATCATCTTCCATCGTAAAGAGCAGGAAAGAAGCACACTCCCCTAAGACCTTGAATATATCTTCACTGAAAGCCGGTCTGTAAAACTCCGGAATATTCAGCAGGAATCTTCGTTTGTCATTCCATCTGGCCACGGATACGGCAAAGGATGTCAGCAATACAGAGAAGGCAGATACACCAAACTTCTGAGACATTTTTTCAATCTGTCTCCACTGCTCAATCGGAATCCCGCACTCTACCTGAATACCTTCCACCTCTTCGAGTTTGGTAATCTCATTTTGAACCGGCAATATTCCGGCTGACGGCAAAGTTGGAATCTTGTTTAACCAGAATTCCTTATCACGCTGATATTTTTCCGTCTTTTTCAGCTCTTCCCGATACATAATATAATCTCTGAAAGTCGCTTTCAGTGGCTCCATTTCAAGATCCGGATCACGATACAGGGTCCCAAGCTCTGTATAGAAAAGCTGAAAACTCCATCCATCCATAATCTGTCCGTCCGCATAAATATGTAAAATTGCCTTATCCTCCGTCAGTTGAGAAATGATGCATTTAAAGAGAGGCGCCCTGGTTAAATCAAGTCTGGTAGATACCATATCCTTACGAAGATTATGAAGATAATGCTCTCTTTCTGCTTCTCCCATATGACGCAGATCCGTTACCGGAATATCAAAATCCGGAAGTGATTTTAGAACATGCTGCATTCCATCTTCATCAATATAGGCTCTTAGCATATCGTGCCGTTCCATCAATCTGCCAATGACCTGGAACAACCTGTCGTGGTCATAATTACGGCACTCGATTTCCACATAACCGGCAGTCGGAATACTATGAAAGCCTTCTGTCTCATGCGCGCCAATATAATAGGACTCCTGCAGATCACTCATAGGGAATGGATCAAACCGGTGCTCCAAATCCGGCTTAAAATCAACGAGTTCCACAGACTCACGGCTGTTGCATACATCATTTCTGTGCTCTGCATCAATATAGGCAGCCATATTCTGAATGGTGGAATACTTATACATATTTGACAGCGATACTTCAATGCCGCGGCCTTTTAGCTTTGTCAATACACTGATGGATTTTAAGGAATCCGCCCCCATTGTAAAAATATTCACATCTGTGCTCAGCTCGTCTAAATCCAAAGTCTCCTTAATAACTTCATACAGAATCTGCTCCGTCTTCGTCTGCGGCAAAATGATTTCCTGATTCTCAGTTATATTTCCGCCGTATTCATATGGCAGCTGTTTATAATCCACCTTGGCATTTGCAGAAAGGGGAATCTCATACAAGGAGTAAATACGCTCCGGCATCATATAAGACGGCAGCTCCTCACGAAGCGCTTTCATCAGTTCGGCTTCCTCTCTGTATTCCTTATTATGTGCTGCATATGCCACTATGACATGCTGTTCAAATACTTCTGCCGCCTTATCTGATTTTGGATAAGAATTGGTATATGTAAATCCACAGTCCGACATAGCCGTACACCACTCCCTGGGGCTTAAAAGCGGAACATTCTTCTCAAGCCGTTCATCATTATATCCGGAAAATCCTTCAATAAATCCGATGGATACCTTGTGATAAATCTTATTTGTCGTTACCTCAAGGGCAACCAACATCCCTTCTTTTGAAAGAAGATATCGAAAGTTCTTTAAAGTTTCTTTGATCATCCTGGCGTCATGAAGTACATTTGCTCCGATAATGATGTCAAAAGAAGCCGGATCATAGCCCTGGGCCTGTGGTTTCTCATCTATATTAAAAAGCCCATATTCCACAAAATCATATTCACAAAAGTTTTCTTTTGCACGATCCGTAAAGAAGGTGGATAAATCGGTAAACATATATTCCACATCATAGTCTTTGATCCGTTCTAAAATAGCCGCACTGGTACCGCCGGTTCCGGCGCCAAACTCCAAGATGCGTACCGGTCCCTCCTTATCCCAATTTTTGACATACTGCTCAACAGCTTCCGCCGCCAGATGATTCATATACTCTGCTACCGGATTATAACGATAAATATTCTCTGCCCGCTGCATATCGCCCTCCGGGAACAAAATTGTAAGGGGGTTCACATCGGCCTTCAGAATATCCTGTACATTTTTATTACAAAGAGTCAGAAATTCAAAGGAACCTCCCCAGTATTCCACGCCGCTCTTTGTCATGATTTCACTGTACATCGCATCTACATCTATTTCCTGAATGGGCTCTTTACAGATATACACACCGCTGCTCACCTTTTCAATATGTCCTAACTGTTCTAACGTCTCTGCCCACTGATAAACCAGCTTCTTATATTTCTCCACAATCTGGTTCTTTTCAAAGAGCTCATCCAGAGAATAGATCTGCTCTGTCTCCCTAAAGAATTGAAGGCGATAAAAGGCATTATTAATAATCGCCGTACTGACCTCCTCTAACGCTTCTGAGATTTCTTTAAACTCATCTATGGTCAGATAATCCGGTGTCTCATCACTTGCCGCATCCAGTGCTTCTTTTTGAACAGAAACCAGATTCTCTATCCACTGCATATCGCAAGGTGCTCCATCCGCCGGAACATAATAAGCAAAAAGATGTTTCGCTCCGTTTTCTTCTGTTGCCACCTGCGCCACTGCATTTAATACGGACTCCTGCCGTTTCAGACAGCTCTCTATCTCTCCAAGTTCAACACGATTTCCATTGATTTTTACCTGCGTATCCTTTCTTCCCCGGAAAATCATATAGCCTTCCGGTGAAAATACCCCCCTATCTCCCGTTCGGTAAATCTTTCCATACAATGGATGACAAATAAAGGCCTCTGCTGTCTTTTCCGGATCATTTTGATATTCCATAGCCACGCCGGCACCCCCGATAAAGATGTCGCCTTCCACACCGACAGGTAAAGCCATCCCATCATAGCCCAAAACATACATCGTCTGATTGGTCAGCGGATATCCATATGGAATACTATTCCAATCATCTTTTACTTCATCAATCGGATAATAAATAGACCATATGGCGGCTTCTGTGGCTCCACCCAGACTTATGATCTGTGCATTTGGGAATTTTTTATGAATCATCTCCGGTAAATCTGTCGGAATCCAGTCCCCGCTCATCATAACCAGTCTCAGAGTCTCATTTACATAGTCTTCATCCAACTCCTGCACCAGAATCTTCATAAGTGCCGGTACGGTATTCCAGATGGTAACCGGAAAATTTTTCAGCTTATCAATCATACCATAGATATTTTCCTGCTTATCGTGAAGAAGTAAAGAAGCTCCTGACGTCAATGCTCCAAACACGTCATATACCGATAAATCAAACCCAAAGGAAGAAATACCGATCACCTGATCCTCTTCTGTCACTGCAAACCGCTCATTGATATCACTCACCGTATTGATCAGTGCCTCATTGCTGATTGCAACTCCCTTGGGATTTCCGGTAGTACCCGAAGTATAAATGACATACATGAGATCCTTTGCATCATTCTCCTTACGTGGAAGCGGATCTTCACGATAGCTGTCAATCTTTTCCCGTGAATAGAACGCATCATCAAGTACTGCTACCCCATCACTCTTTTCAAGAATATATTTCCTACGGTTCTCCGGCAGATGTGTGGCAATCGGCACATAATATCCGCTTGTCTTTAGAACAGCCAACATATGAACGATAGTTCTGTGGTTACGTTCTCCTTCTATGAGGTATCCCTTTCCCATGCCATAGTTTTCAGCCAGATAATGGGCCTCCTGATTTGCCATAAAATCCAGTTCTTCATAGCTGATTTCACTGTTGTCAGTAAGAACCGCCGTATGATCCGGATTCTCATAGGCCTGTCTCTCAAAAAGTGTCAGAGCCGATACATATTCCCGGTCTCTTGCGGTGTTGTTATAGGTTTCTAAAAATCCCCTTGTTTCCTCTTCTAACACGGTGGATGCCCCATCCAATACCAAATCCAGATAGTAAGTCTGCATCTTCTCCAAACGTTCTTTTTTCCAGTATTGCATCGGATAATCCCAATGTATGACCAAAGCACCGTTTTTCAGAGTCACCTGATTGTCCAACAGAAGCTGCGGAGTCTGACTCACCTGATAGACTTTGTCACCAAATTCTTCCCATCCTTCCTTTGCCAAATCAAACATCATACTGGTAAAAACAAATGGAAAAGCTGCCTTATCTTCCACCTGATCCTTCAGAATCACTTCTCTGGAAAAGGACGTCATATTGCAGTCCAAATGTTTCTTATATTCTGCAATCTTATTTTGTGTCTGCTTCGCAACCGCAAAGAGATCATCGGAACCAGTAAATTCAAAATCCACCGGCAGAATTTTTGTGAAATCACCGATTGTTTCGTTAAATTTTTTACCGGACATGCTCTTTCGGTCCGACACCGTCATATTAATCGTTAATTTATCATGATTGGTCCATGCAGAAACCATCCTTGCATACACTGTCAACAGATAAATGGGCGGAAGGATTCTCTGATGACGCAGTTTCTTTTCCGCAGCGCTCCATTTTTCTGCCGGCACCACACATTCCAAAGAATGAAAATATGGAATATCCGAAGCTTTCTTTTCTACCTTATCAATAAACGGACCGGCTGTAAAACGCTGAATGTTTTTCATCCAGAAGGCCTTATCTGCCTCTGCTTTTTTCTCCCTCTGTTGTTTCTCCAGTCCCATATAATCAGAAAAACCAACTTCCAATGCCTCTGTCTCAAGACCAGAATTATAATAATGCATAATTTCATGAATGAGAAGCTCCGTACTCATTCCGTCTACGATCATCATATCAATATCGATGGCTAAAATACTGCTTTCTTCATCCTTGCGTAAAAATTTAAAATCAAACATTGGCCATGTATCAAGGGGAAAGATTCGATTGGAAGTTTTCTCTCTGTAACTTGTGAGTTCCTTTGTTTTTTCTTCCTCGGACAATTTGCATAAATCTCTATATTCCACTACATAGTAAGGCACTTCATCCAGAATGACCTGAGTTCCATCTTTACAAATATAGGCCCGAAGCATCTCCTGTCTTTGAATCACTTTGTTTAATGCTTTTTCAAATCTCTTTGGCTCCAGCTTCGTATCAAATTCCACATAAAAATGCGTCGAAATGCCTCCGAGATAAATACTGCTGTTTCTCCCGAACATATAGGCGAACTGCACGTCCGTCAACGGTAACTTCTTTCCATTTGACATGTTATCGTACCTCCATGATTCTACGGTCAATTACCGCTGCAACTTTGTCTAACTCTTCCTCCAGATAAAAATGACTGCCATGAAATTCCTCTATGGCAAAATCACCAGAAGTATAATTTTTCCAATGACCAATAGACGATTTTTCTTCTAAGGCAAGGTCTTCCTTTCCATACATTGCTACGACCGGAACATTTAGTTTCCGGTTATTTTCGTTTTTATAATTCTCCTGAATAAAAAAGTCTTTACGCACAATCGGAGCAAAATATTCAAACATAAAAGGATTTTCCAACAATTCCGGTGTCACATAGCCCGCCTCTTTTATGACATGTAAAAGCTCCTCATCACTTAAAGAGCTAAGCATTGGCGCACGGTAATCATCCGGTGCATAGCAGGAAGACACAAACAGAATTTCCGGCTCAATGCCGTAAGCTTCCTTTGCATATTTTGCCGCTTCATAAGCTGCAATACTGCCGCTGCAATGACCGAAAAGTCCGAATTTTCGTTCTTTTAAGAGACCAATATTTTCATCCACAAAATCTTTTACCAGTTCCTGCATGCTATCCGGCATTTTTTCTTTTATTCGCTTCTCCCGCATCGGAAACTGCACCGGCAAAACAGCGATATTTTCAAACTCTGCTCCCCATTTTGCAAAATATGCCGCGGTTCCTCCCGCATGGTGAAAGCAGTATAAGGCAAAATCCTGTTTCTGATCTGTCTCATGGGCAATCCATTTTGTACTCATAAATAATTCCTTTCTCCCCTCTCATTAACTCTCTGTCTGCATCTTCTGACAGAAGTAGTCCACAACCCGATTTGGTTCCTTACGAAAATAAAAATGATTTCCATCAAACCATTCAAATTCAAATTTTTGAGAAGTGAACTGACTCCATTTCATAAATTCTTCCTGTGAGATATGATCCTGTCTGCCGCCCATCATATAAATATCCGCGGCCAAATCTCTGACCGGAACCTTTTCTCCCGCATAATTTTCCAGGATCCGATAGTCATTGCGTATAATCGGCAGGATATAGTCCTTAAACTCTGCTATCTCATATAATTCTTTTTCCATTCCCCCCAATTCATAAATCCAGTTCCAGAACTCATCATCCGTATACTGCTCTGTCTTACGGTCTACTTCTGTCTGCGGAATGGTATTTGCAGATAAAAACAGTCTCTCAGGAGCATCCACCGTAGGATCTTTTTTTAATTTTTCCACCAGTTCATAGGCGATCCAACTTCCCATGCTATGGCCAAAAACAGCATAGTTCTCTACATAATTGCGGTGTAAATAATCCGCAATCATCCTATAACAATCCTCTACTGCCTCTGAAAAATCTCTGTAAGGCGCTTCAGCCAGACGGGAAGAATGCCCTGCCAGTTCGAGGGGAACCAGCCTGAGATTTCTTTTTTCTGCTATCGTCTTCAACTCTCCATATGCAGACGCCGCTCCGCCTGCATATGGAATACAAAATATTACATTCATCTAATTTTCACGTATCCCTTCACAACACAACCCGCAATTCTTTTGGATCAGACCAAAATGAGAGCTGTCAACTTCCAGAAACTCGATTTTTTTGTCAAAGTAATTCTGCCATCTCTGGGGATTTTCAGCCACACTTCCGGAAGAAGCATGTATATAACATGCATCTGTGCTATGTACCCTGCCGGACACCGGTACCTTTTCCGCTGCATCCACAATACTTCGAAAGAAATTATGAATCATAATCATCTCCCGGACAGACATCTTTTCCTGATTGATGAGAACGCCGGCCGTTTCTGTAAAGAAAGATTTCTTTACGGCATCTTCCAGTCTTTCATCTCCGGAAATCTTATCAACAACACTTTCCCATAGAGCCTTCACGGAAGAATCCGTCTTTAAAGTTCCGATATCCGCACGAAATGCATACTTTTTCATAAATTCCAGCTCTGTCGGTATGTTATAACTAAGCTCCTCAAGTCGTCCCGGCTCCTGGGTGTCAAGAAAGAGGATGTGAATATTCTGGTATCCGCTGGCTTCTAAAATACGGGCAATTTCAAAGCAAATGGTTCCTCCGATACACCATCCCACCAACTGAATACGTTCTTCCTTTTTTGTGCATTCCAAAATTGATGCCGCATATTCTCTGGCAAGTTCCTGCAGGGAAAGCTTCTCCGGCTCTAAGGCTACTTCCTTTAGATAATCAATCCCGTAGCAATTATAACGGTCCTTCATTATGTCGACCATTTTCTGATAGCTGTCTGCACTGCCATTGCCACCATGCACAAATATAAGCTTTGGTAATCCTTCCCGGATTTCTGCAAGTTCTCTGAGCAGATTTCCGGACTTTCCGGTCATATAAAATTCTGCAAGTTTACGAATCGTACTGCTTTTTAAAACATCTGTAAGAAGCAGCGCTTCCCATTTCATGCTCTTCTTTATCGCTGTAAGAAGCTCCATTGCTTTCAGGGAATCCCCACCGCTTTCAAAGAAATCATCCTCAACTCCTGCATTTTCCACATTCAGGACATTCTTCCAAATCATAAGCAGTTTTTCTTCTATTTCATTTTTCGGAAGAACTTTTTCCACATTACCTTCTTCCTCATTCCTGTCAATTCCATCCAAAAGACCGCGTCTGTCAATCTTATTATTTGGGGTAAGCGGAATCTGCTTCATCACTTTCAGATATGTCGGTCTCATATAGGTCGTCAAATAGGAAGCTCCATACTCGCGAAGTTCTTCTTCACTATGCCTGTCCGGATCCGTTTCCACAAAGACTGCAATATGCCTGCTTCCATGATTGCCTTCATAAATCAGTGCGGCTGCCTGCGTAACATCCGGATGTTTCAGATAGACATTTTCAATCTCTCCAAGCTCAATTCGATAACCGTGAATTTTAATCTGCCCGTCGATTCGTCCGCATATTTCCACATAGCCTTCGTTTTTAAAAATTCCATAATCCCCGGTGCGGAAGATTCTTCCGTATTCCGGATGCTCAAAAAATTTCTCAGCATTTAACTTGGGCATATTTACATAGCCTTTGGCCAGACACATACCACCCACACAGATTTCACCCTTGACCTCATTGGGCAGTTCTCTCCCGAAGGCATCCATAATATAGATCTGCTGATTTTTCAGCGGATATCCATAAGGAATACTGTTCCATTCTTCTTTTACTTCGCTCACCGGATAGTAGATGTCAAAGACCGAAGTTTCTGTGGGACCTCCCACACTCATAAAGCTCGCTTTCGGCAGTTGTTCCAGAATATCTCTTGCAAGCTGTTTTGGAATGAAATCTCCTCCCAAAAGAATATGACGCAGGGAATTCCCCTGTCCCGTCTTACGTACCGTCAGATACATTTGCATGAGTGAAGGCACCGTCTGCCACACGGTAACATGATTCGTTTCAATCAGCTCTGCAATATGTTCAATCGCATGCACATCCGGCACCATGACAAGCGTCCCGCCGGCTTCAAAGCAACCAAAGATATCATAGACCGACATGTCAAAGCTCATGGCAGATAATCCGATAAAGACATCCTCTTCTCCGACACCATAGGCTTCATTTGCTGCAATCATGGTATTTGCTACTGTGCGGTTTATAATTTCCACACCCTTCGGTCTGCCGGTACTGCCGGAGGTATAAAGTACGTAAGCCAGATCCGTTGGTTCCGGCAAATGTTCTCTGACTGTTGTTTCCGCTTCCGGTACTCTCAAATAATCAAATGGATATAAAATACGTTCGATCTGGCTGCTCTCACAGATATAGTTGACACGTTCCTTTGGAAAATCCGGAAGCATCGGCACATAGCAGCCGCCGGCTTTTAAAATCCCCAGAAGATTAATAATCGCCCCCGGCTTCCGGTCTCCAAAGAGTCCAATCGGTTTTTTCTCCAACCCTTCTTTTTCCAGATATTCCGCAATATTGTTGGAATACCGATCAAGCATTGCATAAGTAAATTTTTCTTCTCCATATATTAACGCCACTTTATCCGGATATTTGCCTGCCGCATCCATAAAAAGTTGGATCAGAGTCGTTTCTCTTGGATGCTCTTCCTTCGTATTGTTATAACTCAGACGCTGCTTTTTCTGTTTCTCCGGCAAGGATAAGGGCGCAATTTCTTCCTTTCCCTCTGCCACCTGTTCCAAAATGCCGCAATAATCCCCAAAAATATGTTCCATCATCTCAGTCTCAAAGAGCTCGGATACATAATCCATCTGAATGACCAGATTACCTCCCTCCGACATGACCTGAAAATCAATATATACCTGAGGTGTCTGACCAATGGACCATTTCACTTCGCCTAATCGGTTTACATCATCCCAGATATCCTGTTCAAACAAAAGGCTGGTAAATACAATCGGCATCAGAGCCTTTGTAGTCGGATAACGGAATTTTTTCATCACATCCTTGGAAAAGTGAATGCCGTCATAGGCTCTGTACTCCAGTGCTTTACTCAAGGTCTGCTGCACTTTTTCGCTTTCCTTCCAGAAATCGTCACCAGACATACCAAAATCCAAAAGAATTGATGTTGTGAAATCTCCATATAATTTTTCAATATCCGGATGAAAAGACGGTCTGTTAAATAAGGTCAGATTCACAGTAAAGGCATCCATTCCACTGTAAAACTGAAGCACATGACCATAGGCACTCATAAGCAGTGCCGAAATCGTCATACGATGTTTCGTGGATTGCTTTTTCATGACATCCAACTCAGCCCTGGAAAAAATTCTTCTCTTTCTGATAAAATGACCTCTCTCTATGGTCTCCGGATCGCATCTTAAAGGAAGCTGCGGCGCCTCCGGAAAATCCTCGAGCTTGGACATCCAGTAACTCTTTGCTTTTTCGTAGGCTTCCCCCTCTTTCATTGCCTCAAAATCATGAATGAAATCACGATAATGATAACGAAGCGGCTCCGGCTCATATTCCGGATGAAAATAGCCATAAGCAAGATCCTGAACCATCATATTCATACTGGCTGAATCCATCATGATGGTATCGTAATTGATAAAGAGATATTTTTCCTCCTCATTCATCTTGAAACCACGAATCTCAAACAGTGGAAAATGTTGAATATCAAAGAATGCATGGGAAAGCTGGTTCCTGCGCTCTTTAATTTTTTCTTCCTTCTCTTCCTTTGAAAGACTGCTGATATCCTCGATTTTAATCTCGTAGTATGGAACATCCTTTAATACCCGCTGCCTGCCATCCGGCAAAATCACCGTGCGAAGCATTTCCTGATGCTGTACCAGACGGTTTAATACTTTATTCATTCTTGGAATATCCGCCCTGGTCACAAACTCGATATAGTTATGTGTGGTAAATCCACCCAACTCATAGAAATCCTGCTTCCCGATAAAATAGGCCATCTGAAGGGAAGACAAACCAAAAGGCTCATAAATTTTTTCTTCTGCTTTGTTTTTCAGTTCTTCCGCATAGACCATAATGTTATGGACGATCCCCCCAATCTGATCAGATGTGACATATTCCGGCGCATAATCTACCATGAAGTGGATGCTGCCTCCCATGCTCAGTACATTGATTTCAAGGAGATACGGTGTTTTTTGTTTTTCAAAACGATTTCCCTTCCATCCATTTACCACAACCTCAAAAGGTCCGTTTTCCTGCTCCACAGAATCAAATTCACCCAAATAATTGAAGCAGATTTCCGGCTGTATCCCATAGATTCCAGTTCTATGCTCTCCGTATATCTTTTGAAGCATAAACTCTCCGGCAATCTTCTGCTTATCTTTCTGCTGCTTCGCTATGCTTTGCACAGACTCTTCGACACTCACGGTACGCGCATCAAAAATAAGCGGGTAAATCGCCGTAAACCAACCAATCGTATTGGACAGATCATAACGATTGTCCCCAAAATTTCTGCCGTTATGTTCCACTTCCACCGCAAAGCGTTCCAGCCCCGTCACATCTCCAATGGCCCGCATGCAAATTGCTAAAAGCACATCCGCAAAATTCGACGTACGTACTGCCCTTACATATGCTTCCAGGCCCCGTCTGATCTCCGATTCCAATGTGAAGACCTTATTTTTTCTGGCACCGATCGTAAGATCAAAGTGTCCCGTTGAAATCGTACAAAGCTTCGATACCTCTTCCTTTTCCCAGGCAGCCAATTGGGGGTGCGTCGCTTCCACCTTTTCCATCATTTCCTTTGCAAATTTCTGATAGGACACGGTCTTTGGAATCAGATAACCGCCTTGCGCTGTATCTTCTCTTTCCAGAAGTTCCCCAAGATCCCTGAGAAGAATACGGAAGGAGACGCCATCCATTACCAAATGATGTACGGTCACAAAGAGATAGTTCTCTTCTCTGGTCCTTAAAATTCCCAGGTTCATTAAAACACCATCTTCCAGATCCATGCCACCCTGAAGCTCTTCGATTTTTTGATCGATCCACTCCTTTTCATCGGATGTTCCCTCATAGGTTGCTTCCAAAACGTGATAAGAAACAGCATCCACACCTCTGATTTCCTGCTTCCAACTGCCGTTTTCATATGTATAAATCATTCGAAGAGTGTCATGATGCTCCGTAATTTTTTGCATTGCCCTCTCCAGACTAGAAACTGAGATCTCTTTCTTTAATTTCAAAAGTACGCTCTGGTTGAACTGATTCTGATTTTCATATCTGCTGTCAAAAAATGCTTTCTGAATCGGCAGCAATGGAACTTCTCCCATAATCGCTTCCTGAGACTCAAGTTCGCCCATATAGACATCATTTACAAATTTTTCTACCGTTGGATGCTCGAACAGCCGGCGCAGTTCCGCCGTCATCCCTTCTTTTTTCATCATACCCACAATCTGCATTGCTTTGATGGAATCTCCTCCGGCTTCAAAAAAGTTATGACGAATTCCAATATCGGGATTCCCCAATACTTCCTGCCAGATACGAAGCACCTTTTGCTGCAGTTCTGTTTCAGGCAGAATATACAACGTTTTTTTCTGCTCTTCTATATCCGGAAGTTTCTTTCGATCCAATTTTCCATTTTTTGTGAGCGGAACCTGTGAAATACGCATATACCCATTTGGAAGCATATAGGATGGCAGATATTCCGCCATTTTTTCCTTCAGCACTTCGTGGCTGATTTCTTCCTTTGACAAATAGTAAGCCCATATACGCCATTCTCCTGCCTCATTTTTCACAATCTTCACAAAGCCCTGGGAAATACCCTCACAGTTTTGCAGTACATTTTCTATTTCTCCTGCCTCGATACGGAATCCGCGGATTTTGACCTGATCATCTTCACGCCCTACATATACAATCGTTCCATCTGCCGTGACAGATACGATATCACCGGTCTTATAGATGATTTCATCCGGGCGATATGGATTGGAGATAAATCTCTCCTTCGTCATATCCGTTCTTCCGTAATAGCCCCGGCCAATTTCTCCTCCGATATAGAGTTCACCAAGAACTCCCTTCGGACAAAGATGCAGATTCCTGTCAAGCACATAACACGTATGATGAGCATCCGGTTTGCCAATCGGAATATTATCCAGCTCTTCACCACTTGGATCTAAGACATATTCCACACCAATGCTGACGATTTCCGTTGGTCCATAGGCATTTATAATCTTCGCCTTCGGGCAGGCCAAAGCAGCTTTATAGAAATGTTTTGCTGATACCTTTTCTCCCCCTACACTTACAATACGCATATCTTCAAAACAACGCTCATCCTCATCCACCATAAGTTTGAAGAGCTGAGCAGTCAGGAACGTTCGGGTGATTCCCTCGTTTCTGTAAAAATGAACCAGACTTTCTGCTGTTTCTCTATCCTTTTCTGTAGACATACGTACTGCGCCGCCGGTCAATAGCGTCGTAAAAATTTCATAGACACTGGCATCAAAGGCAAGCGTCGCAACCTGCGCCACCACATCACTCTCTATCCCCGCAATCGGAGACCGCGTATCAATACAAAACGCATACAATGCTCCCGTGGTGACTTCTACTCCCTTGGGTTCTCCGGTAGAACCTGAGGTAAAAAGCACATAGGCCAAATCCTCCGGCTTATAATCCGTCCTTGTGAAGGTGCGCTTTCCATCCCCCTTCATGCATGTTTCCCTGGATAATTTAATCCGATCCTTCCCATAGCGTTCCGGATCATCTGTAATTATAATTTTTACAGAGGCCATCTCCAGAAAACGCTCTCTTCTCTTTCGGGGAAGACTGGCATCAATCGGCAGATACGCCATCCCCGCCATCAAAATACCCATGATACAAATCACAGAATCCATACTGCCTTCCGCATCGATTGCAATCAGATCTCCGGCTTTTCCTCCCTGCCTCTTCAGTACCACTGCTACATTTTTCGACAGGTTAAGGAGCTCTTCGTAAGTAACCTTACGGGTGTCATCAATAAGAGCCCATTTTGTTCCATAGTTCTCTGCCGCTTTGAGAAATCCCTCCTGAAAGGTTCCCTTTTCATATTTATAATAGGCTTCATTCACAGACTCTACGATTTCAGTTTCCATTTCTTCAGAAAGAAGCTTATATTCTTTTACTTTTCTCGCGGGATTTAATATCAGCTGAGTCACCAGATTTTTGTATGCTTTTAGCAGATCTTCCATGGTCTCACTACGATATACCGAAGGATTATATTCAAAATCCATCAGAAGCTGATCTGTTGGCTGCGCTTTCACCGTCAGGTCATAATTCGTCCTGTCCGCAAAGTTAGCATCAGCTAACTCAAGTCCCCCAAACGACACCCCATCTATCATATCTGCGAATTCCAGATTCTCAAATGCAAAAATATGATGAAAGAGTGTTTCCTTCCCCGCACTTATTTCGCTCAGTTGTACGCTGCTGTTAAACTCAGCCTGAAAAAGGTCCACACCTAATTTTCGAATCTGTTCCGGCAACGGCTTTTCATCCTCCAATCGAAGAATGATCGGCATGGTATTGATAAAGAGCCCGATTATTTTATCAATATTCGGAATCGGAACACTTCGCCCAGAGGTAACACTGCCCCAGACGGCTTCACTTTGACCACTGTATTTACATACCAGCATACCCCAAATTCCCTGAATCAATGCTCCTACCGTAATGTGGGTATCTGCCGCTATTTTTTTTAAGCGTTCCATCTGATTTTCATCCAGTGTCAGCCGCATCACCTCCCTGTCTTTGGTCTGCAGTGCATCAATCGTTTCATGAGGGAACTGATAAGCAGCAGGTACATCTTTCAGATAATTTTCCCAATAGCTTTTTGCTGCATCATTTTCTCTTGTCTCCAACCAACTCAAATAATCAGAATACGGCACTTCTTCCACTTTTTGAGCTGTCCCCTGCATGGCTTTATCATATATTTCAAATAATTCCTTTATCATTAAGGACATACACCAGCCATCGATGGCAATATGGTGACACCCCCAAAGCAGTCTGTGCCGGTCTTCTCCCACACAGAAAAGATGCATGTCCATGATATCACCCTGTGCCAGATCGCGATTTCTATCCCGGCTCTTTTCTGCTGTTCTGTGGATCTCATACCTTTGCTCTTCCTCTGTCAAAGCGCTTAAATCACAATAAATCACTTCTTGTTTTCTATGATCAGGTATGCCGAGCTGCGGACTCTTTTCTTCCGATATGTAATAATTCATACGAAGCGCTTCATGGCTGTCTACCAAGAGCTGTACGCTCCCGGTAAACACTGCCACATTTAATTTCCCCTTGATATCAAAGGATACCTGCTCGTAATAAATATGATCCTCTGTCAGCATATCATGAAAAAACATTCCCTGCTGCATCGGAGACATCGCGTATCTTCTGCTTTCCTTCATCTCTTCCACTTTTTTATTCCTTCCAACGATAATCATGATCAATCTTCCTTGCGATATCAGCGATTGTCTGATATTCAAAAAAATCACTCACCTCAATAAAACAAAGCTGCTGATTTAATCTGGTAAAAATTTGCATACCCTTGATGGAATCTCCACCAATTTCAAAAAAATTATCCGTAACAGCTATATCCGATCTGCCAAAGACTTCAGACCAGATACCCTTTACCCGTTTTTCACTCTCACTCATATTTTCTTCCTCTATATATCCCGATTCTTTAACATAACGGTCATTGATACTTTTCGAATCTTATACATGGAACACAGACTCGATACCATATAGCAAATAATACCAGTCACGATGATAATAACAAAATCCTCAGGCTGCATAACAAAATCCAGAAATCCAGGAATCGTTGAAATACAAGCCGGCCAGATAGAAACCATCAGCATGTTCTGGAACGGTAATGTAATCAGGATCAATAGAATCACCACAATCGTATTCGCTCTGATATACATTCCGCGTATCTCTTTATCCGTAAACCCGAAAATCTTGAGCATGGAAATACCAGTCTCATTTTTGGATAAAATCATATTGACCAGTAAATACATCATGATGAGATAAATGATAACTGCAATCGCAGGGAACATAATAATCATGCTCTTCATAACATTTTTCAAAATGACACCATTGGTCACCAGTGAATCCTTCGTCACCACAGATATCAGAGAATCCTCCGGAATATCCAATTTTGTATCTGAGAAATAGTAATTAAAATAATCTACATGCTTGCGGAAAATATTGTTTATTTCCTTCTGATTCATAAAAACGGCCAATCCCATATTGTATGACGTTATACCAACTACGGTATATTCATCACCGATTCCTGTGGAAGAATTC
Organism: uncultured Lachnospiraceae bacterium; assembly: GCA_900539175.1. Taxonomy (GTDB): domain Bacteria; phylum Bacillota; class Clostridia; order Lachnospirales; family Lachnospiraceae; genus Novisyntrophococcus. Next base: position 28,378 of record UQAW01000027.1, read on the forward strand.
TCCAGTGTGATAATATCTCCGACACGGATATTGAATTTTTTCGCTGCCGCATCCGAAATGACAACCTCACCAAAGGCAGTTTTCTCCAGATCACTGAAATATTCACTGCCTTCACCTACTCCGATACCCGTCAGACTATAGGTCTGTTTCAAATCTGCACTGTAATAATCAAAGCTTCCTACAGTAGCTGCTTCCCCGTCCGTCCCCCCTGCTTCGTACTGATCGGATACCATATACTGATACTCACTAACCGCTTCTGTTTCCTGTGCCTCAATATATGCATCAAAGGAAGAAGACATCCCGATGCCAAACATCATGAGCCATCCTCCAAGGAAAACACCTACCAGAAGCAGCAAATACGCTCCAAAACTCTGCGTAAACACTCTGAACTTGAATCGAAAATCAAAACCAAAGGCATTGAATCTGCTATGATCACTGCTCCGCTTATTTCCAATATCTTTTTTAATCAACTTCAATGGTTTTATTGCAAGCTTTCTCCCAATTCCAATCGCATTGATCACGACGATCAGAACAAGGGGCGCAAAGATTGCAGTCAGCAATGTCTTTGTATCCAGATTCAGACTGCTCTTCGGGATACTGTAATAACTCTCCAGACTGTTCACCGGAAGCTGATAGAGTACCTTGACTCCTAAAATGCAGCCTGACAGACTGCCGACAAACGTCACCAGACAAGGCGGTATCATATAAGAAAATAAAATATCCCGCTTCTTAATCCCCAACGCCATGAGCGTACCTAACACAGAGCACTCCTGATCCATCGTCTGCTTTGTAAAAATCATGTACAGAAAGGCGATGATCACAAAGACCACTCCAACAAACATCTTCGCCATAGCCATATTGCTTTCCATCTTTGCCACAACAGCGGAAATCCTCTTATTGCTGACCGTATTCGTATAAGTTTCAATACCGGCAGCATTGCTCATCTTCTCAAATGCCTCATCGAGCTTCCCATAATCCTGAATCGGAGCCACACAGGCTGCTGTCTTTACGATATCCCTCATCAGGTCTTTCTGCTCAGACTCACTTAAAGAATCATCCTCAAACACAACAGCATAGTTATAACAAATATCTTTCTCACGAAGCTCCTCAAATCCCTCCCTGGAAAGCATTGCCACACCAAAGGTACTGCGGTCTGCTATCATTTGAGAAGAATCCTCCAGACTGATGGTATAATCCGGAAATGCACCGACGCCACTGATTGTATATTCAACATCGTCTAACACAATGACATCGCCCACCGCAAGCTCCTGCTCGGAAGCAAAGATCTGATCTAAAAAGATTTCATCTGCCGTCTCCGGCAAAGCCCCTTCTGCCACATAAGGTAAATCTACCTCTGTCCTCTCATCAAATACTCTGACCGTAACATCTTTGGTACTTGCCAGATCTGCATATAAGTTGTCAAATACACTTACATCCAGATCTTCAATATCCTTACGGATGTCAGCATCCAATTTTCCGTCTAAAGTAAAGTATCCGTCCTCGAGCTTATTCTCTGTCTGGTATTTCGTAAAGGCTGTTTCCGAACTACTCGTTCCACACAAAAAGCCCACATACATCCCCACCGCAATGATTGTCAAAACTACGAGTGCCAGATATCTTATCCAGTTTTCTGATATTTCTCTAAATATTCTTTTATACATGCGCTTTTCCTACCATTCAATTTCATCTACATGAAGAGGATTTTCCACCACCGTATTGCTTGTGATTTCTCCACCTCTTACCCTTATGATCCTGTCTGCCATTTTACCGATTGCTTCATTGTGCGTGACGATGAGAATCGTTGTACCATACTTTTTCCTCACCTTCTCAATCAGTTTTAAGGTATCCCTGGAAGTTTCATAATCCAGAGCCCCTGTCGGCTCATCACATAAAAGAAGTTTTGGATTTTTCACAATGGCGCGGGCAATCGCAGTCCTCTGCTGCTGACCACCGGAAAGGTGTCTGGGAAACTTATTCTTCTGTGCAGTCAGCCCCAGAAGTTCGAGTACTTCATGAATATCCACTGATCTGTCACCGATTTTCCAGCAAAGCTCAATATTTTCCTTTACGGTCAGGTTTGGAATCAGGTTATACGACTGGAAGATAAATCCTAAGGTGTCACGCCGGTATTTTGCCACACTCTTTTTCTTATCGCTGCTTACCGATTTCCCATCTACAATGATTTCTCCATCGTCCGCCGTCTCCAAGCCGCCAATCAGATTAAGAACCGTAGACTTCCCTGATCCGGAAGGTCCCAGAATGACCACCAGTTCTCCTTTTTTCACACTGAAATTAACTCCGTTTAATACGCAGATCTGACTGTCACCATTTCCATAATACTTTTTTAAATTTTTTACTTCCAAAAACATTTTGGCACCTCCAATTCTATTCTTCATCCTGACTTCCCAGGAAAAATCCCATGAGTGTATGTAACTTTTCCGTATCTGTAATATCATCATCAACCATAGATGGAATCCCGCTGCGATTTGTGGCCTTCTCAATCGTAGAACCATAGTTAAAATGGAAATGGCCTGCCATCTCAATTCCATCCCGGGAATCCTCCAGCGAACAAATCGGCATCATACAAAGATATTTAAAGTTACCGGCATTCTCATCCTCTGTTTTAAAAAGATAAGACTTTTCTCCATCAATTACTGTTTCCTTGCTGTCGCTGTCAAAGACACCTATGAGATCATACACATCGGAAAAGACTTCCTTATCTTCTGTATCATAGGCTGTAATCACGCCATTTTTGATTTCAAATTTCACCACATCATCGGTAATAAAACATAGGCTGTCAAAGGTCTCTTTAAGCTGCTCTTCATTCAAATCAAAAGAATCCGCAATTTTCTCCCAGGCATCTGCCATTTTTTCATCATTACAATACGCTGTAAAAGAAAGCCATGTCCCCTCCCATTCACTCATATTTTTAATACCTGTTTCCACATCATCAATATTACCGATATCAATTTCCGTCTCTGTATTCGCTGCTTCTTCTTCCTTTCCTCTGCTGCAGCCGCACAAAAATACAACTACAGACACACACGCAAAAAGAAACGATAAAACTTTTTTCTTCACTGCTGCATTTCTCCTTCCTCTATCTTTTCACTTTCTCTTCCACACGAAATCTCTCCGGTTTCATCGCATGAAGCATATTCGTAATATCCTCCACATCCATCACTTCAAAGGCCCAATACAAACCACCGCCAGGATTATGCTTTATCACAGCATCTACGACTGCCGCCGCCACAAGACTACTGGCCTCTTCTTCCTTATCCACGGTAAACGTAATCGTATACTCCCTGCGTTCGCCATCTTTCTTACCACGGCATTCCATGATGACAGAGGACCATTCTTTTTCATCAGGATCCTCAGAAGCAATGTAAGCAGCCGCCATCTCGCGAATCTTTTCAATTGCAGTATCTCTTTCCTGTGTCATAATCAGCTGAAAGGCATCCATAATCATACGCATCATCCTTTCATCTGAAACAGAATTCATCCAGTGAAGTTCTTTTATGCCGCACGCTTTCGCAGCCTTTATCATCTCTTCGCTGAGATAGGATTTCATATATACCGGTGTATCCACCCCCGGAAAGGCAGTCTGTGTGCCTCCAATATGATTCTCCTTTAAAATACGCCCGTTTCGATAATAAGAATCTCCGTATCCAACTCCGGAAACTGCACCAAGAATGATGTCCGTAAAAGCAATCACTGAAAAATGTTGCTTTCCTCCCTGATAGCAAACCACCTTATCAAGCTTATCAAAAAGAGTTTGTGACGCCCATTTCACCAGTATACCGCCTAAGCCAGGCACATAACCGGCTCCTGCCACACATGCGCATTCCTTCGAAATCCGGCTCACACATTCTTCCTCCACAATCATAAAATCAGAGGCATCAATATATGGTTTGCCTGACTTTTGAGCCGACAATGCCACACGGTCTTTGATGCTGCCGGCCGGACCTGCGCAATTGACAACCACCTCGCACTTTTGGCAAAAACTTTCAAGACTTTCCTCATCATAGAGATCTACTTCCTGCCATACAAAGTGCTTCAACGTTTCAAATTTTTTATTCTTCCTTCTACATCCTCCGATGATTTCATATCGTTCCTGTAAAAGTTCACAAACCAGAAACCCAACGGTTCCGCTGGCTCCGAGTACACCTATTTTTTTCATATGTTTCCTACGACTCCAATCTCCAATCTTTCACTTCAATTCCTCTCTTCCCTAAATTTCACCAGTCCATTACTTGTTGCATATCTTAGCCGGAAGTAGTAAGTCTAAACTAACCGTAACTAATCATATACCCTTTCTTTCTATAAGTCAATACAGCTTACTGATAGATTTTCTCTATAAGCATACGCAAAGAAATAAATACGGCATTGACTTCCTTTTGCGCAATTAAAAACACTTCCTTTCATCTGATAACTGTATATAAAAAACGAGGGCGGTTAAGTCCTCGCTTTTTTACTGTAATTATTCATCGCTTCCATTGGAAGCTTCACTATTTTCTCTGTCAATCCCCATCAAAACCACCGTAAGCAAAAGAATCCCTCCGCACACAGCAATCGCTTTTTCTTTCCATAGCTGTATCATAACATTTCCCATCACTGCACCAATCACAAAGCTGAATATGATTCCATAATACAGGAGTCCTCTTCGCGCTGCCGTTTTATTTTTGCTGTCAAAATATTCACACATATTTTGAGTCGCACTGCGAAGATTCCCGATACACATCGTTGTCGCAATTCCCTGCCCATGTATTTTCCGGAAACTTTCCACCTGAATTCCACAGGCAAGGGATGTAAAACTATTCGCATACAAATTCCATCGCTGCGGGATAAGACTGACACCAATAAGAATTACCGTCTCACAGACAACTGCAATCTGTCTCCAATGTACGATATTGCAATTACTCATCTTCATTTTTACCATATCTGCAAGTGCAATACCCAGGATAAACGAAACAATCGGAAAGAAATACCGTACCGCATCACTCCAATTGCGCTCTGCCAGATGAATACCCAGAAGAAGGATATTGCCTGTCTGTGCATTTGCAAATACATGATTACGGCACAGATAAGAATACGCATCCATAAATCCGCCTGCCAGTGCAAGGATAATTCCTACCTCAATAGACTCTGACATTTGTTTTGCGCGCTTTATACTCATAGAATCTTTCTTTCCTCTTCCTGAGAATTATTTTTTACTGTTTTCCGGTGGAATAAAGAAATCAGAACCATTGCAGATAACACTGCGCCAAAAATGTAAAGTGCTGCTGTCCATTTCATTGGATGAGTCATCCATTTACTTATGGCCCCGATCAGAAATCCTATCCCCATGGTCGCTGCCGTAAAACAATCTATCGTTCTGACTGTCACATCCTTTTTACCCAAACGCGCGAACAATAGAATCAGTGCTGCATAAAACGAAAGATTCATGAAACATTCAAACAAAACATCCACTTCTTACTCCTCCTTTATCTTCTTCTGCTTCACCAGTAACGGACATGTCTGCTGACACAGACATCACCATGCATGAAAGTTGTTGTATTTCATGTGCAGTTGTATTATACTGAATCACATGGAAGATGTAAAAAGTATATTTAATATCTTTATCATATGATATTTATATGGAAGGAGTTTAGAATGATAACCTATGATTATTACCGGATTTTTTATTTTGCAGCACAATATAAAAGTTTCACGAAAGCTGCTGAACTGTTAGATAACAATCAGCCGAATATTACACGCTGTATGAATAACCTGGAACAGGAACTGAACTGCAAACTTTTTATCCGTTCCAATCGTGGAATCAGTCTGACACCGGAGGGTCAGAAGCTATATGAACATGTTTCCATAGCATATGAACAACTGTCATTAGGCGAACAGGAGATCAGAAAAGATCAGGAACTGGAAAGTGGATTAGTTAAGATTGGAGCCAGCGAAACCGCCCTGCACCTGCTTCTTTTAAAAAAATTGGAAGCTTTCCACAAACAATATCCCCATGTGCGCTTAAAAATCCTAAACCATTCCACACCCCAGGCAATTGTTGCAGCAGAAAGCGGTCTCGTTGATTTTTCAATCGCTACAAGCCCGCTGAAGACAAAAAAGCACCTGAAAATCATTCCTTTATGTACCTTCCGCGAACTCTTAATCGGAGGGATCAAATATGCTGCCCTGACCTCAAAGTCTCATCATCTGGATACTTTAGGCGATATTCCCTTTATCTCACTGGCAAATGAGACAGGAACCCGGGAATTTTATATCCAGTACTTTTTGAATCACAATCTTCCATTCCAGCCAGATATCGAGGTTGCCACGGCGGATCAGATTCTTCCTTTTATTCAACATAATCTTGGCATTGGTTTTTACCCGGATGAACTGGCAGCGGATCCCATAGCAAACGGCACGGTAGTTCCCATTCCTCTTGTGGAATCTCTGCCTCAGCGGGAGGTCTGCCTGATTCTGGACAAAAACCGCCCGCAGAGTATCGCCGCAAAAAAATTGCTCACTGTCCTTACAACAAACTTCCAATAGAAAAAGGATCGACACATCCTTGTTCAACTGGATTCCAATTAAGTGGTGGGGGAGTTCTTTTGGAAAACCATGGGTAACCATCTTTTCTCCACTTTTTTCTCCAATTGTCAAACCCCTGTTCTTTATCTGGAAAATCATCATATCCAAATTGAAATCCACAACATACGCAAATTTCATAGGAGCCATGTCCATATGTATGATACGGAGTTTCTTGTAATCCACTATAGCCACATACCGGGCACATATATTTTTTATCTTCATTTACCTGGTTTCTTATCAAGCTAATTCTGACCTCCTGTTGGTTTAAAATCTCTGATGGCACCCTTTTTCCGCTTGGATCGTTCCCAGCTTACGATTCCAGCTTTCAAAAATTCACTGAATAAACATGAATAACTCATTCTTTCTCTAAAAATCATCCTTCACTTAATTCAATAATTTCAATATCGGGCAGATTTCTATTTTTCATCTTTTTTACTCCCCCATATTCACCGTAAAATACTACGCTTCTATTTTTTTGTGTGGAATTAGATGCTATAGTAATTTCATTTGAATTTTCATCTGTGAAAACGCCTTGCAATTTTCTTTCTTTTAATAATCCTGTATTTATTTCGTTTTTGAAATCCCCCACAATTCTAATTGTTTTATCGACATCACTTCTGTTTTCAATGCTTATCACACAACTTATTTGAACCACATCACCTTCAACTATAAAATCACTCAGATAACTTTCTTTTTCTAAAATTACTATATCTTTCTTCGGCCTATTTTCTTGTTTCAAATAACCACTTCCTAATATAAATACAATAATTACTGCTACAATCAAAATAAACATTTTCTTTTGCATTATTTTTCTCCTTCAAAATTCTCGGCCTATTCAGTTACTTAAATGTTGTTTATCTAAAAATACCCGGATTGCTCATTTTCAAATATGGCTGCTTTATTTGTCCATAATAATTATTGCTCCAATGAGCTCCACTCAACGGAACATTTTGCCCATTAGCCATCGACCATGTCTCCTCTGGGAAAGTGGTTGACCTTCTATAAACTCCACCAGTTTTCGAATTAACTTTGCCTCCTAATACAGTATGTGCTTCCGTCGCATTTGGATCAGGCAATGGAATATCCTGTCCGTTTACATTTTGTTTATTTAAAGGTATTAGATTTCCATCAGCATATTTGGAAATGTAGAAGTCTTACTTCTTCTCCTGCACGGAGGGCGTCTGCTGTTACAAAGCCTTTTCCTTCCACCCAGAAGGGGTGCTCCGGTGTTGCTTTGATCTCTTCATTTCCCACAAATACATGGATCAGCCGGCTGCTCTCATGCAGGTACAGTCTCCGGACTTCTTTATAGCCCCGTTCTCCGGTTTCCGGGTTCTCGGACAGTACCAGGTCGTCCACACGGATTTCACGGATTGCTTTCTCTCCTTTTGCAGTCGGGATCAGGGTCTCCCCGGTAAAGCATCCGCCCTGGGGTTTTGCCATTTCTGTGGCGGAGGGGCTGCCGAGCCTCCGGAGAGCAGGACCACGCCGGTGAATGCCATGGTGACTCCGACCCCGACGGCAACCTTTTTCCAATCTATGTTTTTGACAAATTCCACCACGTCTTCCCTGACGCGGTTTGCCGTTGTGCAGAAGTTTTTTACGGTCTTCTCCACGGAGGCGGTTCAGGAGTTCAGGATGTTGTCTGCTTCTTTCAGTTTGGATTTGCCCCAGCTGTGCAGGGTTTCCCCGGTGTTTTGGGTCCAGATCTTTGCCTAGTTATGCGATGCAACGCCTCCATTAGATGTTTTAGTTCCTACTAAGCCATAAACATTTCCATTGTTATTATTAAAATTTATTGATTAAGTAGTTAATGATATTTCTAGATTATCCTAAAATATCCCTAATAAATACTAAACATCTTTCAATATAACCTCTGCTACAGACCTAAGTGTTTCTTTGCTATAATCACCACCAATTGAATAGGTTTTCCTAAAAATATTTTCAACATATCTCTCACACTCAAACTCATCATCTATCTTTAATATATCCTTTACAATTTGAATGCAATTACTCTTTTCAATTTTTGTCGGTTTATACATCACTTTCCTCCACTATTTTTTGATAAATTATCAAAATCTCCCATTTTTTATTGCAACGAAACCAATTAATTTTATTTTAACCGACTGTAAGCGATTTTTATATTACCTGCTATTTCCAGAAGACGTTCCACGCTGTATACTTTTCTCCACTCTTTCGAAACGGCTTTATAAAATTTTCTCCTGCAATGAGCCAGACAGCATACAAGGATAACATCTTCAATCCTTTCCATATGCGGAATAACTATCACAGTGGAGCATCCCGGTAAATCCAAACAGAAACTCGATGAGATAAGCGCCGCTGCGTCCGGGGCGGTAATCATACAGGATGACAGGAGGCTTTTCATCTGTTCCACTGAGATAGCTCCACATATTATGTGACTACTCACATAAAAAATTTTATTATCTTTATACAGCTACATACTCCCAAATTAGTAATCCCAAAGTGCATTCTTAAATCCTGACAACAATGTTTGATCTGCTTTCAGCTTAAATTTTAAAATATTGTCCTCATGACTTCCTCCTATTTGTCCTAATACATAAAAATTCATCGGATCTTCAAAATAAAGTTTCAAAAAAGCATCACTTTCGCAATCCCTTATTATCATTTCACCGCTTAAAGAATCCGCCATAATATCTATACATTTAATATGGTCTTGAATAGTTTTCTCTTCAATACAAAAATTACAATGACCTGAAAATCCACTAGCAGAAATCAATATTTTATAAGTAACATATCCACCCACACAATATAATGATTCAAAAGACAATATACTGTTACTATCCTGATACAAGATTTTATCATTCATATAGTTGCTCTCCTTATTTAAATTTAAAATCATCAAACACACCCGTTATTTTGTTATACACAAAATGTATTTCTATACCATTTACATTATTGCTCATTTTCGCCCAGCCTTCAGATGCCAACCATCTTGGATCACTCATTATTACAGGATGATTTTTCAATTGACTCATATCAACTGCACCCTCCAATGGATTTGACATTACTTGGTGCATAGCCATTTGCTCATTTAATGTATTTGGAACTGTTCGTCCAGTACTACCTTTACCAACCACATCTACTGGATTACAAACTCCATTAGAACCACTCTTACCTCCACTTTTTACTTCCCGCCGGACGCTGTCCCCAATGCTGTCCGCGGTTTCATCGACGGCTTCATTGACTGCCTGTTTTCCTCCGCTGCCAATTCCTCCTGCCATCAGGGTGTTATAGGTCATGTTGATCAGGACGCCTTCCAGCGTCACCGGCAGGCCTTTGGAGGCACTCTGGGCGGTATCCACTGCCGTATCGGCTGCTCCCTGGACCAGACGCTGGACAAAGGGATTTCCTATGAGGCTGCTTCCTGCAGCAGCTAATTCTGAGATCAGGACAGTGGTGGTTCCCCCGAGGGAGCCGCCGGAGAGCAGGACTACTCCGGTAATCGCCATCGTGACTCCGATGGAAACCAATTAATTTTATTTTAACCGACTGTAGGCAATTTTTATGTTACCTGATATTTCCAGAAGACGTTCCACGCTGTATACATAACTTATGTATGCATCATAATGGATATAAATCTTAGAAAAACAGATGTAAATTTCGCTTCCCAAAAGCAAAACAAAAAAACTGAACCGCTTCTGTGAAACACCCTGTTCGCCTGCAAAATATGGACATGCGGTACATACTCAGTTCGAAAATAATCATCGTATTTCAACATATCTCCAAGAAATAGTGAAGAATGCGATAAGGAGAATCATCTTTTTCTGCAAACAGGGCAATTTCCACCCAATCGTCCGCATTCGCCAAAGTAGCAAAAAGAACAATTACTAAAATGTTTAGTAAATGACGTACTTTCTTCTCCTGACGTATATCCTCAATATACTCTATCCACTGTAATAATTCCTTCATACAACACGCCCCTTTTCTTTTATTCTATCAGAAAAGGAGCATATTCACAATTTATTTACTTATGCGTTTGTCTTGGAAAGAACCTATCTACCGTTTACGAATGAATCCTGACAGGCCGTAGGTATATAAGCTATCCTTTCCCTTTTAGGTCATGGACAAAAAACTATTATTTTCTGCATTCTCATTGACCTACGCCAACGAAGGCAGGAAATAATAGTTTTTTGATTTAGGGGTTTTGGATTCCTAAAGTATAGACATAATAATATTATGATTTTATCTTCATAAAATCAAATCCTTTTGCTTCATGCTCCATCAACATATCTTTTAGCTTCTGTGATGCAAAAATCGGTATATCACTATCTATTAATTTAAACATATCAATATCACCAATCTTACTTGCATTTACTGCATATTTTATAACAGATAATATTTCATATTCTTTTCCATTATTGACATATTTTTTTCTTGTACATATTGATTTCTTTTCATCAAAAGCATCTAGTATATTCATACAGTGCATTAAATATCCTATTACTTCTTCATTTTTACTGTTTAATACAGGAATAAACTCACACATCCCCATATTACATTTAATCAAAATGTCTTTTATTCTACTACTAACAACTAACCATGATAAATTATTAGCCAGATAATCATATTGTGAATAATTGTCTTCCTCAAGAGTACAGTATACTTTTTCTACTCCTAATTTAGTAGCCTTATTTACATCATATCTATTGAATCCGAGTGTGTTCTCATCAATATTCAGCAAGACCGCCTGTTCATCATTTACATAATCATACATTATTTTATAATATTCCATATATCCTCCTATTCCCAAAATGTCTTTCTCAACATATCTGAATTATCCTTTACTGTGGTTTTAACATCTTCAAACATCTGCAAGAATACATCTCTATTTCCATCTGCAACTTTATCTATTGTTTGCAATTCCTCAAGCATCCAATCATGATATGCATTAGGATGTCTTCCCTGATGTGGCATTAATTCTTTATTCCATGCATCATCCAACTCTAATCCATATTTTTTTGTAATATTTTCAAACTGACTAGTACTATATCCGGTTAGTTTCTAAACTATAACCGGATACAGCCTGGCCAATTTAAT
>UQAW01000028.1 GCA_900539175.1 uncultured Lachnospiraceae bacterium
TGCGCTCCTCATGGCCGCTGTACGGGACTTTCATAGTAAACGGACATGTCTGCTGACGCAGACATCACCATCCATGAAAGTCGATTGCTCCGCACCTTGTGCTCCCGCAATCGCCGCCAGTATTCGTAATCCGGACTATCGTCCTCCTTACTCATACTGGCTTGCCCGTCCAATATCCATGTCCCTGCGCGTGCAAGCACGCTCCGGGTCATGGCTGCTGTCCGGGACTTTCATAGTAAATAAGCACAGTTATTTTCAAGGATGGAATACCGGGAGAAACTATACAGTTTTATCCCGGTATCTTTCTGTGTTGTTCAATTTAAAACTTTTTTCATTTCCAGATAGGGAAGAAGTTGATATCCACATTTTTTATATACGGAAATTGCATTCTGATTTTCTTCTTCTACTTCAAGCCGTATTACAGAATCAGGATACTGCTGTTCTATATAAGCAAAAAATTTTGTGCCGATCCCCATGCCTCGATAGTCCGGTTTCATATATAAATCTTCAATCCATATACAAGGCTTACCAAATTCGGTTGAAAAGCTTTTGGCAATCATGGCATATCCCAATATTTTATGATCCTCTGTAAAAACATATCCTTCTAAATACGGACAATCTCCTACACAGTTCGCTACATCATTTCTGAAAATCTCCTCCGAACCATTACTCCACACAGCGGGTGAAGTATAAAATACGCGCATCATTTCAAGTACCGTATCGGTATCTGTATCTGTCATAGTTCTTATTGTTAACAATGTATATCTCCTTCTGATAAAAGTTTTGATTGAGATTTACTTATTTAAGGGATAAAATCTCACAAGATATTATAGCATAAAAGATAGCCTTTACCAAGTTTCAGATCCTGATATTTGGATGTCAGGAATGATTGCTGCGCACTTTGAGCCGCTATACGGGCTGCTTTTTCATGCAAGCATAAAATGCATAACCCTTTGATCAGGGTATCGTATTATTTGTATAAAATGTAATAATCGGTGTAAATTTTTCGGTCATGGAAACCTATCATTTTTTCTTTAGAAGCCGTGAAACCTAACTGCGCTATTGCCGATTTGCGTTCAGTCGCAAACGGCGGAACTTTTGTTGCAATCATCTGGCAGTCAAATAGCGCGAATGTTGGCAGCGTAATAAGAGACAGTATTTCAAAAATAGGTTCTTCGTGTTCATAATCACTCCTCAAATCCAGACGCAGCAAGCCGCAATTATTAAAATAGTCTTCCCTGGAACTACGGTTGAATAATTCAATTGTTCCTATGGCACGATGAATTTTCTTATCAATAATTGCCCAACGGACAAAACCTTTTCTTTGATATTCCCATAGCCACCCATCTATTTGAATTTGCATACGTTCCAATGACGTATAATGGAAATCATCACCTCCGCAGTTATCACTGTTAAAAAACGGCACGGCCTTTTCATCAGAATACACAAGGAGTAAATCAAGCGCATCTGATGTTTCAACAAGTCTTAGAAGATAGTTTTCATTTTCATATACAGGACATTTTTCATATGGATTCACCATAAAGGCACCTCTCTTTCAATTTTTATGATAGTATATCACAGTATATACGACAACAGAATGTCATAGTTATTGATACAAAGAAATAATTTTTTCGGCTGATTCCAGCAACCGCTTACGGACTTCTTCCGGTGCAATCACCTCTACGTTATCGCTCAATGATAATAGTGTTCCAATCCAAAAGTGCTCATTTTCAACCACAGTCAGTTTCATTAAGGTATCGCCATTTGAAAATTCTTCTATTATAGTTCCGTTCAGGTATTCGATAACCCGTGATTTTGACACTTCTTTGCATTTTATAAGAACATCGATATATTGACGGGAATCGGTTTTATCTGTATTTTTTAAAATAATATCCGCTGTCTCGTGTTTTTTTACAAAGGGTTGGTCTGTAATTTCCAAATTGCTCATTCGTACAAGCTTGTAGGTACGGTAATCATTTTTGGTTTTGGAATAAGCAAGAAGATACCAGGCATACCATCTATATATGACAGCGATCGGCTCTACACTGTGTATGCGGGTTTCATTATTATTATTCGTATATTTAAACGCAACAGTACGCTTTTCAATTACAGCTGTTTGCAGCATCTGCAGAGTAATTTGATCTCCTTCACGCAAAACAGAAAAATCTAAAATAATACCATTGTCATTGGGATTCGATACATGTACGATCTTTTCTAAAGTGTGTTTTGCCTTTTGGTTATCGGTAGCCGATATCAATCCCTGCAGTGCTGTCAAGATATAAGAATAATCGTCTGAGGTAGCAAATTCTTGATCTATTTTAAAGCGATCTGATATTTCATAACCTCCCGCTGCTCCGGCAGCTGAAATAATTGGAATCCCTGCCAGACACAAGGAATCTATATCCCGTTGTATGGTCCGCAGCGATACTTCAAAATATTTTGCTAATTCACTTGCGGATGTTCTTCCATGATTAAGAAGATATACGGTGATAGCATAAAGACGTTCAATTTTCAATTTTTAACCTCGCTTCTCCTCTTTGATATGGTTATTATAAGTTATCGTTTTTAAAGATGCAACGGAATAAGTGATATGGCATAAGGAAAAGTTCATTTGCACAGATGATAAGTATCTGCTTACTTCATGATTTTCGATGAAAGGATCGTGGAGGGAAGGTTGTTAAGCTGAATGGGAAATGATATAATCATCTCATGAGAAAAGAATGCGGGCAGGTAAAGAATATGGATTTTTATGATCGAATGAAGATCGTGTGCAATCGAATTCCGGCAGGAACGGTTGCTACTTACGGACAAATTGCTTTGCTCTGTGGGAAACCGAAAAATGCCAGACAAGTTGGATATGGACTTCGGTTCCAATTGGCAGGCACGGATATACCGGCACATCGTGTGGTGAATGCCAAAGGAGAACTGAGCGGTGCCGGTCATTTTGAAACCTGGGATTTACAGAAACTTCTTCTTTGGGAAGAGGGCGTGGAAGCGGTCTGGAACGGAACCGTATGGAGTGTTGATCTGAAAAAATATGGTTGGAAAAATACATTAGAGGAAGCCGAGGAATTAGCCGCACTTTTTTGCGGGGCGTGAATATAATTCCGTAGGAGAAATAGCATAAATTACGGTCAGCGGCACAGACTATAGATATTGAGCAGTCGGTATATCAGAGCGTGTTTGAAAGGTGGTAATTTATGAGCAATCGTCTGAAAGAACAGAGCAGTCCTTATCTTCTGCAGCATTCTGAAAATCCTGTGGACTGGTATCCGTGGGGGGATGAGGCTTTTGAGAAGGCGGGCCGGGAAGAAAAGCCGATTTTCTTAAGTATCGGTTACAGTACTTGCCACTGGTGTCATGTGATGGCGCATGAAAGTTTTGAAAATGAAGAAATCGCAGAGATTCTCAATCGGTTCTTTGTGCCTGTCAAAGTAGACCGTGAAGAACGTCCGGACATAGACAGTGTATATATGAATGTTTGTCAGGCACTTACGGGCAGCGGCGGCTGGCCGATGAGTATTTTTATGACGCCGCAGCAGAAACCGTTTTTTGCGGGCACATATTTTCCCCCCGTATCCCACGGCGGTATGATGGGCTTTCGTGAATTGCTGCTTGCTGTTGCAGATCAATGGAAGCACAGGAAAGATGATCTGCTGGAATCTGCGGATGATATCCTTGCACAGATAAATATCCGGGATGACGGTGTCTGTAAAGAGATCAACCGTGATCTGCCGAAACAGGCAGCAAAACTCTTTTCCCGTACCTTTGATGAAAGGCATGGAGGATTTGGACAGGCGCCCAAATTTCCTACTCCTCATAATCTGATTTTTCTTACGTTGTATGCGCAGATAAATGACGACAAAACCGCATTCGATCAGGTAAAAATTACATTGGAAAAGATGCGCAGGGGCGGAATTTTTGATCAGATCGGCTATGGATTTTCGCGGTATTCTACGGACCAGTATTATCTGGTTCCCCACTTTGAGAAGATGCTTTATGATAATGCACTGTTGATAATGGCATATTCGGCGGCCTACAAAGTGTCGGGCAACCGAACATTTCTGGATACCGCTGAGCAGACGGCAGAATATATTTTCCGCGAGATGACCGGAGAGTCTGGAGCGTTTTATTCCGCGCAGGATGCTGACAGTGAAGGAGAGGAAGGGAAATATTATATCTGGAGTTATGAGGAAGTATGCAAAATCCTCGGGAAAGAAAAAGGCGAAGAGTTTTGTGAGCATTTCGGTATTACAAGGCAGGGGAATTTTGCGGGAAGAAATATTCCCAATCTTCTGAATGGCAACGATATTTCTGATCCTTTTGACGAGGAGAGACGCGCTTTGTATGAGTATCGCAGGACCCGCGCAAAGCTGCATCTGGACGATAAAATTCTCACCGCATGGAATGCGCTGATGATATGTGCACTGTCGGTTTTGTACCGGGTCACGGGAAAACGGTGTTATCTTTCGGCGGCAGAAAAAGCACATGTTTTTATTGAAAAGCATCTTTCTGAAGGAAACCAGCTTTACGTGAGCTGCCGCGGCAATCAGTGTTCGGTGAAAGGATTTCTGGATGAGTATGCCTATTATACCGCTGCATTAATTGGTCTGTATGAGGTAACTGCCAGATCTGAATATCTGAATCGCGCCGGAGAAATCTGTAAAGAGGCAGAGCGCCAGTTTGCAGATAAAAGTTACGGCGGATACTTCCTGTATGGTACAAAAAACAGCAGTCTGATTACGAAACCGAAGGAAACCTATGACGGGGCATTGCCCAGCGGGAACTCTGTTATGGCATATTGCCTTGTGAGACTTTGCCAGATGACGGAAGGAGAAGATTACGAGCAGGAGGCAGAGAGGCAGCTTGCATTTCTGTCTGCAAATGCGGAGCATTATCCTGCGGGATACTGCCTGTTCTTAACGGCATTGCTTTTGTATCTTTATCCGCCGCAGAAAATTACGGCTGTTCTTTCAGAAGAAGATCGTATGGAAGAGATCTTAGTCCGCCTGCCCCTTTATGCGGATATAGAAATACTTGCACAGACTGACAAAGCATATAAACTGCTCAATAACAGGACAACCTATTATGTATGCAAAAATCATACCTGCCTTCCGCCATCAAATCAGGAACCTTGTTCTGCATCTTGCTTTGCAGAGGAAAAATAGCTTGACCGATCGTAACACCCGTAGTATATAATAGATACTATACAAAACAGGCGATTGCGAAGCCCTTCCAGAGTTGGTTTAAAATTCGTTTTCACTCCGACAGAGTTTCGCAATCGCCTATGAGCAAGAAAACAGGAGAAGGAGACGGGGATCTTATGAAATATCGTGAATTAGGAAATACCGGATTGAAAGTCAGCGAAATTGGTATGGGATGTGAGGGATTTGGGGAAAACAACTGTCAGATGGCACAAATTCTTTTTGATGCGGCAGAAGAATACGGCATAAATTATTTTGATCTCTATACATCGAATCCGGAAGTACGCGCCAGCGTCGGGAAGGCACTGGCAGGAAGAAGAGAGAAATTTATCATCCAATCTCATATTTGTTCCATCTGGAAAAACGGACAATATAAGCGTACCCGGGATATTGAGGAGGTAAGAGAAGGATTTCAGGAAATGTTATCTCTGCTTCAGACAGACTATATCGATGTGGGGATGATTCATTACGTGGATTCTATGAAAGACTGGGAGGCGATTGCAGAAGGTCCGGTACTGCAGTATGCGCTGGAACTGAAAAAGGAAGGAAGAATCCGTCACATCGGGCTTAGCAGCCATAATCCACAGGTTGCACTGAAGGCGGTAAAAAGCGGGTACATAGAAGTTTTAATGTTCAGTGTCAATCCGTGTTATGATCTGCAGCCGGCAAGTGAGGATGTGGAGGAATTATGGAAGGAAGAGAACTACCGGGCGCCCCTTGTCAATATGGACCCCGAACGGCAGGAATTATACGAAACCTGTCAGCGTCTCGGCGTGGGAATTACCGTTATGAAAGCCTTTGGCGGCGGGGATCTGTTGGATGAAACGTTGTCTCCGGCGGGGAAAGCACTGACAACGAATCAGTGTCTGCATTATGCCCTCACCCGTCCGGCAGTGTCTACCGTCCTGGCGGGAGCTCATACGGTGGAACAGCTTAAGACCAGTATCGCTTATGAGGAGGCTTCAGAAGAAGAAAAAGATTATGCCCTGGCTTTTGCATCTTTCCCGAATATAAGCTGGAAGGGGCATTGTATGTATTGCAGTCATTGTGCTCCCTGTCCCAGGCAGATCGATGTGGCATCGGTTACGAAGTTTTTGAATCTGGCAAAGGCGCAGGGAACGGTTCCGGAAACGGTAAGGGAACACTATGGGGTCCTTGCACATCATGCAGGAGAATGTATTCAGTGCAGAGCCTGCGAAACCAGATGCCCGTTCGGTGTTTCAATTGTTGAGAACATGAAAACGGCAAAAGATATTTTCGGAATGTAAGGAAAGGAATCATGAAGGATGCAGTATAAGATGATTGTCCTGGATTTGGACGGTACATTGACAAATAATAAAAAGGAGATTACACCCCGGACGAAGGAAGCTCTGACCCGGTATCAGGAAGCTGGCGGCAAGGTTGTTCTGGCATCGGGAAGGCCGACTTACGGGATTACACCTCTCGCAGAGGAGCTGAATCTGGCAAAGTATGGAAGTTATATCCTGTCTTTTAACGGAGGTATTATCACAGAATGCGGAACGAAGAATGTGCTTTATGGGAAGACGCTGCCGCCGGAGGTTCCGGGAAAGGTCTATGAACTTGCGCAGAAGTATCAGACGGCGATGATGACCTATCAGGATCAGTACATTATCACAGAGACGCCGGATAATTATTATGTGCAGAAGGAAGTGCTCTGTACAAAGATGATTCCTAAAAAAGTGGAGAATCTGAAAGAATATGTGAATTTTCCGGTTGTGAAATGTCTGATGATGGAACGGGGGGTCTATCTTGCTGACGTGGAAAAAAAGGTACAGGAGCTTTTCGGTGACGAGTTAAGCGTCTTCCGTTCGGAACCATATTTTCTGGAAATTATGCCCAAGGGAATCGATAAGGCAAAATCACTGAAACGGCTGTTGGATATCGTAGGAATGGACCGGAAAGAGATGGCAGCCTTTGGCGACGGATTTAATGATAAGTCAATGTTAATGTTTGCCGGCTGCGGGGTTGCCATGGAGAATGGTCAGGCTGCTGTAAAAGCGATCGCGGATTATGTGGCGCCGTCCAATGAAGAGGACGGTGTGGCATACGTTGTAGAGCGGTGGCTGGATGGAGAACCGCTGATCTGATAGCATTGTAAATGTTCGGAATCATGACTTCTGGAACGTCGCCGAAAATTTTACTTGCTATTTCGAAGCGCTTATGGTAATATAGTTTTCGCAAGTGAAAGCTGTGCCTGGTTAGCTCAGTTGGTAGAGCAGAGGACTGAAAATCCTCGTGTCTCTGGTTCGATTCCGGAACCAGGCATTTGTATGGAGCAAAAACGTTGAGGGGGATTCAATGTTTTTGCTTTTTTGCGTATAGAAGAGAGGGAAAATGAGATGAAGCGAATCATACTTGCCGCAGTGAATGCGAAATACATACATTCCAATCTTGCAGTCTATTCCCTGCAGGCGTATGCCCGTGAACGGGGAATACCAGTGGAGTTGGCGGAATACACCATCAATCAGACAAAGGATGAAATCTTACAGGGGATTTTTAAAAGGAAGCCGGACATGCTTTGTTTTTCCTGTTATATCTGGAATATTTCCTATATAAAGGAATTGATTGCAGACCTTCATAAAGTTCTTCCGCAGACACAGATCTGGGTGGGAGGTCCGGAGGTTTCCTTTGATGCTGAGAAGGTTTTGAATGAAAATGAAGGGATAGTCGGAGTGATGCGCGGAGAGGGGGAAGCTACTTTTGCAGAACTGTCCTCCTGGTACTTGAATCCATCGGATGCAATCGGGCAGCTTCGCAGTATCTGTGGAATTACTTACAGGGAGAAGGACGGGGGGATACAGGTCAATCCGGACAGAGAGAGTCTGGATCTGAGTACACTGCCGTTTCCTTATGAGGATCTGAAGGATTTTGCACATCGGATTATTTATTATGAGTCCAGCAGGGGATGTCCGTTTTCCTGCAGTTATTGCCTTTCCTCCATTGATAAAAGGC
This sequence comes from uncultured Lachnospiraceae bacterium, assembly GCA_900539175.1. Classification (GTDB taxonomy): domain Bacteria; phylum Bacillota; class Clostridia; order Lachnospirales; family Lachnospiraceae; genus Novisyntrophococcus. The sequence continues at coordinate 8,178 of UQAW01000028.1, forward strand.
TGCGGTTTCGTAGTCTGGAGCTTGTAACGAAGGAACTCCAGTTTTTTATCGATCATCGGGTGCCGCAGGTGAAATTTGTGGATCGGACATTTAATTGTAAGCGGGATCATGCGATGACAATCTGGAAGTATCTGATGGAGCATGATAATGGCATAACGAATTTTCATTTTGAAATTGCGGCAGATCTTCTGACAGAAGAAGATCTGGAATTATTCCGTCAGATGCGCCCGGGACTGATTCAGTTGGAAATCGGTGTGCAGTCCACCAATCCCGGGACGATTGATGAGATTCACCGGAGGATGGATTTTGAAAAGGTACGGACTGTAGTTCGCAGAATTCAGAAAGGACGGAATATTCACCAGCATCTGGATCTGATTGCAGGACTTCCTTTCGAAGATTATGAGCGTTTTGCAAACTCCTTCCGGGATGTATATAAACTGCATCCCGAGCAGCTGCAGCTTGGATTTCTTAAGGTACTGAAAGGTTCCTATATGCAGGAGCATATCACAGAATATGAGGGGCTTTACAGCGGGAAGGAGCCTTACGAAATCTTAAGCACCCGCTGGCTTCCATATGGGGATGTGCTGCGGTTGAAGCAGGTGGAAGAGATGGTGGAAGTCTATTATAACAGCGGACAGTTCAGAAACCTGTTAGCGGAGATTGAAAACCGGTATGACAATATGTTTTTTTTCTATCAGGGGATCGGGGAGTTTTATGAACAGAAGGGATATCTGACAATTTCACATACCAGAATCCGGCGATATGAGATTCTGCTGGAGTATCTGGAATCGCTGTATCCGGAGGATATGGGAAAATATCGTGAATTAGCGGTGCTGGATGTCTATGCACGGGAAAATGCAAAGAGCAGACCGGGATTTGCTTCCGATCTGAGCGCCTATAAAAATGCGATCCGGACATTTTATCAGCGTGAACAAGAGGAAAGACGGATCTTACCTGCTTATGAAGGTTATGACTGGAAACAGATGATGAAGATGACACACATTGAGGTTGTCAGCCGGATAGAAGAGAAAACAAGAGTGTATCTGTTTGATTACCGGGAACGTGATCCACTGGACGGTTCTGCACGTTGCCTGGAGATTCAGATATAGGAGCGGTTTGGGATGAATGAAAATGATCATAGAAAGTGAGGAAGTGTCAGGTGGCGACAAAGAGGACAAAAGAAATTCTTGCACTGTTGGATGAGCAGTATACCACAGAGTATAAGTGTTATCTGAATCATGAGACTCCGGAGCAGCTTTTGATTGCGACGATGCTTTCCGCTCAGTGTACGGATGCCAGAGTAAATATTGTAACCAAAGATCTTTTTGTAAAGTATCCGGATATGGAGGCCTTTGCAAATGCGGATTTAAAAACGTTGGAGCAGGACATCAAGCCTACCGGATTCTATCACAACAAGGCAAAAAATATCATCGGGTGTGCCCAAAAGCTTTGCAGGGAATACGAAGGCAAGGTGCCGGAGAGCATCGAAGCACTGACTTCCCTTCCCGGTGTTGGAAGGAAAACTGCCAATGTCATCCGTGGAAATATTTTTCATGAACCAAGTGTGGTTGTGGACACCCATGTGAAGCGGATATCCAGGCGTCTGGGACTTGCAAAAGAAGAGGATCCGGTAAAAATTGAGTATGAATTGATGAAGGTACTCCCCAAAGAGCATTGGATTCTGTATAATATCCAGATCATTACATTTGGAAGGCAGATTTGTTTTGCCCGGAGTCCAAAGTGTGAGGAATGTTTTCTGACGAAATACTGCAGGGAATATCAGACGGATAGAAAGAGGAAAAAGGTATGATGCAGACATTTGTGGCAGTGGATCTTGAAACCACTGGTCTTAGGCCAAAATATGACCGGATATTGGAGATTGGGGCTTTGAAGGTTGTAAATGGAGAACTTGTAGAGACATTTCAAACGTTTGTAGATCCAAGGATGCAGATTCCGGAACGAATCACAGAGCTTACGGGAATCACACAGGAGATGGTAGACGGGCAGCCGCAGCAGGACCAGGCAGTGACATCGTTTCTGGACCTCTGTGGGGAATTACCTCTGATCGGGCATAATATCTTGTTTGATTATAGTTTTCTGAAGCATCAGGCAGTGAATCTGGGGAGAGAATTTGAGAAGGAGGCGGCAGATACGTTGGCTATCGCAAGGCATGCCTTTCCGGGACTGCCAAGCAGAAGCCTGGAAGCCATGTGTGCCTATTATGGGATTGACAGGACCAATGCACACCGTGCCTATGATGATGCCAAAGCCACGATGGAGTTATACGGACGTTTGTGGGAGGAGTTTGGTGGGAGGAATCCGGAATGGTTTCAGGCAAAGCCGCTGGTCTACAGGGTGAAGCGTCAAAGTCCGATCACACCGGCGCAAAAACGGTACTTGAATGATTTGATAAAATATCATAGAATAGAAGTTGATGTGGAAATTGACAGCCTGACGAAAAGTGAAGCGTCACGGATGATTGACCAGATGATTCTGGTTCATGGCAGAATAGAGAGGTAGATAGCAGGATGAATCCAAATAAAAGAAGAATAGCGGCAGGAATAATCGCAGTGATTCTGGTAATTGCAATGGTAGTGCCCATGGTGTTAGGATTTTTGTTATAGATGTTAATGTGTGTTTGAATCGAAAGAAAGCGGGAGATACAGATGAGAAAAACTGGAATTGCAGGTGTGATTCTGGCTGCTTTGTTGTCTTTTGCAGGAGCAGTTACTGTGCAGGCAGATGACAGCTCAGGGCAGGAACGGGCAATGGAAGGCATTTATATTGAAAATATGAATGTATCCGGTATGAATCAGGAGGAAATTCGTCAGGCGATACAGGGGAAGATGGAGAAATTGTCTCAGAGTACGATAGAATTGTGTGTAGGAGACAGTGGGACCGGCATCACTGCAGGGGAACTGGGGTTAGCTTATACCAATGAGGTGGTTATCCGGCAGGCTCTTGAGATCGGGCAGAAAGGGAATGTTCTTCAGCGTTTTCGTACACAGCGCACGATAAAAGAGAATGGTCCTCTTGTTTTGGAACTTGCATATGAAGTAGATCAGGAAAAAGTGCGGGGAATTGTGGAGGGTTCCTGCACAGAATTGAACCATGCCGCTGTGGATATGACGCTGAAAAGAAATGAGGATGGAACATTTACGATTGTGCCCGGGCAAAATGGTGCTTCTGTGAAAGTAGAGGAATCTATACAGATCATACAAAATTATTTTTCCAGTGAGTGGAGAGGCGGAAATGCACAGGTTACGCTGGATGCAGATATCGTACAGTCACAGGGAAGCGAGGAACAATTTGCTTTGGTGCAGGATGTATTGGGAGAGAGCAGTACGGATTATTCTTCAAGCTCCAGCAACCGGCGGACAAATATCGAGACTGGTGTCTCCAAATTGAATGGTAAGGTTTTGTATCCCGGTGAAGAACTGTCCGTCTGTGATTCTGTGGTACCCTTCAGTGCGGAAAATGGATATGCTCCTGCCCCTTCTTATGAGATGGGAGCTGTTGTGGAGAGCTACGGCGGAGGAATCTGTCAGGTATCTACAACACTGTATCTGGCAGTTTTGCGGGCAGAGCTTGAGGTGACGGAACGGTATAATCATTCAATGCTTGTCAATTATGTGAAACCATCCATGGATGCTGCCATAGCAGAAGGATCGAAGGATTTTAAATTCCGTAATAATACCGATGCACCGATTTATATCTTCGGATATGCTTCCAATGGTGAGGTAGGATTCCGGATTTATGGTCATGAGACCAGAGACAGGGAGAACAGAAGAGTAAGCTTTGAGAGTGAAACCCTGTCCTCCACAGAGCCGGAGAGTAAGATTCAGGCGGATTCGAATCTGGCTTTTGGAGAAAAAGAGAGTTCTTCCGGACATACCGGAAAGGAAGCGAAGCTCTGGAAAATCATTGAGGTCAACGGAGAGGAAACAAGAGAACAGGTGAACAGCAGCAATTACCAGATGACACCGAACCTGACCAGAGTCGGGACAAAAGGCGGTGATTCGGAGGCTGTACAGGCGCTGAACGAAGCGATTGCTGCCAATGATATGAGCAGGGTCAATGAAGTCCTGAGCCGATATCCGGGTGGAAAAGCATCGTCAGATGACGGACAGGAAGATGGGGAGGAATGACAAAGACATGAAGATTGGAAAGCTGCCGGAGCAGGTGTTGATCCGCTCCGTATTAAGACAGGTAAAGCATAGAAGAGAGGAAGTATTGGTAGGACCGTCCGTAGGACTGGACTGTGCGGCACTGGAAGTGGGAGAAGACGAGGCAATTGTAATGTCTACAGACCCGATTACGGGAACAGTAAAAGATATCGGAAAACACTGTATTCATATCACTGCAAATGATCTTGCAGCGTCTGGGGCAGAGCCACTCGGTGTGATGTTGACTGTACTTCTCACAGATGAGACTGAAGAAGCGGAAGTAAAAAAAATGATGGCGGATGCGGAAGCTGCCTGCAGGGAACTGAATATGGAGATCCTGGGCGGTCATACGGAAATTACGGATGTGGTGAAGCAGCCGCTAATCACAGTGACTGGTGTGGGGAAGATAAAAAAAGAGCATCTGCTTGCGCATCTCCATGCAGGACCCGATCAGGATGTGGTGATTACAAAGTGGATCGGTCTGGAGGCAACCTCCATTTTGGCGAAAGAAAGAGAAGAGGATCTTCTGAAAACATTTTCTCCTGCCTTTGTGGATACTGCAAAATCATTTGACCAGTATTTGTCTGTGGTGAAAGAGGGCCAAATTGCTTCTGATCTGGGCGCTTCTGCAATGCATGATATTACCGAGGGCGGTGTGTTCGGAGCACTCTGGGAGATGGCTTCGGCAGGGAATGTGGGATTGGATATTGATCTGAAGGCGATTCCGATCCGTCAGGAGACTGTGGAAGTATGCGAACATTTTGATGCCAATCCTTATCAGATTATGTCCAGCGGGTCAATGATGATTACGATTGACGACGGAGCAGCTCTGGTGCGGGCACTAAAGCAGGAAGGGATTCATGCTTCTGTGGTAGGGCGTACGACCAAAGGAAACGACAGAATTTTAAGAAACGGTCAGGAAGTCCGCTATCTGGACCGGCCACAGCCGGATGAACTGTACAAGGCATTGCGTGCTGAAAAATAGATAGTCTGAAAGCTGAAAAATACTGTTTGGGGAAATGAACAGTATGGGAAGGAAGAGGTGTTATGGCACATCTGAATATTGTATTACATGAGCCTGAGATTCCGGCGAATACCGGAAATATAGGGAGAACCTGTGTTGCAACAGGAACCAGACTGCATTTGATAGAGCCGCTGGGATTTCGATTAAATGAAAAGGAAATCAAGCGTGCCGGCATGGATTATTGGAAAGATCTGGACGTGACCAGGTATCTGAATTATGAGGATTTCCTTGCAAAAAACCCAGGGGCAAAGATTTATTATGCAACGACGAAAGCGCCGCAGACTTATACCGATGTGGAATTCGAGGAAGACTGCTTTATTATGTTTGGAAAGGAAAGTGCAGGTATTCCTGAAGAGATTCTGGTACAAAATCAGGCTTCGGCAATCCGCATTCCGATGATCGGAGATATCCGTTCTTTAAATCTCTCGAATTCTGTGGCAATTGTTCTCTATGAGGCGCTGCGTCAGCACAAGTTTGATCATATGCGTTTAGAAGGGCATTTGAGAAATTATGATTGGAAATAAAAAGGCTGCCTTATAAAAAACTGCCTGCAAAAGCGTTTCTGTTTTGCAGGCAGTTTTTTTATAAGGCAGTTCCTTTTTTATCCGGAGAAGTACGTCCTTTATCCAAGGTAAAGATAAATTCAGTTCCTACGCCCTCGGTGCTGATGACATTGATATTCTGATTGTGGGCATTGATGATTTCTTTTACGATAGAAAGTCCAAGCCCTGTGCCTTTTCGATCTTTTCCACGGGAAGCATCAATTTTATAAAACCGATCCCAGACCTTGTTAATACTTTCTCTTGGAATTCCAATTCCAGTATCTTTTACTGATACAAATACTTTTCCATGCTTCTCTGTTGTTTCCACATAGATAGTCGAATCTTTATCGCTGAATTTGATCGCATTGTCAATCAGGTTATACAGGACCTGTTGGATTTTTCCCATATCAGCCGATACGTACAAGGTCTGAGAAGCCAGAAGAAGCTGAATCGTAATGAGTTTGTTCCGGCAGGTACCTTCAAAAGATGCCGCCGTATTCTTGATGACTGCATTAATATCAAAAGAGGTAATATCCAGAATCTGCCCCTTACTGTTGAGATTGTTGAGTGCAAGCATACTTTTTGTCAGTTTATTCAGACGTTCTGTCTCAAATAGTACAATATCCAGATATTTTCCCTGCATTTCCGGAGGAATGGTCCCGTCCTGAATCGCTTCCACATAGCCTTTGATGGAGGTCAGAGGAGAACGAAAATCGTGAGAGACGTTGGCTACAAATTTTCTCTGATATTCCTGTGTCTTGTTCAGTTCATCCGACATATAATTCAAAGTAGAAGCAAGATAGCCCATCTCATCATGAGAATTTACCGGAATGTTATAGGTCAGATTTCCGGCAGCATATTCCTTCGCACCTTGTGTGATCTTCCTGAGCGGTCGGTAGATCGTGGAGGAAAAGAACAGAAGGATCAGAAGAAAAAGGATATAAATTACAGCGAACAACACATAAATGACGGCAAGCAGGCTTTCTCTTTGATGATAGATGTCCTGCATGCTGGTATGGATGGCGATATATCCCCGGAGAACAAAACTTGTGGTAACCGGTATCATAACGCTGAGCATATCCTGATCAAAATATTGAAAAAATCGGCCGGTGGAATAATAATCGGAACCAAGAGCGACCGGATCAAAGTTTTCCAGTTGTTCAATATGGCCTTCCTCGAATCCTTTTTCCGTATTCAGCAGAATCTCACCATTGGTATCTATGATCCAGATCTGGGAGTTCTGATAAGCGCTTAGGGATTTCAGATTATAATATGTATTTTCCAGTGTGGCTTTTTCCGTATAATATTTGGAAGCCTGATTGTTGGCTATAGAGGTGGCTTCCTTGTATAAGGTGGTGCTTGTAAATTCCACAACTTCCTTTTGGACCATGCGGGAACCCAGAGTGGAGATTAACAGGAAGGATCCAAGTCCCACCAACACATAAATAATTAGAAATTTTGCGCGGAGTTTGGCATTCATACTGATTTAACCTCGAATTTATAACCAATTCCCCAGACGGTACTGATTGCCCAGGATTTGTGGTCTTTGATTTTTTCACGGAGACGTTTGATATGGACGTCTACCGTGCGGGTATCCCCGATGTATTCATAGCCCCAAATATGATCCAGAAGCTGTTCTCTGGTAAATACCTGATTGGGTGAAGAAGCCAGAAAATAAAGCAGTTCCAGTTCCTTTGGCGGCATATCGATGGTTTCACCCTGATAGACAACAGAGTAGTTGGTCAGGTTGATGATCAGATCCGGATATTCCACATATTTTCCATTGGTCTGAGAAGCGGCTGCAGCAGGTATTGGCTGGAAACGGCGCAGCACAGCCTTAACTCTTGCCACCAGTTCTTTGGTATCAAAGGGTTTGATGATATAGTCATCTGCGCCAAGCTCCAATCCCAGAACTTTGTCAAAGATTTCTCCCTTTGCAGAGAGCATGATAATCGGAGTGTTGGAACGCTGACGAATCTCCCGGCACACCTGATAACCGTCCATACCGGGGAGCATCAGGTCAAGGAGAATCAGGTTCGGATGAAAGCTATCATTTTCTTTAATTGCATCCTCTCCATCATTTACGATTTTACACTCATAACATTCTTTCGTCAGATAGAGGGAAATAAGTTCGGCGATGTTATTGTCATCGTCAACAATTAATATTTTTTGTTTTGCTGCCATGAATAGACCTCCAGTTATTTTTTGAATTCCACAATTGTAACGCCGGCATCTCCTTCACCGAACTCGGCAAGGTGGAAGTTGGAAACATGTTTCTGACGGCGCAGGTAGTTGTGTACGCCTTTCCGCAGGGCGCCGGTGCCTTTGCCGTGCACAATCCGCACGCTTGGAAGGTGGGCAAGATAAGCATCGTCCAGATACTTGTCCAGTTCAGCAACTGCTTCGTCAACAGTCTTGCCAAGCAGGTTAATCTCCGTGGAGACGGAGGAGGATTTGGACATCTTGATCTTTCCTGCCCCTGTTCTTTGCAGGGAAGGAGCAGTGATGACCGGTTCATCGATAAGCTGCAGGTCAGAGATATGCAGTTTGGAACGCATAATACCCATCTGCACAAAAAGGAAACCTTTGGTGTCCGGAAGGGAGCTGACGGTGCCTTTCAGGTTCAGACTCAATACTCTCACAGAATCCCCCAGATGCAGATCCTTCGGTTTCAGATTGGAAGCTGCAGTCGGTTTCTTTTGGGCAGAAGCTTTTTTCTCAAGCTTATTCATCTTCTCGCGCAGTTCCTGCCGTTCTTTTTCCATCTGCCGGACATCCACATGGTCTTTGCCGAACTTCTGAAAATCACGCATCGTCTGGTCTGCGTACTGTTTTGCATCCCGCAGAATGGCATTAGCTTCTTCCACAGCCTTTTGGATAATTTTATCACGGTTCTGATCCAGTTTTTCATGTTTGGCGGAAAGACGGGACTTCAATTCCTTGATCTCACGCTTATAGGAAGCAATTTCTTCCCGTTCCCGTTCGATAGTCTTACGGCTTTCTTCCAATGAGGTGATAACATCTTCAAAGGACTCATCCTCCTCGCTGATCTGTGTTTTCGCCTCTTCAATAATGTATGGCGGAAGTCCCAGCTTGGAAGAGATGGCAAACGCGTTGCTCTTTCCGGGAACGCCGATTAAAAGTTTATAAGTGGGGCGAAGCGTTTCCACATCAAATTCACAGCAGGCATTTTCCACACCGGCTGTGGAGAGGGCATAAACCTTCAGTTCACTGTAATGGGTAGTGGCCATCGTGCGGATTCCCTGTTTATGAAGATGGGACAGGATAGCAATTGCCAAAGCTGCACCTTCGGTGGGATCGGTTCCGGCACCTAATTCATCGAACAATACCAGAGAATCCCGGTCTGCTTTCTCCAGAAAAGAAACCACATTGGTCATATGTGAGGAGAAGGTACTAAGAGACTGCTCGATACTTTGTTCATCACCGATGTCTGCGTAGACTTCCCGGAAAAGTGCCAGTTCACTGCGGTCCAGCGCCGGAATATGAAGGCCGGACTGCCCCATCAGAGTCAGAAGCCCTACGGTTTTCAAGGATACGGTTTTTCCTCCGGTATTGGGACCGGTGATAATCAGCAGATCAAAGGCATCACCCAGGACAATATCAATGGGGACAACGTTTGTTTTGTCAATCAGGGGATGGCGTCCCTTGCGGATACGGATGCGTCCTTCCGTGTTGAACAGCGGTTCATTTGCATTCATCTCCATAGCGAGGGAAGCACGGGCAAAAATAAAGTCCAGTTCCACCATATTTTCCAGATTATATCGGATCGTGTCCATATATCCGGCAGCTTCCATGCTGAGATTTGCCAGAATCACTTCAATCTCAGCCTGCTCCTTGTTTTCAAGTTCCCGGATATCATTGTTCAGTTTTACAATGCTCATTGGTTCAATGAAGATGGTGGAGCCGGTGGAAGACTGATCGTGAATCATTCCAGGCACCTGGCCGCGGTATTCAGCCTTGACCGGAACGCAGTAACGTCCATTCCGCATGGTAATGACCGCATCCTGAAGATAAGTCCGCATAGAGCCGTTCAGCAGAGAGGACAATTGAGAATGAATCCGGTCGCCGGCCTGCTTCATGGAACGGCGGATTTGCTTTAACGTGCTGCTGGCATCATCCGCAATTTCATCTTCTGAGAGAATACAGCTTCGGATTCTGGTGGATAACGGAGTCAGCGGTTCCAATGCGTCAAAGAGCGGGTCCAGAATGTCGGGCAGGACATCTGCGTTGTCATGGCGTCCATAGGACTTTACTCTTGCCGTGTTCTCCAATAATCCGCAGATTGCAAGCAGCTCCGGAATATTCAGAGAACTTCCGATTTCCAACCTCTTTAAAGAGGGACGAATTTCTTTGGCGTTGCCGAAAGAGGGGGTTCCCTTTTTGAAAAGACGGGAAAGCGCATCATGGGTTTCCTGCTGCATCCGGCGGATGGTATCAATATGATCAGAAGGTTCCAGTTTTCTGCACAACTCTTTGCCAAGAGGCGAAGAGGCATGATTTACCAGACGTTCAATGATTTTGTCATATTCTAATGTTTTTAATGCTTTTTTGTTCATAATTTAATTCCTTATAGTTCTTTAGGTTACACAATTCCAATATTTACTATACTCTAAAATCACTTTTTATGGAAGTAGCAAAATCTGAAAAATGTCGGCAGCAGTCAGATATCAAGCTGTGAGCAGTCAATGGAAAGATCAGGATAGATTCCGGCCTTGACTGTATCAGTGAAGGTATAGTCTCCGGTATCCTCAGTTTCAAAATTCCAGATTAGGATTCTGTTTTTGTCCGGATCCACAATCCAGTATTCCCGGACCCCGGCAGAGCGATATTTAAAAAGTTTTATGGAGTAATCCATTCGCCTGCTGCCAGGTGAGACAATTTCAATGATCCAATCCGGGGAACCAGAACAGCCTTTGTCTGTGAGTTTGTTTTTATCGCATATAACGCTGATATCCGGTTCCACATAGTTTTTATCATCCGCATTCAGAAAAACAGCAAATGGCGCGATATAAGGTTCGCATGAGCCCCCTTTGGAATTGATGTAGTTGGAAATGGTATTAAAAAGCTTTCCGGCTATTGCCTGATGTTTCCTGCTCGGTGGAGCCATGTAATAGATACGTCCGTCGATCAGTTCGGCCCTGGTGCCTTCCGGTAGTGCATAGATATCATCTGTCGTGTAAAGTCTTTCCTGTGGCAATGGCATGATAACACATCCTTTCATAGATAGTATAGGGTTGTTGGGCAACGGTTATGCTTTCATTTGCTTATCACGCTCCATGGTTTCTCTTACTGAGCGAAGGATAAAAGCGTTAACACTCTCCCCGGTAATTTGTACATGGTTTTTCAGCAAGCTTCTTTCACCTTTGGGAAAGGTGACATTAATTCGATCATAATTGTTTTTCACATATTTGTTTACAGCTTTTTGTTGTGCCTTGCTTATCTTGTTTTCTTCAGGCATAATAACACATCCTTTCGTGCTGAAGGGGAAAATCCTTTGAAGAGATACATCTTTCCTATTATGCATTAATTATACATTAGAAATCTATTGGTGTAAATATAAAATGGTTAAATATATTGATGCAAACATATAAAAGATGCGGATAAGTTATTGGAGTAGATAGATATATAACATAATCACCAAAGTAAGAAGACAGCAGGTCATTCCGGTGTTCTGTTGTCATCTCCGATAAAAAAATATATCTCCCCAAATTCCCATAATTACAGCATTCCCGGAACAAGAAAATTTTCTGTCTTAAAAAATCTTTAAAATTCTTCATAAATTGTTCATATGTATCTGTTAGAATAGTGGTCAGGAACTGCGGAAAAAAGAATGGGAGATACCGATTATGGAGCATGATCAGAAACCCTATAATTTTATGAAGGAAGTTATCAAGGAAAAGAAATTGGATAAAAAAGCAATTGTTTTAAGAATTGTCTTTTTTGTCGGAGCGGCTGTTTTATTTGGATTAATTGCATCTGTTGTATTTGTTTTAAATGAACCGTATGCAAATTTGGTTATTCATGGAAAAGAAGAACCGCCCAAGGTAGACATACCGGTGGATGAGCAGCCGACCCCTACTCCGGAAGCAGAGAGTGCGGCGTCTGGTTCTTCCGGGGATACTGCATCATCTGATACAAGTCTGGAGGGTGCGCAGGAGAATGAAAATATCGGGTTAGTGGAGTATAGACAGCTTTATAAAGATATGCTTGCCGTAGCAGAAAAGCCAAAGCGTGCGATGGTGACGGTGATCGGAATCACCAATCAGATGGACTATTTTAATAAGAATTACGAAAGTCAGCAGCAGATTTCCGGATTACTGGTTGCCGAAAATGGACAAGAGTTGTTTATTTTAACGGAATACCGGGTTGTGGAGCATGTGGAGCGGATTCAGGTGACTTTCTGGGATGGAGCAATGGTGGATGCGATCTATCAGAAACACGATCCCAATACAGGTTTTACGATTTTGAAGGTAGCACTGGCCGATCTCGACCAGGAGACCAGAGAGGGGATGGAATTTGCCCCGCTTGGCAATTCTTACAGTGTAAGTCAGGGAGAACCGATCTTAGCCCTTGGAAGTCCCATTGGATACAGTGATTCGGTGGCCTATGGAGTGGTGACTTCTGTTAATAATAAAATTTCGACAATTGATACAGAATATAATTTGCTGACCACGGATATTATGGGAAGTAAGGACGGAAGTGGTGTGCTTGTCAATCTGGATGGAGAAATTGTTGGAATTATTGCCCAGAGTTATAGTTCGGAGAACAAAAATATCATTACCAGTCTTGCGGTTTCTCAGGTTAAGAAGTTGATTGAGCAGTTGTCCAATAATGAACAATTACCTTACATAGGGATCAAGGGACAGGATGTGACATCAGAGATTGCGGACAAGACAGGAATCCCCAAAGGCATTTTGGTCAATACGATACAGCCGGATTCTCCGGCTATGATGTCGGGAATTAAAGAATATGATGTGATTGTGAAATTTGGCGAGGATAAGGTATCGACATTAAGCCAATATCGCGATAAACTGATTAAGTGCAGTCCTGGTCAGACAGTGCAGATTACAGCTATGAGAAAAGGCGCGGAGGGCTATGTGGAAGTTCCCTTTGAGGTTGTGATAGGAGCAAACTGAAAGAATCCCTTTTGGGTGTGAGAATCTTGAGGATTTTTGCACCCGAAGGGGATTTTTGGTATACATTCGCTTGAAATAGGTAAAAGATTACGTTAGAATAGACACGAACAGACCATATGTTAGAAAAGAGGAGAATAAGTAATATGAAATATATCAATGAATTGCATGAAGGAAACAGGATGACCGGTGTTTATCTGTGTAAGCACAAGCAGTCAGCCGTGACAAAGAATGGAAAGGCATATGAAAATGTAATTCTTCAGGATAAAACAGGTACGATTGATGCCAAAATCTGGGAGCCGAACTCTGTGGGAATTGAAGAATTTGATGCATTAGATTATATTGATATTGTTGGAGATGTTACCAGTTTTGCAGGTGCACTGCAGGTAAGTATTAAGCGTGCAAGAAAGGTGAAAGAAGGAGATTACAATCCTGCGGATTATCTTCCGTCCAGCAGGTATGATATTGAGGAAATGTATATGGAACTTCTGAAGTATATTCAAAGTGTGAAGAGTCCATACCTTTCCCAGCTTTTGGCATATTATTTTGTCAATGACACCGAATTTATAAAAACGTTCAAAAAAAGTTCTGCTGCCAAAAGCGTACATCACGGATTTATGGGTGGGTTATTGGAGCATACGTTGAGTGTGACACGTTTATGTGATTATTATTGCAAAGCGTATGCTGTTCTGAACCGGGATCTGCTGATCACAGCTGCCATTTTCCATGATATCGGAAAGACCAAAGAGCTTTCTTCATTTCCACAGAACGATTATACCGATGACGGTCAATTGCTGGGACATATTATGATTGGAGCTGAGATGGTTCATGATGCCGTGCGCACAATCCCAGGATTTCCGGTGAAGATGGAAAATGAACTGAAGCATTGTATTCTGGCACATCACGGAGAACTGGAATATGGATCTCCGAAAAAGCCGGCTTTAGCAGAGGCACTTGCTTTGAATCTGGCGGATAATACAGATGCAAAGATGGAGACGATTACGGAGATACTGGATAATGCAGGGGCAAATAGTGGTTGGTTGGGATATAACCGCTTATTTGAATCAAATATAAGAAAATCCTCCGGGGAATAAAAAAACGGATTTGAGGTATAAGATGAATTATAAAAAGAATGATGTACTGACAGTAGAAATAGAAGATATTGGTCATGACGGTGCGGGAATCGGAAAAGTCGACGGATATACCCTGTTTGTAAAAGATGCAGTCATCGGTGACGTGGTGGAAGTCAAGGTGATGAAAGCCAAAAAAAATTACGGATACGCAAAGCTTTTGAAGATTATTACACCATCTGCCAGCCGCGTGGAACCCCTTTGCCCTTACGCGAAGCAATGCGGAGGCTGTCAGATTCAGATGATGTCTTACGAAGAACAGCTTCGTTTTAAGGAAAATAAGGTACGAAATAATCTGAAACGAATCGGTGGTTTCGAGGAGATTCCCATGGAACCGATTCTTGGAATGAAAAATCCATTTTATTATCGAAATAAGGCACAGTTTCCGGTGGGATATGATAAAGAAGGAAATCTGATTACCGGATTCTATGCAGGAAGAACCCACAGTATCATTAATAACCGCAGATGTTATCTCGGGGTTTCAGAAAATGAATTGGTACTAAATCAGGTATTAGACTGGATGGAACGAAACCATATCTCAGCCTACGAGGAAGAGAGCGGAAAGGGTCTGATCCGTCATGTACTGATTCGGTATGGATTTACGACCAAAGAAGTAATGGTCTGTCTGGTAGTCAATGGTGCAGGAATTCCTGCCAAAGAGGATTTGATCGAGGGGCTGCGGACCATACCGGGGATGACCAGTATTACCATAAGCAGTAATACGAAACAGACCAATGTGATTATGGGTGAAAAAATCACATTGCTTTGGGGGCAGACTTATATTACAGATTTTATTGGTAATATACAGTATCAGATTTCGCCGCTGTCTTTCTATCAGGTGAACCCGGCGCAGACAAAGCGGCTGTATGAAACAGCACTGGAATACGCCGGATTAAGTGGCGATGAGACCGTTTGGGACCTGTACTGCGGAATCGGTACAATTTCCCTGTTTCTGGCGCAAAGGGCAAAGCAGGTCTATGGAGTTGAGATTATTCCGGCAGCAATTGAAGATGCAAAACGAAATGCCAGGTTGAATCAGATTGAGAATGCCCAGTTTTTTGTGGGAAAGGCAGAGGAAGTATTGCCGGAAAAATATGAGAAGGAACAGATATATGCGGATGTGATAGTAGTAGATCCGCCGAGAAAAGGCTGCGAAGAGAGCGTACTGGATACGATGGTACAGATGGAGCCGAAAAGGATTGTATATGTGAGCTGCGATTCGGCGACATTGGCACGGGATTTGAAGTATCTTTGTGAGAGAGGATATGAGATGAAAAAAGTGAAGGCGATTGATCAGTTTCCGCAGACGGAGCATGTGGAGACGGTTGTCTTGCTTTCCAAGGGCGAAGTCGACTCGAAAAAGATTCGGGTTGAGTTCTCTTTGGAAGATATGGATATGTCCGAATTTCAGGATGGGGCAACCTACGCCCAGCTCAAGGACTATGTGCTGGAACATAGCGGGTTAAAGGTATCCAACCTGTATATCTCACAAATTAAGCGAAAATGTGGGATTGGGGTTGGTAAGAACTATAATCTGCCGAAGTCCGAGGATTCCAGACAGCCCCAGTGTCCGCCGGAAAAAGAGAAAGCAATCCGAGAAGCATTCAAATATTTTGGGATGATCTAACATCCCGCAGAATGGAGGTTTCTTATGGATAGGTTGATTTCTTGTGAGTTCAACATGGATAATGCCTGTGTAGAGCTGAAATTCTTTGATGGTAGTATGATTGCGATTGATACGATTGCGGTTGAGAACGAGGTTGCCGACAATATGTATCAGAGGTCGGAACTGGATTATCTGATTTACAATGACCCGATTGGATATGCTGATTTGATATTGAACGGAGATTCCAAAACCTATTTGAAAAACTGTTACAGAGTATAAATCTGTGGATACGGCGATTGGAGCGATTTGCCTGGCTCACTAAACCTCTAAGCCCATAGTTATTGGCTAAGGCAGATATTCAACTTTAATTTTAGAAAACATAAATAAAGGCTATCCAATCTTTTTGACTGGGTAGCCTTTGAAAGTTTTGCTCTTTCTACTTTTTAAGAATCAATTTATGAATGACCATGCCGATTATCAAACCAAAGGATGATACTGCCAAATACCAAAGCGAATGTATCAATGCTGTCTCGTTATAGTATATAAACACAGATGGCACAAATGTAATTGCTATGATTATTGGATACAAGTACTTTACTTTCAGATTTGAAATGCTGCCAATTAGAATTGAAAGCAATAATGTTGCTAAAATAAGCAAAACTATCATTCCCATAACGTCTGTTGGTCCTGCAAATAATGGAAATACATAAAACATAAATAATTGAATTAAGAGTATTAGTATCTCCTTCAAGTATTTCTTCATAATCAAAACACCTCCGTTCATATAAACTCTTTTTTATTTCATTTTGCAAAGATTATCTTGATTTGCAGTTTGTCATTGTTGTAGATTGCTCCAATACTTCCGCCCATACGCTCAATCAGCAGCTTGGCGATGGACAATCCCAAACCGGTTGAATTGCGACTGGCTTCTACTGTATAGAAACGGTCAAACAATCTGCCGACCGTCACATAATTCAGATTGTGCGCCGTGTTGCTGAATGTAACACAGCCGTTCTTATCCATGACTACGGACAGATCGCCGTCAGAGTATTTCAGCGCATTGCTGATAATGTTGGAAAAGATACGGTTGACCGCACCTGCATCCAGTTCACGGAAAACCGGTTCCTCCGGCAATTCGATTTCCGGTTGGATGCCTTTTTCCTGCATGACCGCATAGAAAGACAGCAGACTTTCCTCCAATGCCCGGACAACATCCATACGTTCTGGTTTCAGTTCCTGAAAAGAAGTAACCACACTATATCTGAATAGTTCTTCGGTTAGATTTTTTAAAACATCTGTTCTGTTTTGGATTTGAGAAAGATAGCAGTGTACCGTTTCGCTTTTTTCCTCTCGTTCCAATAGGTCAAGATAACCGTTTATCGCCGTAAGCGGAGTTCTCAGGTCATGGGAAATATTGGTGATAGCTTCTTTCAGTTCCAGATCGCCCTGTTGGTAACGATGGCGTTCCTTGCGGAGCAATCGAAGCTGGATATTAATCTCCGAAGCCAGTTTTCTCAGATGAGGGTCGCTGGAAGAAATATCAATCAGAGTGTTTGTGTCGGAGGAAAGACGTTCCTGGAATTCTGTATGAATTTCATCAATACTTTTTTCTATAAAAATAATCTTTGTGATTAGAAAAAATACAACAATTAGCAAAATACAACACAAAATCCAAGGGAACATCTTTCTACCTCCTTACTTTAGGTTCTTTTTCTTAAAGGAACGACTTCCTATAAGAGATGTTGAAAAAATTACAAACGCAGAGCACAATGGAAGAAAAATCAGGTGTTCCACCCCTTCTTCGCAAAGAATTACACCTTGTCCTCCAGGTGTCAGACAGATAAGAAATTCCAGCAGGATACGAAATGTTCCACCGATGAATTTGATATTTTGGGGATGCCATCGCACAGTTGGGTCTGTATCACTCCACATCCATCCATCCAATAACTCTGGTTCTGCAAAACGATCATAAAGGAGCATCCCGATTATGACCATTGCAGCTACAGCTCCCAGACAAAGAAGTGTCGCTGAGTTTTTGTTCTCCGCCAGACTTGCCAACAGACAACATACGCTGGAGAGTGCAACGACCATCAAAAGGCTTGAAAAAATATAAAATGCCATCTCTCCCAAAGAGAGGTTCAGGCTTGCCGTACCCAGTAGCGGAATACCCAGCATCCCATTAACTATCAACCAGATTAGTGCAGTACTCAGTCCAGCACATATGGTCAGGAGAAGATTGGAAAAATAAACTTCTTCACGAGTGTGTCCGCAGATTAGTTTATTGCGCAGAGTTCCATATTCATAGTCTGTTCCCCACAAATATGCGGCAAATACGGCGATAAATGGTCCCATCAGGGGTGAATATCCAAAAAAACGGGCGACCAGCTTATAGATGTATGCATTAGTCAAATTCGTCTGGAAGTAACCGTTGAGGATGATGAATGCGGAAAGCAATACAGCAATCACTAATTCTATTCGAATCATTTTTTTATTCTCTGTACGGTAAAAGGCTGCTCGAAAAAGTTTACGCATTATTATCACCTCCAACCAGAGAGATGTAATAACTCTCCAAACTTTCATCTTTTTCCTGCATAGACAGCACTTCGCAGTTTTCCTTTGCCAGTACAACGGTCAGCTGTGTCACATTGATCTTTGCGAACACATCGGCTGTTGTTGCGGAGATAATTTTATATTCCAGATTCATGGAATCCAGCACACGAGCCAGAGTAGAAGTATCGGTCACTTCCATGCGGACACACTTGCGGCAAACTGTGTCCAGTTCTTCTGCACTCAGTTCCTTCACCATGCGACCATTATCAATGATACCGTAATGAGTAGCCAGACGGGAAAGTTCATCCAGAATGTGACTGGAAATAAGAACTGTAATCTGTTTTTCTCGGTTCAACTTCAAAATCAGTTCTCGCATTTCCACAATACCCTGAGGGTCGAGACCATTTACAGGCTCATCAAGAACAAGAAAGTCGGGATCACCGGCTAATGCGATAGCGATGCCCAGACGCTGCTTCATACCGAGGGAGAAGTTCTTCGCTTTTTTCTCTCCCGTGTTGTCGAGACCTACCAGCTTCAACAATTCCTGAATACAATCAAATGATGGCAGACCAAGAATGAGATACTGGTGCTTCAGATTTTCCTCCGCAGTCATATCCATGTAGATGGACGGTGTTTCCACCACAGCACCCATGCGACGGCGGGATTTGATAATATCCTTGCTGTCATTGCGGATGCCGTACAGAGAAAAGCTACCGGAAGTCGGTTCCTGCAATCCGCAGATCAAGCGGATCAGGGTTGTCTTACCAGCGCCGTTCTTTCCCACAAAGCCATAGATGGAACCTTTGGGAACATTCATAGTAAGACCATTCAATGCCTGAAAGTTTTTATACTTTTTTGTCAGGCTGTTTGTTTGCAAAATATAGTTCATATTGTATTACCTCCTTTGCTGACCTAAGTTTACAAAACAAAAGTCAAGAAAGTGGTCAAGAAAAACGTCAAGATTTGGTCAAGATTTTTTGTTCTGCCAATTTGAAACCAATTCCCCAGACTGTTTCGATATAGTCTACACCGCTGACATCCTGCATCTTTTTACGAAGATTGCTGATGTGCTGCTTCAAAGAACGCTCGGTGCAGTCGGGTGTGTCCAGACTGATTCTGTCAAGCAGGACACTCTTTGAAATTACCTGTTTGGGATTTTCCATCAGCAGTTTTAAGATGGCATACTCCGTTCGGGTCAGCTTCACAGGCTGCTCCTGTACTGTCAGAGAAAGGGAAACCATATCCAAAACCAAATCGCCAACGGAAAGAGATTTGGTTTCGCCATGTTGTTCTGCCTTGCGGAGCTGAACAGTGATACGGGCAAGAAGCTCCTTTGTATCAAAAGGCTTGGTCATGTAATCTGCCGCACCGCCCAGCAGAAGATTTACCTTGTCTTGCACATCTACTTTTGCGCTGAGAACGATAACAGGAATGTTCTCAATGTGGGGCAGAACTTCCTCGCCAGACAATCCCGGCAACATCAGATCCAGCAGCACCAAATCGGGCTTGTTTTGTGAAAGAAGATATAACGCTTCTGTGCCGGAGTATGCACGAAGAACAGAATAGCCCTCTTGCACCAGCACTTCTCTCAGCATATCTCCAATATGAATATCATCATCTATGATTGCGATTGTTTTCATTCTCGTTCCTCGTCAATTTCCTTTTATAGTTCAAACGCTACTATCGTTTCCTTTGGCAACTTCTCGTTTTCGCAGTTTAGAAGGTAGGCTATTGCCTTGTTCGCAAAGCGGTTTGTTTTCATTGTATCCCAATCGGCAAGTCGGACTATTTCTGATGTGCCGTTCTCAAAATCAAATGAAATCTGGCCCCATTCGCCGTCGCAGTCTGCTTGGTATTCGTAGATTGCGGTGGCGATTTTCTTTTTTCGTTTGGTCTTGGATTTCTGTTTCAAGCGGACAGCATGGATTGCGCCCTCGGCAACCAACAATTCTGTCAGTTTGTCCACTGCTCTGCGGTAGGCTCGCTCCGCACCGCTGGCAGTGCTGCCCTCAAACATTACAGCCAGTTCCTCAAAGGTGGGACGGCCTTTCCATGAGCCGACATGCCCGCAGGTCATGCAGATTGCCAGCCGCTTTTCAAGCAAGGTCTGTTCCCGGTAGTTCAGCTTATCAAAAGCTCGCTGCACCTTTTCTGCCTGTATGCCGTTCCAGAGGATGTCGGAGTAGTTCCAAGTATCATCAAGAGCAACATCTTCGCCCGTTTCCTCGCCGTCCTCATCTGTCACATAGAATGGTTGCTGATTGCGGATACCTCGAACAACTCTCAGATATTCTTCCGCAAGGGCAAAGTCACAGTTATACTTTTTGGAAAACTCGCTGACCGTATCCTTGGTGTTATGGTACAGCCAAGCCATTGACCGCACCATTTTATAATTGGTCAGAGAGGATACCGACCATTTTTCTTCGCCCATGCGGAAGCGGAGCATAGCATCCCGGATGAACGGGAAAATGTATGTAGCATACTCCGCACCCTTGGCAGGATCATAGTCCATCAGCTTTTGGAGCATTTGTTCCCTGCAGGAGAGCTTTATATCTATAAAACGGTCTGTATCGTACAGATCGCCGCCATCCACACCCCAAAAGCCTTTGATGCGCTTATTGAGCTGTGGCTCATAATGGTGGAGGAAGAACGAGAAATATATCAAATTCTTTTCCCGCAAGGCAGACAGGATATATTCATTCAGACTGCCCACCGCTGGCGGCTCCGGTTCCAGTTGGAAGATGCGCTCTGCCATATAGGGAATGATACCATCACCGTGCGGATTGACAGCGTATTTTGGTATGTATCCGGTCATATTCCATGTAAAATCACTTAGCATAGCGCACCTCCTTTCAACGTCCAATTTCAAATTTATTTCTTTTTCTTACTCGCAAAAATTGCAATTATACAGAAAACCAAGAAAAACAAAAATCCTATTTTCATTGACTGTTCCTCCTAACAAATTCAAATGCACTTTTGGGCTTCTTTCTTCAAAGCAACCTGTTCCATTTCTTTCTCATAAGTTCCCTTGGCATAAGCGACATTACTTTTTGCCCGGAGCATCTTATCTTTCGCCAGTTTCTTCATAACCTCTGCTAAATCCTCATCCAGTTTGCCACGCTTGATATAGCGGTTTATGGTATTCAGCCGCTTTTCGTATATCTGGATAACAGGATGATCGTCTGCAAGCTCCCGTTGTTCTCTGCCTTTCAGATTGCCGATCTGTCGGCAGGTGCGGTGTAGCTTGTCCCCCGGCGCATAGCCGCCGCAGTATTTGGTGTGCCTTGCGTTGGTTGTCAGAAACCATTTGCCGCAAATTTTACATTTCTTCGGTGCATGACCGACACACAAGCCCTCAAAGAGATCAGACCGGAACATCCCCACAAAGGATACATAATGGATTCGCTTGACGAGCTTTGCAACTTTTTCGCCGGGACGGATGACCGATACATACTGAACGGAATTGTTCAGGGTAGACATCCAGGCATTGCCCTCCGTGATAGAGAACTCCGGCGGGAAATAGCTGCCGAACATTCTGGCGAAGCCCTCTGCGGTACGGTCTGCTTCATTTCCGTCTGATTTTTCCGCAAAATCAAGCATTGCGGTTTGGTATTCCCCAAGGGAGTATGCCAGATGCCCGAATACAGCAGTATATCGTTGGAGCATCATTGCATCGGCATAGTTCGGGATTTCTTCAAACTGCAAGGAATTAGTTGCGGCTTTTATGGCAAACTCCATATATTTCAGCGCATTGTCCGCAGTAAAGACTTTTTCAATCCGTTCTCTATGTTTTGGAATATTCATATTGAAGAACGGCGGCGTTTCGCTGAGAATATCCACCATTGTCAGCACAGCTTCCTTTGCCATAGGAAAGAGTGCGGAAGCATCCTGTCCGGCGTTTAACATTCCAAGCAGTAGATTGATTTTCTCGCATTGCTCGTTCATTCTTGCGAGGGTATCCGCAGGAACATTCAGCGCATCACAGGCAAGAGTACCGATAGGAAATATTTTGCCCTCATATATGACCGTATCCTGCCAAAAATCCAATGTCATCAGTTCTTGATTCATGCTTGCCCTCCTGTCCTGTTTTTTCACTTTTCTAATTATACCATGCAAATGTGAAGAAATCTACATCATCAGATAAGTTGTCCTGTTTTTTGAAATGAGGTTGTCCTGCTTTTAGCCTGCTTTTTTTCAAATCCGTCATAACCATAGTAGAAAGGGCGAAGCACCTGCCAATCACGGCGGGTGCTTCGTGCTTTCCAGACTATTATGAACGGAGGTTTTTCTATGACAATCTATGAAAACATCAAGGCGGCGATCAGCGTGAAGCAAGCTGCCGAGCACTATGGGCTGAAAGTCAACCGCAGCGGTATGACTTGCTGCCCATTCCACAATGACCGGCATCCGAGCTTGAAGCTGAATGAAGATTATTTCTTCTGCTTCGGTTGCGGAGCCAAGGGAGACGTGATCGACCTTGTGGCAAAGCTGTTCAATCTGAGTAACCATGAAGCAGTGCAAAAGCTGGCTGCGGACTTTGGGCTTGACCCGAAACCGCCCACTGCCGCAGCTATGGTCAAGCCAAAGCGTCCCTATATCCGTCAGTTCCGGGAGGATGAAATGCTGTGTTTCCGGGTGCTGACGGATTATCTGCATCTGTTGGAGGATTGGAAAGTGCGCTATGCACCAAAGACACCGGACGAGCCTTATGATGACCGTTTTGTGGAAGCCTGCCAGATGCACTGCCATATCGAATATATGGCAGATGTGCTGACCGTGGGCGAATTGGAACAGCGTGTAGCTGTTGTGGACAAACTGATGAAGGACGGGTATATCGACTTTCTGAAAGAGTACACTGCACGAAAGAAAAAGGAGGTGGCACACCATGGCGAAGAACCGGAAAACGCCTGATATGAATTTGCCTGTCTGGTTTGATGGGCAGAATATCAATGAAGCTCTGTTTTGTGAAGAATTTCTGCAAGAGAGCAGAATCATCTTTGCAAACAGGGCTTTCTTTACGCCCAATGGACGGGTAACGGATGATATTGTCCTGCGGGGCGAGGTCTACGAAAAGCTGAAAAGCTACACCATCAGCAGCGTACCGCAGAAGATCAAAAACATCATGGAATTGCTGAAACTGGAAGCCATGGTTGAGGATCTTCCTCCCCAGCCTGACCGCATCCATGTTGCCAACGGAACGCTCATGCTGGATGGAAGATTTATCGAGGGGAAAAAGGAAATCGTACAGAGCCGCTTGCCTGTTTCCTACAATCCAAACGCTGCTGCACCTGCTCTGTGGCTGAACTTTTTGGACGGTTTGCTCTATGAAGAAGATATTCCCACCTTGCAGGAGTTTATCGGCTACTGCCTGATTCCCTCCAACAAGGGGCAGCGCATGATGGTGATTAAGGGCAACGGCGGCGAGGGCAAATCTCAAATCGGTGCAGTGCTGTCCACCATATTCGGCACGAATATGAAAGACGGCAGTATCGGTAAAATTTCCGAAAACCGCTTCGCCCGTGCCGATCTGGAACACATCCTGCTGTGCGTGGATGATGATATGCGGATGGAAGCTCTGCGCCAGACCAACTATGTAAAATCCATTGTAACCGCACAGGGCAAGATGGATTTGGAACGCAAAGGTAAACAGAGCTATCAGGGCTGGATGTTCGCCCGGTTGATGGCATTCAGCAATGGCGATCTGCAAGCCCTGTATGACCGTAGCGATGGTTTTTACCGTAGACAGCTTGTGCTGACTACCAAGGAAAAGCCCGTGGACAGAGCCGACGATCCCGATCTTGCAGAGAAGATGAAAGCCGAAGCCGAGGGGATTTTCCTCTGGGCATTTGAAGGCTTGCAGCGGCTTGTTGCCAACAACTTTAAGTTTACGGAGAGCGACCGCATCCGTGAAAACCGGGAAGCGGTCAAGCGTGACAATAACAACATTTTTGACTTCATGGATTCCGAGGGATATATCCGGCGCAAGGCGGATGCGTCCATCAGTTCCAAGGACTTTTACGCTATCTATCGCCTGTGGTGTGAGGAAAACTCCCTTGCCCCTCTGAAATCCCGCAGCTTCAGCGATGCCATGGTTGCCAATGCAAAGAAATTTAATTTGGAGCATTGCAACAACATCACCAACTCAGCCGGACGGCGGGTATGGGGATTTATGGGTGTGGAAGCTGTGGCACGACCTAATATAAACGGGTTTTACGACGTTTCGCCATGTACGTACGTACCGGAGGAATGGCAGGACTGATTCCTGTCTTTCGTTTTCTGTATGTATGTACACAGCGTTTTACCTGTTTTCCTTTTTTATAGGAATAATCAGCTGTCAGAACTGACCTGTTTTCGGGCATTGAAAATCAATGGTAATGGAAACAGCAAAGTTCTTGACCGCAGGACGAAACCATTTCACCAAATCGTGCTTCTCCAAACCATGCACCCAGTTTACGAAACAATGGGTGTTTTCACTGTTTCAGACAAAATCCCACGGAACAGCAAAGTGGGATATATGCCTGTATGGACAGAGTATCGCACTCACAAAATGAAAGCGATTTTGGAGAAAGCAGATTTTTCACTGTTCGGTGCATCTGCTCCGCTTTGGGGAGTAGCCTTTGCACCGAATTGTAAATCAAAAATATGGAGGAATTTACAATATGAATGTACGCAACGAAATCAAGGCACAGATCATCCGTGCCGGAATGACTATGCAGGAAGTAGTTGACCTGCTCTCGGACGAGTACGGTTGGAGCGACAGCGTTTCCAACCTGTCCGCAAAATTACAGCGGGAAAGCATCCGATACAAGGAAGTATTGGAGCTTGCCGATGTGCTGGGATACGACATCGTATGGCAGCAAAGACGGGAGAAGTGATGCCCCGGCAACATCCCCTCGTAGTTCCCGTCCCCATAGGCACACCGCAGTGCTGTCTATGGATGGCAGTGAAAGATACGCTTTTCGCTGCCGCCGTCTGCAAAGAGAAGTTCACCGGAACAGCTTCATGCAGACGGGCTGACCATGGGAAAAGTTGCAGACATTTTCGCATTGGTCAGCAGAGGTTGCCGCAGCAACCGCACTCCCCCTCGGGAGAGCCCTCGGAGAGCCCACGGCACTTTGCAGCCAGTATGGATGAAAGTGTTATAGTGGGTTATTACACTTTGAAAAAGTGCCTCTCCGCAGCTCCCCGCTGTCTGCAAATTTTAAGGAAAGGACAAAAAATCTATGGCAAGAAATGATGGAATAGACCGCACCGTAGCCCGGAATCAGGACTTACCGACACCGGACGATGTGGCAAAAATACAGGAACACAATGAGCGAGAAAAGGACAGTTACAGCAATCAAGACATTGTGCCGGAACGCACTCCGCTGAATGTTCACTTCAAGACTCCCACCGATGATTATGTGAAAATGTTTGAGCAAATGGAACAGGATGGCGTGATCTCCACCAGAGGTCTGAAACCGGATGCCATCAAATACGGCGAGTTGGTTTTTGATGTGAACTCCGCTTATTTCTACAACCACGGCGGCTATGAATTTGCAAAACAGTTTTATGCTGATGCCTATAAAGCCGCCGTGGAGATCGTAGGCGGTGAGCAGTATATCCTCTCTGCTGTGATGCACGCCGATGAGCACAACCGGGCAATGTCCGAAGCTCTTGGCGAGGATGTGTACCACTATCATCTCCATGTGGTTTATATTCCGGTAGTGGAAAAGCAGATCCTTTGGTCGAAGCGATGTAAGGATGAAGCTCTCCGGGGAACGGTAAAGGAAACGATCACACAAGTCAGCCGAAGTAAGAAATGGGACTCCAAACCGGTGCTTGACGAGGACGGAAATCCCAAGCTCAATGAAAAAGGAAAAAAGATTTTAAGGTCATCCTACAGCGTGTTGCAGGATGACTTTTTTAATTTCATGCGTGCTGCCGGATATACCGATGTGGAGCGTGGAGAGCGTGGCAGCACCGAGGAACATCTGACGGTGACACAGTTTAAGGTGCAGGCGGAACAGCAGCGTTTGGAAGCTGTGACAGGACAGGTGGCACAGGCAGAACAGAGTTTGGAGGATGCTAAAGCTGCTACGGAAAAGCAGAAAAAGAAACTGGAAGCTCTGCAAAAGGAAACCAAGGCAGCAAAGGCCATTGCACTTACGGTGCAGGATATTGAAGCGATGGGCAAGAAAGCCACGTTCGGAAACAATATCACGCTGACACCGGATGAATGCGACACGTTGAAACGCTATGCCACCAACGGCATTCTCTTTCATGCAGAGAATGAGCGATTGAAAGGGAAACTGGAATCTGCTCAAAAGTCTGCATCCATTTGGAAGCAGCGATGTGAAGAAGCGAATAAAAAATA
The DNA here is from genome assembly GCA_900539175.1 of uncultured Lachnospiraceae bacterium. GTDB lineage: Bacteria > Bacillota > Clostridia > Lachnospirales > Lachnospiraceae > Novisyntrophococcus. Next base: position 34,706 of record UQAW01000028.1, read on the forward strand.
TCAAGAGTTGAAGCAAAAAGCCCAGCCTTTCCTGGATGCACTGGAAATTGCATCCGAAAAGGTTCGGGCTTTTATCAATTCCATCCTCGCCAGAGGAAAGGAAACACAGGAACACAAAGCACCTGCCCGTAAGCGTGGACAGGACATGGAAATTTGATGGAGGTAACTGCCTATTGAAGAAATATTATGAGGATGCAAAATATAATGCGGCATTTGTCCGCTGTGTGGATGTTATGAGCCAGATGCTCCAGAAATATGGACATCAGGTTTTGGATAAATTGGAACAGGATGCCCCTCAGAAAGTGGAGCATTCCAAGGAAAGTAATCAAGCACAGCCTTTGACGAATAAGGCTGCGTAAAAATTTACAATTTACACGTTGCGTATTCACTGCGGCTATGCTATAATGATTACGCAACGTGTATTTTTGTTTTTTATGGAGAAAAGACAGATGGATTGTAAGAACAGAATTATCAAGTTGCGGGAAAGCACAGGACTGAACCGGAAAGATTTTTGCAAGCTCGTCCATATCCCTTACCGGACTATGACCGAGTGGGAATTGGACAACCGCCATGCACCGGATTATGTGCTGTGGCTTTTGGAGTATTATATCCGCAACGAGGGACTTATGGTAAAGGAAATGAATGAGGGAGGTGGAGATTCTGAAAAAGAAACAACTTAAATGCTATATTTATACAAGAGTGTCCACCTCTATGCAGGTTGACGGGTACAGCTTGGATGCCCAGCGTGACAAGCTGAGGAAGTATGCGGCATACGAAGATATGGTTATTGCCGGGGAGTATTCTGACGAGGGATTTTCCGGAAAGAATATCCAAGGGCGGCAGGACTTCCAACGGATGCTGAATGACATCCAGGACTGCAAGGACGGCGTTTCCTATGTGCTGGTCTTTAAGCTGTCCCGATTCGGCAGAAATGCGGCGGATGTTCTGAACTCTTTGCAGCTCATGCAGGATTTCGGTGTCAATCTGATCTGCGTGGAGGATGGCATCGACAGTTCAAAGGATGCCGGAAAGCTGATGATTTCCGTGCTGTCTGCGGTGGCAGAAATAGAGCGAGAGAATATCCGCACCCAGACAATGGCAGGACGTGAGCAAAAGGCTCGTGAGGGCAAGTGGAACGGTGGTTTCGCTCCTTATGGCTACAAACTGGAAAACGGAGATTTGGTCATTGCGGAGGATGAAGTGGAAGTAATCCGTGTCATTTATGACCGCTACATTCACACCAACGAGGGCGTTGCCGGGGTTGCTAAATATCTGAACCGCAACGGCTTTATCAAGAAACTGCGGCAGAACAATACCATTCCCGGATTTTCAAGGAACTTCGTGCAGGATGTATTGGACAATCCCGTTTACATGGGAAAGATCGCCTATGGCAGACGCAGGACGGAAAAGAAGCAAGGCACAAGAAATGAGATGCACGTAGTTGAGCAGTCGGAGTTCCCGATTTATGAGGGACAGCACGAAGCCATCATTTCGGAAGAAGATTGGTATCTGGCACAGGAAAAGCGTAAGATCAATTCCTTTAAGCGGGAAAAGGTCAACAATCCAGATCATGCACACATCCTGTCCGGCATTCTGAAATGCCCATGCTGCGGAAAGAGTATGTACGGCAATATCGCCAGGGCTCACAGCAAGGACAAGAAAACGAGGTATTATTACTACTGCAAAAACACGGTAACACCTACCGGACATGAGTGCAGCTTCCGACTGAATATCGAGCAGACGGAGATCAACAAGTTTGTGGCTAAGATTATATCCGCTATGGTCAACAATCCCCGGTTTGTAGAAGCGATTCAGGCGAAAATCGGCTCGGCTGTTGATACAGAGGATATGGAAAAGCAGATCGCCGTCCTGCAAGGACAGTTGAAGCAAGCCTTTGGAACGAAAAGCCGCTTGGAGCGTCAGATGGACACCTTGGACATCAACGATGCCCACTATGACAGAAAGATTTTGGACTTGCAGCGCCGCTATGATGAGCAGTATGATACAATAGAGGATATCGAAGTTCAGATTGGCGAATTGCAAGGTCAAATCCGCAGCATTCAGCAGGAGAAAATCTCCGGTAACAATATCTATCGGCTCTTACTGGCATTTGATGAAGTCTACCATTCCGCAACAGAAGCGGAACAGAAAGAGTTTATGAAAGCCTTTATCGAGCGAATTGAGATGTTCCCGGAGAAAAGGAAAGACGGAAGCTGGATAAGAAAGATTGTGTTCAACTTCCCTGTGCCTGTTGATGGCGAGGAAGTGAAAGAACTTCCCTTGGAAACTGAAACAACTGTCGAGACGGTATGTTTATTGTCCAAACTTCATGCAGACCAACATATCGAGGTGGAGCTTCAGATGGACGAGCTTGATTTGACGGCTGCGGAGAGTAAAGCTACCTATGAGGAAATTAAAGATTATGTGTTGGAGCATAGTGGATTGAAAGTCAGTAGTTTGTATATAGCACAGGTAAAGGAGAAGTGCGGAATTATTGAGAGAGTGAATTATAATCTGCCAAAATCAGAAAATTCCAGACAGCCGAAATGCCCGCCAGAGAAAGAAGCGGCGATAAGGGAGGCGTTGGAGTATTTTCGTATGATTTGAAACATTTTTGGGGAATGATTGACCTTGATTAACAAAAATCCTATAATGAGAATATCAGTAGAGCATGAAGAAAGGAAAACTTATGGATATTGAAGAATATTTTAAGAGTAGGTTAGTAGAGATAAAAAATGATAGAAATGTTTCTCAGCTATTTGCCAGAGCTGATAAAAAGGGATGCGAAAAAAGTTTGCAAAGTGATGGTGCATTGTTTCACAATCAAGCTGTAATGAGTTATTATAATATGGCGAAAGGAACACTCGAAAATTTTATTGAAACAGGAGTATATGCGTATGACGATATTCCAGAATTAGCAGGATATTTGTATAAATATTATCTCGCATTAAAGTTTGCGGCGAATAATTGCGATAATGAAAATATGAAATTTGAGTATAGTAAAGAGGATATTGACTGTATTGTAGCCGATTTTGTAAATTTGGCAAAAGATATAGTTGATTATAATATGAGAAAAATGATGAATGATTAAGGAGTGGTACAGTATGAGTAAAGCGTTTAATGGAACAGACAGATTACAATTATTTGGATTAGAGATAATTGCTCTTATTTCACAGGGAAAAGTGGAAACAATAGAGGAAATAGAGAAACATATTGATAATTGTGATTTAGTTCAATATGTTAGAGATAAGTATCATGATGATATGTTTAATACATTTGAGGAGGATTGTCCATATAATTTAGATGACTGGAACAAAGCCTTTTCTGAATACAGCGGATATATACAAGGAAATGAAAGAAGAAAATATGGAATTTGTAACGACAATGAGGGACTATTGTTAGTAGTTGCATTAGTATTGGATATGGTATCAAGTAAATAGTTGGTTAAAACATACATTTGAGTTTTCCTTTTGTCTTATGTATAATGCAGTCAAGAAAGGATGATGGCGATTATGAGGGAAAAGAAAACCCATTTATATTTTGACAGCGAGGAAAGAAAGTTATTGCTACATAGCCTTGTGGAATTGAAAAATCAGCTTATTCAACAGGGCAGATATACCGACCCCGTTGACGAACTCATTTTTAAGGTTGTCAACGCTCCTGTTAAGAGAATGAAAATTGAATATGTCTAAGGCACATCACAGAGCCGCTTATTCTTATTGATTTTTTAAGAGTAAGCGGCTTTTTTGCGTTCTCTGGTACTCTTACATAGCCACCTTAACAAAGTGGCTAAATCTATGCGAAAGGAGGACGCACCCTATGTCAAATTGCAAAGTAATCGCTTTAACCAACCAGAAAGGCGGCGTTGGAAAGACCACCACGGCGGTCAATCTGGGCGTGGCTCTGGCACAGCAGGGCAAAAAGGTACTGCTCATTGATGCCGATGCACAGGCAAACCTAACCATGTCGCTCGGTTACAGCCGACCAGACGACTTGCCCGACACGCTCTCGACTATCATGCAGGACATTATTGACGACAAACCCGTCGATGTTTTTAAAAGTATCCTGCACCATGACGAGGGCGTTGACCTGCTTCCGTCCAACATTGAGCTGTCGGGACTGGAAGTAAGGCTGATTAACGCCATAAGCCGTGAAAGCGTACTCAAAACCTGCATCAACGAGGTAAAAAAGAATTACGACACGGTTCTTGTGGACTGTATGCCGAGCTTGGGTATGCTGACAATCAACGCTCTTGCGGCTGCTGACAGCGTGGTTATCCCGACACAGCCCCATTATCTTTCGGCAAAAGGTTTAGAGCTGTTGCTTCGCTCCGTGTCTAAAGTGAAACGGCAAATCAATCCCCATCTGCGGATTGACGGCATCCTTATGACGATGGTAATGCCGCGCACGAACATCTCTAAGGAAATCATGGCAACGGTAAAAAGTGCCTACGGGCAGAGGATTAAAGTATTCGACACACAGATACCCCACTCCATCCGTGCCGTGGAAGCCACCGCAGAGGGCAAGAGCATTTTTGCCTACGACAAAGGCGGCAAGGTAGCCGCCGCTTACGAGCAGTTCGGAAAGGAGGTGGCAGAGCTTGGCGAGAAGCAGAGAAAGCAAAATCGAGCTGACCGCATACGATGACCTCTTTGAAACGGATGAGAGCCGTGCGGAAGCGAACCTAAGCAAAATAAGGGAAATCCCGATTGCGGAGATTGACGAGTTCCCAGACCACCCGTTCAAGGTCTTGATGGATGAGGACATGGAGCAGCTTGTGGACAGCGTAAGGCGGAGCGGCGTGATGACCCCTGCCACTGTCCGCCAGATGTAGGACGGATTTTGCGGACATTCAAAATAAAAAAGAATGTGGAGGTAAC
>UQAW01000029.1 GCA_900539175.1 uncultured Lachnospiraceae bacterium
GACGCTCTTCCGATCTTCCAGTCCAATCTGGCTTCTACAATCGCGATGGCATTTGATGAATGCCCTTCCAGTGTTGCGGACCGGAATTATGTGCAGGCTTCTGTGGACCGGACAACACGGTGGCTGAAACGCTGTAAGGATAAGATGACCTGGCTGAATCAGCAGGAGGATACGATTAATAGGCAGCAGTTATTGTTTGGAATCAATCAGGGTGCAATTTACTCGGATATTCGAATTGATCATGCAAAGCGGATCAGTGAGCTGGAACTGGATGGTTATGCAGTGGGCGGTCTTGCGGTAGGAGAGAGTCATGAGGAGATGTATTATATTCTGGACGAAGTAGTGCCTCATCTTCCGAAAGAGAAACCTACTTATCTGATGGGAGTGGGGACTCCGGCGAATATTCTGGAAGGTGTGGAGCGGGGAATTGATTTCTTTGATTGTGTCTATCCCAGCCGAAACGGACGCCACGGACATGTCTATACCAATCAGGGGAAGCTGAATCTGTTCAATGCCAAATACGAACTGGATTCCCGGCCGATCGAGGAAGGCTGTCAGTGTCCGGCATGTCAGCATTACAGCAGGGCTTATATCCGTCATCTGCTGAAAGCGAAGGAGATGTTGGGCATGCGTCTTTGTGTGCTGCATAATCTGTACTTCTATAATACCATGATGGAAGAAATCAGAAGTGCACTGGAAGAGGGCAGATTTGCTTCCTATAAGAGGGCAAAATTGGATGGTTTTCTGGAAAATGACAAAAAAGGCTGAAAATCCGGAAAAAGTGCTTGCCCAAACGGTTGGTTTACGGTATCATGATAATAGTGCGTAACGAAAGGAAAGCGATGAACTGCCACGGCGGTTCTCTGCCGGGAAAATTTAGGAGGAATGAAGATGATTTTAGCAAATGCAAGTGCCGAAGGCTCAGCAGCTATGGGCGGCGGTATGATGATTATCTGGATGGTGGCGATTATCGCATTGATGTATTTTATGATGATCCGTCCGCAGAAGAAGGAGCAGAAAAGACTTCAGGCGATGCTGGGTGATATGGAGGTTGGTGATGCAGTTGTTACCACCGGAGGCTTCTACGGCATTGTTATCGATATTACCGAGGAAGATGTAATTGTTGAATTCGGCAACAACAAAAACTGCCGTATCCCTATGCGTAAGGCTGCAATTGCAGAAGTTGAAAAGCAGTCTGATGCGATTGAAGTTAAGGAAAGCAAATAACAGTAGGTAAAGAGGTTGCTGCAGTTTTCTCTGTGGCGACCTTTTTGACTTTCATGAATGATGGTGTCTGCGTCAGCAGGCGTATAACAGGAAAAATCTGCTGAATTTCTTAGAAAAAAGATGAAAATTTCGGTTTTAGTTGAAATATCACTAAAATTGAAGTATGATAATGGTTACAGTTGACATGATGACCATCCTGCAGGATGGTTACAGATTAGTTTTGCAGGATTGTGAAAGGGAGAGAGATACATGAAGTATAGAATTGGTTTAATACATGGTGACGGGATCGGACCGGAGATTGTGAAGGAAGCAAAGAAGGTTCTGGATGCAGTCTGCAGGAAATACGGTCACACCTTTACATATGAAAATCTGCTGCTTGGCGGTGCTTCTATTGATGTTCACGGCGTACCGCTGACGGATGAAACGATTGCAGCGGCGAAGGAGTGCGATGCTGTTCTGATGGGGTCCATCGGCGGTGATGCGAAGACTTCCCCCTGGTATCAGCTGGAACCGTCCAAACGTCCGGAAGCAGGACTGCTGGGTATCCGCAAAGCATTGAATCTGTTTGCAAATTTGAGACCGGCTTATCTGTACGATGAGCTGCGTGCAGCCTGCCCCTTAAGAGATGAGATCATTGGTGACGGTTTTGATATGGTGATCATGAGAGAATTGACGGGCGGTCTGTATTTTGGTGAGAGAAAAACCGTCGAGGAAGATGGTGTAAAAAAGGCCATTGATACACTGGCTTATGATGAAAATGAAATCCGCAGAATAGCAAAACGTGGATTTGACATTGCCATGAAGCGCCGGAAGAAAGTTACCAGCGTGGATAAAGCGAATGTATTGGATTCTTCCAGATTGTGGAGAAGTGTTGTGGAGGAAGTGGCGAAGGATTATCCGGAAGTTACTCTGGAGCATATGCTGGTGGATAACTGCGCGATGCAGCTTGTGAAGGATCCGGCGCAGTTTGATGTGATTCTGACGGAAAATATGTTTGGCGATATCCTGTCTGATGAGGCAAGCATGGTGACCGGTTCCATCGGAATGCTGTCTTCTGCAAGCCTGAATGAGACCTCGTTTGGATTGTATGAGCCGAGTCACGGCTCCGCACCGGACATTGCCGGAAAGAATATTGCAAACCCGATTGCAACCGTACTGTCAGCGGCTATGATGCTGCGTTACTCGTTGGATCTGGATCAGGAAGCCGATGCAGTGGAGGCTGCAGTAAAGAAAGTGCTGTCTGACGGGTATCGTACAGGAGATATTATGTCTGAAGGGTGTACACAGGTTTCCACTACACAGATGGGTGACCTTCTGGTAGAACGGCTGTAGAATTATGATATGATACAAGCGTCAAAAGGTCATGCTTGCATGAAAAGGCATGACTTTGGGACGCGAAAAACACCGAAAAGTAGCCATTTTTCGTAGAAAAATGAGCGAATTTGAGGTGTTTTAGGATTGCGGGAGCATGAAATGCGAAGCAATCCGTATATCATAAGCGTCAAAATACCTTTTGACGCTTTCATCATGATATTTAAGAAAATGCAAAGATAGAAGGAGAGAGAGCGATGAAAAGTGATGCAGTAACTAAAGGAATGCAGCAGGCGCCTCACAGAAGTTTGTTTCATGCACTTGGCATGACACAGGAAGAACTGGACCGCCCGTTGGTAGGTATTGTAAGTTCTTACAATGAAATTGTACCGGGACATATGAATCTGGATAAAATTACAGAAGCCGTTAAAAAGGGCGTGGCTATGGCAGGCGGAACACCGGTTGTGTTCCCGGCAATCGCAGTTTGTGACGGTATTGCCATGGGGCATATCGGAATGAAGTATTCTCTGGTAACAAGAGATCTGATTGCCGATTCCACCGAATGTATGGCAACTGCCCATCAGTTTGATGCACTGGTTATGATCCCGAACTGTGATAAGAATGTACCGGGACTTCTGATGGCAGCAGCAAGAATCAATGTACCTACTGTATTTGTAAGCGGCGGTCCGATGCTTGCAGGTCATGTCAAAGGTCATAAGACAAGTCTTTCTTCCATGTTCGAGGCAGTGGGTGCCTACGCCGTGGGAAATCTGACGGAAGAAGACGTAAGAGAGTATGAGTGTAAGACCTGCCCGACCTGTGGTTCCTGTTCCGGTATGTATACTGCCAACAGTATGAACTGTCTGACGGAAGTATTGGGTATGGGATTACAGGGCAACGGAACCATTCCGGCCGTTTACTCCGACCGTCTGATTCTGGCAAAACACGCCGGTATGCAGGTGATGGAGATGTACCGCAGGAATATCCGTCCGAGAGATATTATGACAAAAGAAGCATTTTTGAATGCTCTGACCGTAGATATGGCACTTGGATGTTCCACAAACAGTATGCTGCATCTGCCGGCAGTTGCCCATGAAGCGGGTTTTGATTTTGATGTTGAACTGGCAAATGAACTGAGTGCAAAGACTCCGAACCTGTGCCATCTGGCACCGGCAGGTCCGACTTATATGGAAGATCTGAATGAGGCAGGCGGCGTTTATGCAGTTATGAATGAATTGAATAAACTGGGATTGCTTCACACAGAGTGCATCACCGTAACGGGTAAAACGGTAGGTGAAAACATCGAGGGATGTGTGAATAGAAATCCGGAGGTTATTCGTCCGGTTGAAAACCCATATAGTAAAACAGGCGGTATTGCTGTACTGAAAGGAAATCTGGCGCCTGAGACAGCCGTTGTAAAACGTTCCGCTGTCTGTGAAGAGATGATGGTACATGAAGGCCCGGCAAGAGTCTTTGATTGTGAGGAAGATGCAATTGAGGCTATTAAGGGCGGTAAGATCGTGGCAGGAGATGTGGTCGTTATCCGCTATGAAGGACCAAAGGGCGGACCTGGTATGAGGGAAATGCTGAATCCAACCTCTGCAATTGCAGGTATGGGACTGGGTTCTACGGTGGCATTGATTACCGACGGTCGTTTCTCCGGAGCATCCAGAGGGGCATCCATCGGTCATGTATGCCCGGAAGCTGCTGTAGGCGGTCCCATCGCACTGGTAGAAGAAGGAGATATCATCAAAATCAACATTCCGGAGAATAAACTGGAAATTGCTGTCAGCGATGAAGTTTTGGAAGAACGTAAGAAAAATTGGCAGCCAAGAGAGCCGAAAGTAACTACAGGATATCTTTCCAGATATGCAAAAATGGTTACAAGTGCAAAACGCGGCGCAGTTTTGGAGATAAAATAAATACAGGTACGGGAAGGGAGAGAAGAGAACATGCAATTAACAGGATCTCAAATTATAATTGAATGTTTAAAAGAGCAGGGAGTAGATACCGTATTCGGTTATCCGGGAGGGACGATACTGAATGTATATGACGAATTGTATCGTCATCCGGAGATCCACCATATACTGACCTCTCATGAGCAGGGCGCTTCCCATGCTGCAGACGGGTATGCAAGAGCAACCGGAAAAGTCGGTGTCTGCATGGCGACCAGCGGACCGGGAGCAACCAACCTGGTTACCGGTATTGCAACTGCATATATGGATTCTGTGCCGGTTGTGGCAATTACTGCGAATGTAGGAAAAGCATTGCTGGGAAAAGACAGTTTTCAGGAGATTGATATTGCCGGTGTGACGATGCCGATCACAAAACACAGTACGATTGTAAAGGATATCAGCCAGCTTGCATCGGTAATCCGCCGCGCATTTACAATTGCAAAAAGCGGAAGACCGGGTCCTGTTCTTGTGGATGTTACAAAGGATGTGACGGCTGCTACTTACGAATATGAATACCAGGAACCTGAGAAGATCGAGCGGGTGACCAAGAGTATCTGGAAATCAGATCTTGAGAAAGCCGCTGATATGATCAATACTGCAAAGAGACCGTTTATCTTTGTAGGCGGCGGTGCCGTGATCTCCGGTGCCGCAGACGAGGTGCGTGAATTTGCTCATAAAATCCATGCTCCGGTTTGCGACTCTTTGATGGGAAAGGGGGCATTTGACGGAACGGATGAATTATATACCGGCATGGTTGGTATGCACGGTACAAAGACTTCAAACTTAAGTCTCAACAAGTGTGACCTTCTGGTGGTAATCGGAGCCCGCTTCTCAGACCGTGTGGCAGGAAACACTTCGAAGTTTGCACAGAATGCAAAGATTCTGCAGATTGATATTGATCCCGCGGAAATTAACAAGAATGTGATTGTGGATGCAAGTGTTATCGGTGATATCAAAGAAGTACTGAAACGTCTGATTCCGATGGTGGAGGAAAATGACCACAAAGAATGGGTGGATCAGGTAGAGACAATGAAGGCATCCTATCCGATGCAGTATAACCCGGATGGTTTGACTGGTCCGTATGTGATCGAAGAACTTTACCGTGTGACAAAGGGTGAGGCAATTGTTGTAACCGATGTAGGTCAGCATCAGATGTGGGCAGCTCAGTATTATAAATATAGTCGTCCCGGTCAGTTGCTGACTTCCGGTGGACTGGGGACTATGGGATATGGACTGGGGGCTGCGATTGGCGCAAAATCAGGAAAACCGGATAAAGTAGTGGTAAATGTAGCAGGAGACGGATGTTTCCGTATGAATATGAATGAAATTGCTACAGCAGTCCGCAGTAATATTCCGGTGATTGAACTGGTAATTAATAATCATGTGCTTGGTATGGTTCGCCAGTGGCAGACACTGTTTTACGGACAGCGGTATTCCAATACGATTTTAAATGATCAGGTGGATTTTGTGAAGTTGGCGGAGGCCATGGGTGCAGTGGGAATCCGCGTGACGAAAAAGGAAGAAGTGGGAGCTGCGATTGAAAAGGCAATTGCTTTGAAGGTTCCGGTTGTCATCGACTGTCAGATTGACTGTGATGATAAAGTATTCCCGATGGTTCCGGCAGGATCGGCAAATGAAGAAGTATTTGATGAGGCAGATCTGGCGAAAAAGGAATTGTAAGAAATCGTCGGGAAAAGGCAGATAAGGGATTGACAAGAAAATAACAGAAGATGTATATTATAGTATTGTAGAGTGCTAAAGTGAGTGAAGTGTTTGAAAGCAGACACGGATCGTAAGGGGCATTGGAGCAAGAAGAATCAGGAGGATGAAAAAAGTGAGTAAAGTATATAATTTTTCCGCTGGACCGGCGGTGTTACCGGAAGAAGTATTAAAAGAAGCACAGGAGGAGATGTTGGATTATCGCGGAACAGGGATGTCTGTGATGGAGATGAGTCATCGGTCTAAGGCTTTTGATACGATTATTCAGGAAGCGGAAGCAGATTTACGTGAACTCATGGGAATTCCCTCCAATTATAAGGTGTTGTTCTTACAGGGAGGCGCTTCCCTTCAGTTTGCCATGATTCCTATGAACCTGATGAAGAATAAGGTTGCAGATTACATCGTAACTGGTCAGTGGGCAAAGAAAGCATGGCAGGAAGCACAGAAGTACGGTAAGGCCAACAAGATTGCAACTTCCGAGGATAAGACCTTTTCCTATATTCCGGATTGTTCGGATCTGCCGATCAGCCCGGATGCAGATTATGTGTATATCTGTGAGAATAATACGATTTATGGAACAAAATATAAGAAACTTCCGAATACCAAAGGAAAAATTCTGGTATCCGATGTTTCCTCCTGTTTCCTGTCTGAGCCGATTGATGTATCAAAATACGGAATTGTCTATGGCGGTGTACAGAAGAATATCGGACCGGCAGGTATGGTAATTGCCATCGTGAGAGAAGATCTGATTACGGAAGATGTTCTTCCGGGAACTCCTACCATGATGACTTATAAGACACATGCAGATGCAAACTCTCTGTATAATACACCGAACTGCTACTGTATCTACATGTGCGGAAAAGTGTTCAAATGGCTGAAAAAGATGGGCGGTCTGGAAGTGATGAAGCAGCGCAATGAAGAGAAAGCCGCAATTTTGTATGATTACCTGGATTCCAGTAAACTGTTCAAAGGTACGGTAGTAAAAGAAGACCGTTCTCTGATGAACGTACCTTTTGTCACAGGTGATAAAGAGATGGATGCGAAATTTGTAGCTGCTGCGACAGAAGCAGGATTGGTGAATCTGAAAGGTCACAGAACAGTAGGCGGTATGCGTGCAAGTATCTACAATGCAATGCCAAAAGAAGGCGTGGAAGCTTTGGTTGCATTTATGAAGAAGTTTGAAGAGGAGAATCTGTAATGTTTAAGTATAATTGTCTGAATCCGATTTCCGAGGTCGGCTTGGTAAATTTCGGTGGGGAATATGAGAAGACGGAGAATTTTGAAGATGCTGATGTTGTGCTGGTAAGAAGTGCCAAGATGCACGATATGGAGCTTCCCGATCATCTGGCAGCGATTGCCAGAGCAGGTGCAGGTGTGAATAACATTCCGTTGGAGTTATGTGCGGAACATGGTATCGTGGTATTCAATACACCTGGTGCAAATGCCAACGGTGTAAAAGAGCTGGTTTTGGCAGGAATGCTGTTGGCTTCCCGTGATATCGTAGGCGGTATTGAGTGGGTAGAGAGTCAGAAAGAGAATCCGGATGTGGGCAAACAGGCAGAAAAGCAGAAAAAGCAGTTTGCCGGATGTGAGATCAGCGGTAAAAAGCTTGGAATCATTGGCTTGGGTGCCATCGGTCAGTTGGTAGCGAATGCAGCTACTCATCTGGGCATGGATGTATATGGATACGATCCATATATCTCCGTAGATGCAGCATGGAACTTGTCTCGTTCTATCCATCATATTCAGTCCGTGGAGGATATCTATCGTGACTGTGACTATATTACGATCCATGTGCCGCTTCTGGAAAGCACAAAGAAAATGATTAATAAAGAAGCGATTGCTATGATGAAAGACGGTGTGGTACTTCTCAATTTTGCCCGTGACCTTCTGGTTGATGAGGACGCTTTGGTCGAAGCATTAAAAGAGGGTAAGGTAAAGAAGTATGTGACAGATTTTGCCAATCCGGTTGTTGCAGGCGCTCCGGGAACACTGGTTACGCCGCATCTTGGAGCATCTACCGAGGAGTCCGAAGACAATTGTGCGGTTATGGCAGTAAAACAGCTGCGTGATTATATGGAAAATGGTAATATCAGGAATTCCGTAAACTTCCCGGCGTGTGATATGGGCCGTTGTACGGCAGAAGGACGTATTGCAATCAATCATAGAAATATTGTTAATATGCTGAGCCAGTTTACAAAGGTTTTGGGAGATGCGAAAGTGAATATTGCAGATCTTACCAACAAAGGAAAAGAGAATTATGCGTATACGCTGATTGATTTGGAAAGTCCGGCTACCGAAGAAATTGTAAAAGCTCTGGAGGAAATCGATGGAGTTCTCAAAGTACGGATTGTGAAATAAAGCGCGGTAACTGTGAGACGCTGAACAGTTACAGGAAAGCAGAATATAGGATACCTCGTCTTGCCGTGTTTGTATGGTGAGACGGGGTATTTTTCTGTTACAATTCACATTTCAAATATCCCGCGATGTGTTGCAGCAGGCTTTTTCGCTTGTAAAGCAGATGAAAATCGGCTATACTATGTTACAAGATGAGCAGATCCGATTTTTGTTAGAGAATATCAGGGAATCGCAGGAAAGGTGATGCTGATTACAGGAGTGCAGAAAGGAGGATTTATGTGATGGGGATATACTTAAATCCTGGGAATAATGCTTTTTTAAAGGCTGTTCATTCGCAAATATATGTTGACAAGACAGGATTGATTTCTTACACGAATAATATATTGGGAACGAAGCAGAGTAATATTTGTGTTAGCAGACCACGGCGGTTTGGAAAATCAATGGCAGTTGATATGTTAGTGGCTTATTACAGCAGAGGGTGCGATTCGCGGGAAATATTTTCTGAATTTGTGATTGCGAAGGATCCGGAATTTGAAAAGCATTTGAACAAGCATAATGTAATTTTTTTATATATGCAACGTTTTCTGAGCCGGGCAGACGGAGCGAAAAATCTGGTTTCATATCTGGAAAAGACAGTTTTGAAAGAACTGAAACAAGTTTTTGGAATGCATTTTGAACCGGAGGAGACACATCTTTCATCTGCACTGGAACAAATATATAATTGTACGGGAATGGGTTTTGTTTTCATTATTGATGAGTGGGACTGTATTTTTCGTGAGAAACAGCATGATATGGAAGCACAAACAAAGTACCTGGATTTCCTGCGGGACTTATTAAAGGATCAGTTGTATGTTGATTTGGCATATATAACGGGAATTTTACCGATTAAAAAGTATGGAACACATTCGGCATTGAATATGTTCGAGGAATGTTCCATGACAAATCCAAAACGTACATCTGAGTATGTGGGATTCACGGAAAAGGAAGTAAAAAATCTGTGTAAAGAGTATCATATGGATTTTAATGAAGCGAAACGTTGGTATGATGGATACAAATTTAAGAGGATTCAGCATGTATATAATCCGAAATCTGTGATCGATGCTATGCAGGAGAGAGAATTTCAGAGTTATTGGATCAGCACAGAGACTTATGAGGCGCTTAAGATTTATATAGATATGAATTTTGATGGATTAAAAGATGCAGTTGTCGTTATGCTTGCAGGTGGCAGATGTGTTATTGATACTGGTTCTTTTCAAAATGATATGACCACGTTCAAAAGTAAAGATGACGTGCTCACATTATTGGTCCATCTGGGGTATCTCGCCTACGATGGACAGACCCGGGAAGTGTTTATTCCTAACGAGGAAGTCCGGGGTGAATTTGTGCGGTCAATCAAAAACGGAGGATGGGATAAGTTAGCCAACGCGATTGAAAAATCAGAAAAACTTCTGGAATCTACCTTACAGCAAGATGCCGATACGGTAGCGAGAGGGATTGATGAAGTTCATATGGAGACTACCTCCATTTTGTCATATAACAATGAGAATTCGTTGAGTTGTGTGATGTCACTTGCCTATTACAGTGCAAGAAAAGATTATGTGGTTGTGCGTGAATTTCCGACAGGAAAGGGATTTGCAGATCTTGTATTTCTTCCCCGCAGACATGCAGATAAGGCAGTAATTCTTGTGGAAATGAAGTGGGACAAATCTGCGAAAGGCGCAATTGCTCAAATAAAGGATAAACAGTATATAAGCGCACTGAAAGATTATGCAGGAGAGCTTTTGCTTGTAGGTATTAATTATGATAGAGAAACGAAACTGCACCAGTGTGAGATTGAAAAAATAAATTATAAAAATAAGGAAAAGGATACTTCTCCAGAGAAAAATCAAGGGATGGAAGTTTGAATCATGAAGAAGAGCAGGAAATTTACCAGGTGGAAGAAGAGTTGGGGAGTTTTGAAGGTTATACACAGAAACCGGAGACGGTTTCCGGTTCTGTTTCAGGCGATTCATCGGATGGGAAAGTTTATAAGAAATCAATGACGTACTTATAGAAAAACAGGCGGTAATCAGCCGGCAATTGTCAGAATACAGAACAATTACCGGAAATTATAATATATGAGATGCAGGGAGGAAAAAGATGGCTGTAATCAGACCGTTTCGGGCGTTGAGACCCAGGACAGAATTAGCAGATAAGGTAGCGGCGCTGCCTTATGATGTCTATAGCAGGAGTGAAGCAAGAGAAAAGGTGGAGGGGGACGGATACTCGTTCCTTCGGATTGACAGACCGGAGACACAGTTTGAGCCGGATTGTGATATGTATGCGCCGGAGATTTATCAAAAGGCTGATGAGATGCTGCGTCAGATGGAGTCGGAAGGAGTTTTTGTTCAGGATGAGAGGGCGTGTTATTATATTTATGAGCTGGTGATGGATGGAAGAAGCCAGACTGGGTTGGTAGCCTGTTCAGCAGTGGATGATTACATCAGCGGTGTGATTAAGAAACACGAAAATACCAGGCGTGAGAAGGAAGAGGATCGGGTGAGACATGTGGATGTGTGCAGTGCTCAGACAGGACCGATTTTTCTTGCTTATCGTGGAAATGAAAAAATCAGAAAAATTCTGGAGGAAGAGAAGAGAAGGGAGCCGGAAACTGCTTTTATGGCAGAGGACGGTGTCTGGCATCGTGTGTGGGTGATTGAAGATGCGGAGCACGTCAGTGCATTGACGAAAGCTTTTGCAGATTTGCAGCACACGTATATTGCGGACGGACATCACCGTGCAGCTTCTGCGGTCAGGGTATCTCTGAAGCGGAGGGAAGAACATCCTGACTTTACCGGACAAGAGGAGTTTAATTACTTTCTGTCGGTGCTGTTTGCAGATGAAGAGCTGATGATTATGGATTATAACCGTGTACTGAAGGAATTGAATGGATATCAGCCGGAGGAGATACTGAAGAAGTTGGAAGAGGTATGTAAAGTGGAGGCAGTTGGGGAGAACGCTTACAGACCAGAGAAAAAGGGTGAAATGGGCTTCTATATGAACGGAAGCTGGTATCGGCTGAGCGCAAGGAAGGAAAGATGTCAGGAGGATCCGGTAGGAGCTCTGGATGTCGCCTTTTTGCAACGGGAAATTTTGGAGCCGTTTTTTGGAATTCAGGACCCAAAGACAGATGGCAGAATTGATTTTGTAGGAGGAATCCGGGGGCTGCAGGAACTGGAACGCCGCTGCGGGGCGGACTGTATCTGTGCTTTTTCTATGTATCCTACGTCAATCGGGGAATTGTTTGATGTGGCAGACGCGGATCTTCTGATGCCCCCAAAATCTACCTGGTTTGAACCGAAATTGAGAAGCGGATTATTTATACATAAGATAGAACGTATCTGACTTTCATATATGGTGATATCTGCGTCAGCAGACATGTCCGTTTAGATATGCTGCGGAAAGAGGAATAAGTCCTTTTAATTTTCTGATAATAATGATAAAATAAAGATAAGTGTTCGGAAAGGAGCAATTTCGGGCAACTGTAAACGTACAGAACAGCTGCGATTTTGAATCATGACAGAAGGAGGCCAGAGGAATGAACGACAAATTATATGATTTTATGGACTGGGCTGAAATTGAGGCGGTAGTTTACTCAGAAGAGGATCATCCCAAGCGTATTCTTGGACCAAGAGTTACAGAAGAAGGTGTACTGATTCAGTGTTTTTTGCCGGGAGAAAAAAAGGTTTATGTAAAGACTTTGAAGGATAACCAGCTTTATGAGATGGTACAGGAGGATGAGTCAGGATTCTTTGCAGTATTTCTCGATAGAAAGAGGATTCCTGGATATGTATATGTGGTAGGAGAGGGAGAAGAGAGCAGAGAGATTTTTGATCCATATGCGTTTCCTTCTATGATAACAGAGAAAGAGGAGAAGCAGTTTGAGGCTGGCATCTGTTATGATATCTATGAAAAACTGGGGGCACATCCGATGCGGATTGACGGTGTAGAGGGTGTTTATTTTGCTGTCTGGGCGCCGAATGCCATAAGAGTCAGTGTCGTGGGCGATTTTAATCACTGGGATGGGCGTGTGTACCAGATGGAAAAACTGGACAGCAGCGGAATCTTCCAGTTGTTCATACCGAAACTTGAAGCAGGAGTGTTGTATAAATACGAGATTAAGGCGAAGGGCGGATTGACCTACCTGAAGGCTGATCCCTATGCCAATGCGGCGGAGAATCGTCCGGGTACAGCATCTGTTGTGGCAGATTTGAGTTATCACTGGAATGATAGTGATTGGATGCGCAAAAGAAAATCTGTGCAGGGAAAGAGCCAGCCGATGTATGTGTATGAGCTGCATCTGGGTTCCTGGAAGGTTCCAGGGGACAGAGAGGAGCAGTATTTTTACAATTATCGGAAACTTGCCCCCATGCTGGCGGAGTATGTAAAAGAGATGGGGTATACTCATATTGAATTGATGCCGGTGATGGAACATCCGTTGGATGAATCCTGGGGTTACCAGGTGACCGGATACTATGCACCGACAGCGCGTTACGGAACACCCCAGGATTTCATGTATTTTATGGATTATATGCATCAGCAGGAAATTGGAGTGATTCTGGATTGGGTTCCTGCACATTTTCCAAGAGATACGTTTGGGCTGTGCAGTTTTGACGGCACCTGTCTGTATGAACATCTTGATCCGAGGCAGGGAAGCCATCCCCACTGGGGAACTCTGATTTATAATTACGGACGGCCTCAGGTGACGAATTTTCTGTTAGCCAATGCCCTGTTCTGGGCGGAAAAGTACCATGCGGACGGAATCCGTATGGATGCGGTAGCCTCTATGCTGTATCTGGATTATGGAAAAAATGATGGCGAATGGGTGGCGAATATCTACGGCGGTAATGAAAATCTGGAAGCTATCGAATTTTTGAAACACTTGAATTCTATCTTTAAGAAAAAATATCCGGATGCGCTGCTGATTGCCGAGGAATCTACTGCATGGCCAAAGATCACAGGAGATCTGAACGAGGAAGGACTGGGATTTGATTATAAGTGGAATATGGGGTGGATGAATGATTTTGTGGGGTATATGCGGTATGACCCGGTATACAGAGGAGCACATCACGATCAATTGACATTCAGCATGGTATATGCTTACAGTGAGAAGTTCTGTCTTACTTTATCCCATGACGAGGTGGTACATGGGAAGGCTTCCATGCTGGAGAAGATGCCGGGGAATGAGGAACAGAAGTTTGCCAATCTGAAGGCGGCATATGGATATATGCTGGCACATCCGGGGAAAAAGCTGCTCTTCATGGGACAGGATTTCGGACAGCATCGGGAATGGTCAGAAAAGCAGGGACTGGACTGGGAGCTTCTGGAGGAAGAGAAGAATCAGCAGATGCAGGTGTTTATGAAAGCTTTGCTGAAGCTTTACCGGGAACAACCGGCACTTTATGAAAAAGATTTTGATCCGGAAGGTTTTGAATGGATCAATTGTCTGGAATGGGAGAAAAATCTTCTGATTTTCCTTAGAAAGGGAAAAAAGAAAGAGGAAACGTTATTGATTGTCTGCAATTTCTCTGGTCAGAGTTATGAAAATTTCCGGGTGGGTGTTCCATATCCGGGAAAATATAAAGAAATTTTCAACAGTGATGCGGCAGTTTTCGGCGGAACGGGATTTGTGAATCCTAGAGTTAAAATCAGTAAGAATGTGGAACATGACGAGAGAAAGAATTCCATTACCATAAAAATTGCACCGTTGTCTGCAGCTGTATTTAAGTATTCCAAGGCAGTGGAAAAGCTGGTGGATAATAAGACGGCGAAGAGCAAGACGAAGAGGAAAATGGCTGCTGCTAAGAAAGATCTGAAAAAGGAACTGCAGGAGAAAATCGAGAAAGAGGAGAAGCGTAAAGGATGATATCCTGGGAAGGGCTTGTACAATGGATGACGGGTAAGGGAGCCGGCGCGTTGGAATTTTTATGGAAAGTAGTTCTTTCCATACTGGTTTATCTTGTAGTCAGTAAATTGCTCAAATATATTTGTAAAAGGCTGAAACGGGATCTGGAACGGTTTCATGTGGAGCAGGCGGCCGCCAGTTTTGTGATTTCACTGGTGAGGTATGGAATCCTGGGAATCACCATTGTCTCCATTGTAATTCAGTTCGGTGTGGAGGCATCTTCCATTGCAGCACTGGTTGCCTCTGCAGGAGTAGGTATTTCGCTTGCATTGCAGGGCGGACTATCGAACTTTGTGGGTGGTATTTTGATTTTGTTTTTAAAACCCTTCCGGGCGGGGGATTACATTATCTGTCCTTCCGAAGGCGTGGAGGGAACCGTTCAAAAGATAGAGATGTATTATACTACGATCATGAGTATTGACAATCGGATGATTCTGGTGCCGAATTCGAATCTGACGAATCACACGATCACGAATGTCACTGCCATGAACCGGAGAAAACTTGAGATCACAGTCGGAATTTCTTATCAGGCCAACTTGCGGAAAGCAAAAGAAGTATTGGAAAAACTGGTAGAACATGATTCCAGATTTCAGGAAGAGGACAGGCAGTTTTTTGTGGACGGACTGGAGGACAGTTCGGTGACCATCGGATTTCGGGCGTGGGTAGCTACGGAAGACTATATCCAGACGCGATGGGACATGCTAGAGAAGATAAAATTGACATTTGATGAAGAAGGGATTGAAATTCCGTATAACCAGTTGGATGTCCATGTGAAAGGACAGATCTGAATTTCGGTGAAAATGCCTTAAAAGTGGGGGTGATTCTGCATTTTCCGGCGATTTAGCCCTTGCTTTTCCAGAATAAGGGTGCTATACTGTAACTGTTAATGATGTTACTGGCTGAAGAGTGGACGCGATGTCCACTCTTCTTTGTTGGAAGAAAAAATAAGAAGGTGGTGATAAGGGTGAGTAAAAAGGAAGAATATGAGCAGAAAGCCGAAACTCTGATTCAGCCTATCATAGACCAGCAGGGATTCGAACTGGTAGACGTGGAATATGTCAAGGAAGGCGGCAATTGGTATCTGAGGGCTTACATTGATAAAGAGGGCGGTATTACGGTAGATGACTGCGAAGTGGTGAGTCGTGCATTCGGTGACAAACTGGACGAACAGGATTTTATCGGAGATTCCTATATTCTGGAGGTCAGTTCTCCGGGACTGGGCCGTCCGCTGAAGAAGGAAAAGGACTATGAAAGAAGCATGGGCAAAGAACTGGAAATCAGGACCTACCGTGCAATTGACAGACAGAAGGAATTTTATGGTGTATTGCATGCATATGATGAGAACAGTGTGACAATTATAACGGAAGATGGAAGTGAGCAGACTTTTGAGAAAGCAGATATCGCGTTGATTCGTCTGGCATTTGATTTTTAAAGAATTGTTGTGGCAGTTCGTTGATTACAGGAGGAAAAGAGAAAAATGAATACAGAGTTATTGGAAGCCCTTAATATTCTGGAAAAGGAAAAGAATATCAGCAAGAATGCTTTGCTGGAAGCCATTGAGCAGTCCCTTTTGCAGGCATGTAAGAATCATTTCGGCAAGGCGGATAATGTGAAGGTCAACATCAATCCGGAGACCTGTGATTTTTCCGTATATGCGGAGAAAGAGGTTGTGGAAGATGTGGAGGATCCGGTTTTGCAGATTGGTCTGGCGGATGCGAGAATGAAAGATTCCAAGTATGAACTTGGCGATATCGTGCATGTGGAGATCAAGTCGAAGGAGTTTGGGCGTATCGCCACTCAGAATGCCAAGAATGTAATTTTACAGAAGATCCGTGAGGAAGAACGTAAAGTACTTTACAACCAGTATTACGAAAAGGAACATGATCTGGTTACCGGTATTGTCCAGAGATATGTAGGGAATAACGTGAGTATCAATCTGGGTAAAGTAGATGCTCTTCTGACAGAGAATGAGCAGGTAAAGGGAGAAAAATTCCTTCCGACAGAGCGTATCAAATTATACGTACTGGAAGTAAAGGATACGCCGAAGGGACCGAAAATTCTGGTGTCCAGAACCCATCCAGAACTTGTAAAACGTCTTTTTGAGGCGGAGGTTACAGAGGTAAAAGATGGAATCGTGGAGATGAAAAGTATTGCACGTGAGGCGGGATCACGCACCAAGATTGCTGTATGGAGCAATGATCCGGATGTAGATGCGGTCGGCGCCTGTGTAGGTATGAACGGAGCACGTGTGAATGCCATTGTGGATGAACTGCGCGGTGAAAAGATTGATATCATCAACTGGGATGAGAATCCGGCACTGTTGATTGAGAATGCCCTTTCTCCGGCAAAAGTAATCTCTGTTATGGCAGATCCGGATGAGAAAACAGCGAAGGTGATCGTTCCGGACTATCAGTTGTCTCTGGCAATCGGTAAAGAAGGTCAGAATGCAAGACTGGCAGCAAGACTTACCGGATTTAAGATTGATATCAAGAGTGAGACACAGGCAAGGGAAGCCGGTGATTTCGAGTACTATGAAGAAGATGAGTATGATGAGGATTCCTATGAGGCATTCGACGAGGATGCTGCAGAAGACATGACAGAAGATACTGTTGCTGATGCAGCAGAGGATACGGCAGAGTTATATGAGGAACAGGAAGCCGCAGAGGAGGAATAGTTATCAATGGCGGACCTTAAAGTCTGCTGCTTTAAGAAATAAGAATAGGCAGGAAGTGATTGTTTGGGAACTGTGAGAAAAGTTCCGATGCGTAAATGCATCGGATGCAACGAAATGAAAAGCAAAAAGGAACTGATACGGGTGATCAGGACTCCGGAAGGTGAGATTTTGCTGGATGCCACAGGAAAGAAGAACGGCAGGGGTGCATATGTCTGTCCGGACAGGGCATGTCTGACGAAGGCCATAAAAAGCAAGGGGCTGGAACGTTCTTTCCAGACGGCGATTCCGAAAGAAATTTACGATAACCTGGAAAAGGAGATGGAAGCCCTTGGATGAAAAGAAAGTCTATTCCTTTCTGGGACTGGCGATGAAGGCAGGAAAGATTGCAAGCGGTGAGTTTCAGGTGGAGCATGCAGTGAAATCAGGAAATGCTGCCCTTGTGATCGTGACAGAAGATGCCTCAGAGAACACCAGAAAAAAATTCAGTAATATGTGTGAATACTACCGTACGCCAATCTGCTATTTCGGGGAGATGGAAAAACTTGGGATGGCAATAGGAAAGACATTCCGGGCATCGCTTGCGGTTACAGATGAGAACTTGGCGAAGGCAGTCGCTAAGAAGATGAATGAGTAGTCAGAAAGGTCGGTGGTAGAATGCCAAAACTTAGAATACATGAGCTTGCAAAAGAATTGAATCGAACGAATAAAGAGGTCATGGATTTTTTGAAACAAAAAAAGGTAGATGTTAAAAGTCATATGAGTACCCTCGAAGAGGATCAGGAAGTACTGGTGCGTAAGTCACTGGGAATCAAATCTTCCAAGAGTGGAAAGGTAGAGGAGAAGTTAGTGGAGAAACCAAAGAAAAAGTCAAATATCATTCAGGTGTTGCGTCCTCAGAATGCAACCAGTCAGGAAGCCAGAAAGAAACTTCAGCAGCGGGCTCAGAGTGAAAAGGCAGCTCGTGCCCAGGCAGAAAAAAGAGAGAAAGCAGCCCGTGATAAAGGGGAGCAGTCTGCTGCAAATCCAGTCCAGGAAGCCCGTCCGCAGGCAGATGGGGCATCTGTACAGGGAAAACCGGCAGCGCGTCTGCAGCCGGAGAACGTACAGCAGGCGGAAAAGAATCAGAGTATTCGGACACAAAAGCAGCAGGCAGAGAATGCACAGGTGCAGAAACCGCAGCAATCGGAGACTGTGCAGGTAGAGAAACCGCAGCAGACAGAAGCGGCAACTGTACAGAAGTCTCAGACAGAAGCGGTGCAGACAGAAAAGGTACAGAAGACAAAGACAGAGCCATCCGTTACCGCACAGGATGCAGGAGCACGTATTCAGAACACGGTATCACAGAATGCTCATAACAGTCGTCCTCAGAGCGAACGCAATAATAACCGTTCCCAGGGCGACCGAAATGGCAATCGCCCGCAGGGAGAACGGAACGGCAGCCGTCCACAGGGCGATCGGAATAGTAACCGTTCCCAGGGCGACCGGAATAATAATCGTTCTTATGGAGAACGTAATAATAATCGTCCGCAGGGCGACCGTAATAACAATCGTTCCTATGGAGATCGTAATAGTAATCGTCCGCAGGGCGATCGTAATAACAATCGCCCATATGGAGAGCGAAATGGAAACCGTCCCCAGGGTGACCGGAATGGAAACCGTTCTTACGGAGATCGTCCAGCTCGTCCGCAGGGAGACAGACCGCAGCGTCCCTTTGGAGATCGTACAAATCGTCCGGGAGACAGAAGTGGCCGTCCGCAGGGTAATGGCTTTGGCCGTGATAAGAAGCCGCAGGTTGAGACCATTGATCTTGGACTGAAAAAGCCGTCCAGAGATACCAGTCATAAAGACAAAGATAAGACGAAAGATTCACTGAGAGATAAGAAGTTTGGAGAAGACCGTCGTCCGAATCAGGGGAATCGTCCAAATCAGTCACGCCGTCCGAATCAGAATCTTCCAAAAGCGCTTCAGAAGCCGTCACCGAAGCCAAAGGAAGAGAAGAAAGAGGAAGTAAAGGAGATCACACTTCCGGAGAAACTGACAATTCGTGAGTTGGCTGAGAAGATGAAGATGCAGCCGTCCGTAATTGTGAAGAAGCTGTTCCTGGAAGGAATCATGGTGACTGTGAACCATGAAATCGACTTTGAAAAGGCCCAGGAGATTGCACTGGATTATGATATTATTGCGGAGGCAGAAGAAAAGGTTGATGTAATCGAGGAATTGCTTCGTGAGGAAGAAGAGGATGAAAAGGATATGGTTTCCCGTCCTCCCGTTGTCTGTGTTATGGGACACGTAGATCATGGTAAAACTTCTCTGTTGGATGCGATCCGTGATACCCATGTAACAGACCGTGAGGCAGGTGGTATCACCCAGCATATCGGTGCTACGGTGGTTACGATCAACGGACAGAATATCACCTTCCTGGATACGCCTGGCCATGAAGCATTTACCGCTATGCGTATGCGTGGCGCTAATTCCACAGATATCGCAGTTCTGGTCGTAGCAGCTGATGACGGTGTTATGCCCCAGACGGTGGAAGCGATCAACCATGCCAAAGCCGCAGGAGTGGAAATCATTGTGGCGATCAACAAAATTGATAAGCCAAGTGCCAATGTGGAGCGTGTGAAACAGGAGCTGTCTGAGTATGAATTGATTCCGGAAGACTGGGGCGGAAGTACCATCTTTGTTCCGGTATCAGCGCATACGAGAGAAGGTATCACAGAGCTTCTGGAGATGATCCTGCTGACAGCAGAGGTGATGGAGCTGAAAGCAAATCCGAAGCGTAAAGCCAGAGGTCTTGTCATTGAGGCAAAACTGGATAAAGGAAAAGGACCTGTTGCCAATATCCTGATTCAGAAGGGTACGCTGCATGTGGGAGATTATATTGCCGCAGGTGCATGTTCCGGTAAAGTACGTGCTATGATGGATGACAAGGGACGCCGTGTGAAAGAGGCTGGTCCTTCCATGCCGGTAGAGCTTTTGGGCTTAAATGATGTGCCGAATGCCGGTGAGATCCTTGTTGCCACAGATACGGATAAAGACGCGAAGAATTTTGCAGCAACCTTCGTATCGGAAGGAAAGAATAAGCTGCTGGAAGAAACAAAAGCGAAGATGTCTCTGGATGATCTGTTCAGCCAGATTCAGGAAGGTAACCTGAAGGAATTGAATATCGTGGTAAAGGCCGATGTACAGGGTTCTGTGGAGGCAGTAAAACAGTCACTGGTACGTCTGTCCAACGAGGAAGTTGTAGTTAAGATTGTTCACGGCGGTGTCGGTGCGATCAATGAGTCTGACGTTACGCTGGCGGCAGCATCCAATGCAATCATTATCGGATTCAATGTGCGTCCGGATGTGCAGGCAAAGACGGTTGCAGAGCAGGAAGGGGTGGATGTCCGTCTGTATCGTGTCATTTATCAGGCCATCGAGGATGTGGAAGCAGCCATGAAAGGTATGTTGGATCCAATCTTCGAAGAGAAGGTAATCGGTCATGCAGAAATCCGTCAGCTGTTCAAGGCTTCCGGAGTCGGTACAATCGCAGGAAGTTATATACTGGATGGTATCTTCCAGAGAGGATGCAAGGTACGTATCAGCCGCGAGGGAACACAGATCTTCGAAGGACCGCTGGCATCCCTGAAGCGTTTCAAGGATGATGTGAAGGAGGTTAAATCCGGTTACGAATGCGGTCTGGTATTTGACGGTTTCAACGATATTCAGGAATTTGATATTGTAGAAGCCTATGTTATGGTAGAAGTACCGAGATAGGCAACGATAGAAAATAGAGGGATTAAAGTGAGAAAAAATAGTATTAAAAACACCAGGATCAATGGAGAAGTACAGCGGGAATTAAGTCAGATTATCCGCAATGAAATCAAAGATCCGAGAATTGCCATGATGACTTCGGTTACAGCAGTGGAGGTCGCTCCTGACCTGAAGACATGCAAGGCATATATCAGTGTGCTGGGAGATGATAAGGCAAAAGAGGACACGATCGCAGGTCTGCGCAGTGCAGAAGGATATGTCCGCAGACTCCTGGCAAAGAATGTAAACTTAAGGAACACGCCGGAAATCCAGTTTGTGTTAGACCAGTCCATCGAATACGGCGTGACCATGTCGAAACTGATTGATGATGTGAATCGGGATATCCATGAAAAGGATGATGAGGCAGATGAATAAATTAGCAGAGGTTTTGAATGGTGCGGCAACTATCGCGATCGCGGGTCATGTAAATCCGGATGGAGATTGTGTTGGCTCCTGTATGGGTCTGTACCTGTATCTGAGGGAAAATTATCCTCAGATACAGGCAGATGTTTATCTGGAGAAACCGAGAGAAGTTTTTCAATTCATTGCAGACATTGATCAGGTAAAGAATGTGTGTGTGCCGGACCGCGTTTATGATCTGATCATCCTTCTGGACGTCAGCAGCAAGGATCGCATTGGTGTGGCAGCACCGCTGCTGGAACATGCGGTACATACAGTATGTATTGACCACCATGTGACGAACAGCGGATTATGTGAAGTAAATCACATTCTGGCGGATGCCAGTTCTACCTGTGAAGTTCTGTATGGACTTCTGGAGGATGAAAAGATTCAGAAAGATTGTGCGGAAGCTCTTTACACAGGCATTGTCCATGACACAGGTGTGTTTCAATACTCGAACACATCACCTGAGACGATGCGTATAGCAGCGAATCTGATGGAAAAGGGCATTCCATTTTCTGATATCGTGGATGGAAGTTTTTATCAGAAAACTTATGTTCAGAATCAGATTATGGGCCGGACGCTGATGGAGAGTATTCTGCTTTTGAACGGCAGATGTATTGTCGGGATTGTCCGCCAAAGGGAGATGGACTTCTATGGGCTGGAACCGAAGGATCTGGACGGCATTGTAAACCAGCTTCGGAATACGGCAGGAGTAGAGGTAGCGTTGTTCCTGTATGAATTAAGTTTTCAGGAATTTAAAGTCAGTATGCGGTCAAACGGTGAGGTGGATGTCAGTAAAATTGCCGGTATTTTCGGTGGTGGCGGTCATGTAAAAGCCGCAGGATGTACCATGCAGGGAGGTCCCTTTGATGTGGTCAACAATATCACACTTTATATAGAAAAACAATTGACAGGGGAAGCGTGAGACGCATGTATGACGGAGTCTTAAATATTTATAAAGAAGCCGGGTTCACTTCACATGATGTGGTGGCAAAGCTGCGCGGAATCTTAAAGCAGAAGAAAATCGGGCATACCGGAACCCTGGATCCGGATGCGGTGGGAGTGCTTCCGGTCTGCCTGGGCAAAGCTACGAAGATTTGTGATCTGCTGACGGATGAGACAAAGACCTATGAGGCGGTGCTGCGGTTGGGCATCGTGACGGATACGCAGGATATGAGCGGAAAGATTCTGGAGGAACATCCGGTGAACTGCAGTAAGACGGAGATCATAAACTGTGTGGAAGGGTTTCTGGGAGAACAGATGCAGATACCGCCGATGTATTCCGCTTTGAAGGTGGATGGTAAGAAATTATATGAATATGCCCGGGAAGGAAAGACGGTGGAACGTAAGGCGCGTCCGGTTACATTTTACGAGATTAAAATCTGTGAAATGGATCTGCCGGAGGTGACTATCCGTGTGAGCTGTTCAAAAGGTACTTATATCCGGACATTATGCCATGATATCGGTGAGAAGCTTGGATGCGGCGGTGCGATGCAGCATCTGACCAGAGTACGCGTAGGGAGGTTCCAAATTCAGGATGCCTGTACGTTGTCACAGATAGAAGAACTTGTGCGGGAAGCCAGGCTGGAAGAAAAGCTGGCAGCGGTTGACGAGATGTTTGGGGAACTGCCAAAGGCGTATGTAAGCCCTGCATTTGATCTGTTGATCCATAATGGAAATCCACTTCGTGCAGATCAGTTTGTGGTATCTGAAACAGAGGAAAATGGAAAGCAGCAACTTAGGATGTATGACAGTAAGCGTATATTTATGGGGATATATGAATACCATAAGCATCACCATATCTATAAACCGAAAAAAATGTTTCTGTAAACGAGTTGAGGAACCTATGAGATATATCAGAAAAACACTGGATTTTGGGACGGAAAGACCTTCTGTGATCACACTTGGGAAGTTTGATGGAGTACACCGGGGGCATATGAAACTGATTCATCGGATATTGGAAATCGGAAAGAAAGATGACTTGGAGACGGTCATCTTTACTTTTGACGTATCACCTCAGGTAAAGCTTGGACAGAGGAAGCCTCAGATGCTTCTGACAAATGAGGAACGCAGAGAGCAGCTGCATCGTCATGGGGTCTGCACTTTGATTGAGTGTCCGTTTGTGTCAGAGGTTATGTGTATGGAGGCAGAGGACTTTGTCGGAGAGATTCTGGTGAAAAAGCTTCGTGCCAAGGTACTGGTCGTCGGATCGGATTTTCATTTCGGTCATGGAAGGAAAGGCACACCAGAATTGCTTAAGCAGATGGGAAGCATTTACGGATTTCAGGTAGAAGTTCTGGATAAGGTGATGGATGGATCACGGGAGATCAGCAGCACCTATATCCGGGAGGAACTTCTGAAGGGACATATGGAGAAGGTCAATGAACTGTTGGGATATCCTTATACTGTGACAGGTGAGGTGATACATGGACATCAGCTGGGCAGGACAATCGGGGTTCCGACCATCAACCAGATTCCAGGAGAGGACAAGCTTCTGCCGCCGAGAGGTGTTTATGCATCCGGAATCAGGGTTGCAGGAAAGAAATTCTACGGAATCACAAATATTGGCATAAAGCCCACAGTTCTGGAAAAGTTTGTGGGTGTGGAAACCCATCTTTTTGATTGTGATATGGATTTATATGGGGAAGAGGCAAAGGTGGAACTTTATCATTACCAGAGACCTGAGCAGAAGTTTCCGTCTGTGGAGGCATTAAAGCAGCAGCTTTACGAGGATGAGAAGTGCGGAAAGGAATATTTCCGATTATAAAGTTATAAAGGAACGACAGTACGATGTAGGTGCAGTGCAGATGCGTGTTGCAGGAATTTTACATCGTGCTGTTTTTTTCATGAAAGGCGATTGCTCCATAGTTCGTGCTCCTGTAATCGCCGCCAGCAAGCATGCGCTCCTCATGTCCGCTGTACGGAACTTTCATAATAAACGGACATGTCTGCTGACGCAGACATCACCATTTATGAAAGCCAGATGCTCCGTGCTGTGCACTCCCGCATCTGCCGCCAGTATTCGTAATCCGGGCTATTGCCCTGCTTACTCATACCGGCTTGTCCGTCCAATGTCCATGACTCGCTGCATGCAAGCATGCGCTCCTCATGGCCGCTGTCCGGAACTTTCATAGTAAATTGTAAGGAAACATTAAGACAATCTTTGAAAAAATATGCTACTATGAAAGCAATACATAGTAAATGGAGATGTCTGCTGACGCAGACATCTCCATCCATGAAAGTCGATTGCTCCGCACCTTGTGCTCCCGCAATCGCCGCCAGTATTCGTAATCCGGACTATCGTCCTCCTTACTCATACTGGCTTGCCCGTCCAATATCCATGTCCCTGCGCGTGCAAGCACGCTCCGGGTCATGGCTGCTGTCTGGGACTTTCATAGTAAATGTTTATACGATTATGGAGTGGAGGGTATATATGAAGAAAAAATCGATCATCATTACATGTGCCTGCGTGGCAGCAGCCCTGGTAATCGGCGGTGTCGGCTGGTTTGTATGGGGAAGAGAAAGCAGTTCGAAGGATGACAATGTAGTATATGTCAGTACGGTGGAAAAGTTAATGAGTCTCGGGAGCGGTAATGGTTTGATGAATCGTTTTCCGGGAGTTGTGGAATCTCAGGATACCTGGAAGGTGCAGCAAAATGCAGAAAAAGTAGTCAAGGATATTCTGGTGGAGGAAGGTCAGGAAGTGCAGGTAGGAACTCCGCTTTTTAATTATGATACAGATAAGTTTCAGTCTGATCTGGAGCAGGCAAAATTGGATCTGGAGCGGATCTATAATGAAGTTGACAGTATGAATGACAATATTACCCAGCTTTATAAGGACAAGAAATCTGCACCAAAAGAAGACCGTGCAGGTCTGCAGCTGCAGATTCAGGAAGCAGAGCTGCAGGTAAGGCAGAAAGAATATGAAGGCAAGAGTAAGCAGGTTGAGATAGACAAGCTGAATGAAAATATTAATAATGCCACAGTGACCAGTGAGATTGCAGGTGTCGTGAAATCGATTAACAACAGCGGCTCCGGTGAGACGGATATGTATGGGAACAGTGATACATCATTTATGACGATTCTGGCGACCGGGGATTACCGGGTAAAAGGAAAAATCAATGAGTTGAATATCGGTTCTCTCACAGAAAATTCTCCGGTTATTATCCGCTCCCGGGTGGATAGTTCTGTGACATGGAGAGGCACGATTACAACCATTGACAGAGAGAATGCCGAGGCAAATAATAACAATATGTATTCATCCTCTGACAGTATGGCACAGACAAGCTCTTATCCATTCTATGTGACACTGGAGAGCAGTGAGGATCTGATGCTGGGACAGCATGTCTACATAGAATTGGATAACGGCCAGGAGGCTGGTCCGAAAGCCGGAGTCTGGCTGGAAGACTATTTTATCAACGATCTGGATTCTGAGCCATTCGTATGGGCGGACAATGGAAAAGGAAAGCTGGAGAAACGTTATGTGACCTTGGGACAATACGATGAGAATCTGATGCAGTACGAGATTTCAGAAGGACTTACGAAAGAAGATGCTGTTACATTTCCGGAGCCGGGACTTGAGGAGGGAATGGAAACTGCAATCAGCGAAGACGGCATGATGGGGCAGAGTAATCCCGCAGGAATGGACGAAATGGAAGACGGAATGGACGGGATGACAGACGATAGCATGGACGGAATGATAGAAGACAGTGTGGAAGATGGAATGGACGGAATGACAGATGACAGTATGGGAGATGGAACGGATGGAATCACAGGCGGTATTGACGATACGATGGGAGAAGACGGTATAGGTGCAGAAGACGGAGGCATTTCCCAGGGAGAGGGGGATGTGCAGTGATTCTGGAATTGAAAGATATATGCAAGGACTATATACAGGGAAAGATGGTAGTTCCTGTATTAAAGAATGTCTGTTTCGCAATGGAGGAAGGCGAGTATGTGGCGATTATGGGCCCTTCCGGTTCCGGAAAAACGACGTTGATGAATATTATCGGCTGTCTGGACCAGGCAACCAGCGGTACCTATATTCTGGACAGTGAAGATGTGGGAAAGTGTACGGATAATCATATGTCGGATATCCGGCTTCAGAAGATTGGGTTTGTATTTCAGAGCTTTCAGCTTTTGCCAAGACAGTCGGCATTGGAGAATGTGGCACTTCCTTTAACATATGCCGGGATTCCAAAAAAGGAGAGAAGGGAGCGGGCGGCTGAGGCATTGGGGCGTGTCGGACTGGCAGACAGGATGGAGTTTAAACCAACACAGCTTTCCGGAGGACAGAAGCAGAGAGTGGCGATAGCCAGAGCGATTGTAAACCGGCCGAAGATTTTGCTTGCGGATGAACCCACAGGAGCGTTGGATTCCAGATCGGGGGAGCAGGTTATGGAATTGTTTCAAAGCCTGAATGATGAAGGGGTCAGCATTTTGATGATTACACATGATGCAGAGATCGCATCCTTCGCAGGCCGCAAGGTGGAAATCCGTGACGGTATACTGAAGCAGGAGGTGACAGGCGTATGACAACGAAGAAAAAAATTGTTACGATTCTTCTTTCTGTAGCAGGTGTGTGTGCGGCAGGTGCCGGTGTGACATTCGCTGTCAGGGGAGCGCAAAAATCTGAAGTTATGGTAGTGCCGGTCAGTGACCTTAATAACGGAGGGTACTGGGGAGACAGTTCTACCATGGAAGGTATGGTGGCTTCTGACGCCTCACAGAATGTATATTTAACAGATACACAGAGCGTCGAGCAGGTATTGGTGAAAGAGGGAGATACAGTCAGGGAAGGTGATGTACTGCTGAAGTATGATATGACACTGACAAATCTCAATCTGGAAATGCAGAAATTGGGCCGTGATCAGGCGGAGTTGAGACTTCAGGTGGCACGGAATGATCTGAAAAAGCTGAAAAAGACGAAACCGGTGTCGAATCAGGCATCCGGCGGTGAGTTGCCGGGAGGTGATGATTTTGGTACGGGTGATCTGCCGGGAGATGATTGGGGAGTTATAGAACCGGAACCTACAGAACCAATAGCTCCCGATCCGACAGAGGAGCCCACAGAAACTCCTGTACCAACGCCCTCTTATGAAGATGCGGAAGTATTTAATGGAACCAATCATCCGTTGGATTATCGGGCATTTACAGAGCAGAAGTATTATAAAGGTGCAGGTACGAAGGAAGATCCTTATTGTTTTCTTTGCCAGGACATGACCGTGGTTCAGGCATCCTTCTTAAACGCTTTGATGGGTTATACCTATGATGAGGGTGGAAATATGGGCGACAGAACAGAAAGGGGATATTTTTTCCGATTGGAAGTCCGGAAGGGTGACAAAGCAGATGGACCGCTGATGAAAGCCTGGCTGCAGGATGGCTCACTGATAGATCATCCTTATTCCGAGGATTGGGCGGCTGTATTAGATTTGTCGAAAAAGGAGATTGTAACGCCCACCCCTGCACCGGATCCAACTTCTATGCCGGATCCGACAAGTACGCCGGAGTCTGCACTCCGAATGTTTTTTGGGAACAGGAGGACTTTGACAAGAGCAGCCGGCGGGAATGAGAATGCTGCCTTGAATCTTACAATGAAAGGAACAGAGAAGTTTATTTTTACGGATACCGCTTCAAGTACCGGGGCAAATCGGATTTCTTCCGGAGACTCTTCCTCGGAGATGACGTATACAAAGGAGGAACTGGCAAAGGCGATCAAGGACAAAGAGGCAGAAATCAAGGGACTGGAATTGGATCTGAGAGAAGAGGATATCAAACTGCGGGCCAATCAGAAAGCAGTAGAGGGCGGTCAGGTAGTGGCGAAAATCGATGGTGTTGTGAAGACTGTCGGTGATCCAAAGAATCCTCCGAAAGATGGTTCTCCGTTTCTTGTAGTAGCTGGTTCGGAAGGATTGTATGTGAAGGGTACCGTCAGTGAGTTGAAACTGGATTCTGTCAAAGAAGGAGATAAGGTGGATATTATGTCTTATGAAAGCGGCATCATGTGCGAGGCTACGATCAAGGATATTTCTCCTTATCCGGCAGATAATTACTATGATTACAGTAATGCCAATGTGTCAGGTTATCCGTTTACTGCCTATATTGCCAGCGGCGGAGATGAGCTGCAGAACAATGAATACGTACAGATTACGATAAATCAGCAGCCGGGAGAAGATGAAATGATGCAGGGTCAGGATACCATATCTTTAAGCAAAGCATTTATCCGTGAGGAAGATGGTGTGAAATATGTATTTTTAAGAGGGGAAGACGGACGGTTAAAGCGGCAGGAAATCCGGACAGGGCGGATTTTCTGGGGAGATACCTATGAGATCAAGAGCGGTATCACCAGTGAAGACTGGATTGCATTTCCTTATGGAAAGAACGTAAAAGAAGGTGCCAGGACAAAAGAGGGCACGATAAATCAGCTATATGGATATTAAGGAGGGAAAACATGTTAGAGAATATTCGATTATCCTTTCAGGGAATCTGGTCTCACAAGATGCGTTCCTTCCTGACAATGCTGGGTGTTATTATTGGAATTGCATCCATTATCGCCATTGTATCAACGATTAAAGGAACGAATGAACAGATTAAGCAGAATCTGATCGGTGCAGGCAATAACAATGTTACCATTACCCTGAATCAGGGCGACGGAGAATACTGGATGGACAGTGGAACTCCGGAGGGTGTGATTCCCTTGTCGGATGATATAAAAGAGGGAATTCGTGCACTGGATCATGTAGAAAATGCCTCTTTCTTTAACAGCAGAACGT
Source organism: uncultured Lachnospiraceae bacterium (assembly GCA_900539175.1). Taxonomy (GTDB): domain Bacteria; phylum Bacillota; class Clostridia; order Lachnospirales; family Lachnospiraceae; genus Novisyntrophococcus. The sequence goes on from UQAW01000029.1 coordinate 29,158, forward strand.
ATGTGGATGGAATCAGTAACGGAGACACCAGATTGGACAGCGGTAAGGCATACGGGATCGATCAGCAGTATCTGGACACCTGCGGATATGTAGTCAGTGCAGGACGCGGCTTTATCGACGGTGATTATCAGGGATTTCGGAAGGTCGTGCTGTTGGATACGACAGCAGCTTCTGCATTGTTTCAGGAAGAATCCGCGCTGGGGAAAACCATTGAAATCCGGGGAGAGCCGTTTACGGTGGTGGGATTGATTAAGAAAGCGGACTCTTTTCAGCCGGTCATCAATTCCATGGAAGAATATCAAATGTATTATCAGCAGGATTATGGAACCGTACTGATACCGGATGTCTGCTGGCCGATTGTTTTCGGGTTTGACGAGCCCCAGAATGCAGTTGTTATGGCAAAAAGTACGGAGGACATGAGTTCTGTCGGAAAAGATGCGGCAGAATTAATGAATGGGGCAATCCTTCAGTCAGACAGTGATCTGCAGTATAAAGCAGAGGATCTCCTGGAGCGGGCCAAGAATCTTCAGGAACTCAGCGCAAGCACCAATAATCTGCTGCTCTGGGTGGCAAGTATTTCGCTGTTGGTAGGCGGAATTGGTGTTATGAATATTATGTTGGTATCCGTGACGGAGCGTACCAGTGAGATCGGTCTGAAAAAAGCGATCGGTGCCAGAAAGCGCAGGATTCTGTCACAGTTTTTGACCGAGGCAGCGGTGCTTACCAGCATTGGAGGAATCATCGGAGTCATAGCAGGAATCATCCTGGCTGAGGTAATTTCTAAAATTTCACAGACATTGGTTGCAATATCGGTACCTGCAATTATTGCATCTGTAATATTCTCTATGGTGATTGGCATTATTTTCGGACTGCTGCCGTCTATTAAGGCGGCAAACTTAAATCCGATTGATGCTTTGCGGCATGAATAAAAGAGAGGAGAATATAGAATGAAACCAGTTGTATTATGTTACAGTAAATGTACAACCTGTAAGAAGGCTCTTGCATGGTTGGAGGAACAGGGGATTGCATATGAAGTTCGCCCGATTAAGGAGCAGAATCCGTCCGCAGAGGAATTGAAGGAGTGGTATGGGAAAAGCGGGCTTTCTCTAAAACGCTTCTTTAATACCAGCGGTCTGGTTTATAAGGAAATGAAGCTAAAAGACAAGTTACCGGATATGTCGGAGGAGGAACAGATTCAGCTGCTTTCCACAGATGGGATGTTGGTAAAACGTCCGATGGTAGTCGGAGAGGATTACGTTCTCACCGGGTTCAAGGAAGCGGAGTGGAGAAAACAACTTTTGGAGGATCAAACCCCATGAAGTTGGTGATACAGCGAGTGACGGAAGCATCCGTAGAGGTAGACGGTGAAATCATCGGCCAGATTGGGAAAGGTTTTTTGGTATTGATTGGTGTGGGAGAGCATGATACAAAAGAAATTGCAGATCAGTATGTGAAGAAGCTGCTGGGACTTCGGATCTTTGAGGATGAACAGGGAAAGACGAATCTGTCGTTGGCAGATGTGAACGGAGAGCTTCTTCTGGTATCCCAGTTTACGCTGTATGCCAATTGTAAGAAAGGAAATCGTCCCAGTTTTATCGACGCAGGGGAACCGCAGAAGGCAGAGGCATTGTATGAGTATATCATTCAGAAAACAAGAGAAACAGTTCCGGTAGTCAAGACTGGAAGATTCGGCGCTGATATGAAGGTTTCTCTTGTGAACGACGGACCCTTTACGATTATTCTGGAGAATCTGGAAAGCAGATAACGATTTAAAAAGAGTAATGGCGCATGAGTGAGAAAGGCTGTTGCAAAATGGATGTAGAAGCATCTGTGGAGCAGCAGTTTTTTGTTTTATATATGCATAGGAATCCCCGTAGAAAGGAACATTAAGGATGTTAAAGGAATCTGCTGATACACGGGTCCCAAAGTCATGCTTTTTCATGCAAGCATGAAACGCATAACCTTTTGACCCTGATATCATTATATTGGAGGAAATTATGGAGTCGATTTGGAACGGGGAAGTATGGATTCCCCCAAGGAAGCCGCTGAAAGAAAATATATCCGTAGAAACAGTCATTATCGGTGCGGGGATGGCAGGAGTTCTTACTGCTTATGAATTACGAAGAAGGGGAAAACCATGTGTGATTCTGGAGGCAAAGAGGATTGGAAGCGGACAGACCGGAAACACGACCGCAAAGATTACATCCCAGCATGGGATGTGTTATGAAAATATGATTCAGAAATCGGGAATTGTAAAAGCCAGACAGTATGCAAAGGCAAATGAAGAAGCCATACAAGCCTATGAACAGATCATAGAGGAGGGAAACATCGACTGTGAATTCCAGCGGTGTCCGGCATATCTTTACTCACAGGTTGAGAGGGAATGTCTGCAGCAGGAGGCGGAGGCCGCCAGGCAGGCTGGTATCGATGCAGAATTTACAACAAAGACGGCTCTTCCATTTCCGGTAGAGGGGGCGGTTAAATTCCGGGGACAGGCACAGTTTCATCCACTGAAGTTTTTGAAAGCGGTTTCTGAAGAGTTGGATATCTATGAACAGACGAAGGTTTTTAAGGTTGAAGGGAATGTGCTGCAAACCACAGGAGGGACAGTAGAAGCTGGAAACATTATTTTTGCCTGCCATTTTCCGTTTGTCAATATACCGGGTTACTATTTTGCCAGAATGCATCAGGAACGAAGTTATGTAGTGGCAGTCAAACAGGCACAGCAATTGGATGGGATGTATTATGGAATTGATGAGGAAGGACTGTCCTTTCGAAATGCAGGAAAGCTTCTGTTAGCGGGCGGAGGGCAGCATAGAACCGGGGAAAACCAGAAAGGCGGAAGATATGAAAAATTGTGGGAGCAGATCCGGCAATATTGGAGCGGCTGTAAAAAGACAGCATGCTGGTCTGCACAGGACTGCATGACATTGGATGGGATCCCCTACATCGGAAGGTTTTCGGAAGAGACAGAACATTGGTATGTGGCAACAGGATTTGGAAAGTGGGGAATGAGCAGTTCTATGGTGAGCGCTCATCTTTTAGCCGATCTCATTACACACCAAATTAGTCCATATGAAGAACTTTTCTCACCGCAGAGAAGTATCACGGCAGAGGCTGTTGGAAACTTTTTGGAAGACGGGATGCTTTCGGCAAAAAATCTGGGAAAGGGATTACTGGATTATCAAGAGAAAAAACGTTGTACTCATCTGGGATGTGAGTTGGAGTGGAATCCCGATGAGGAGGTCTATGAGTGTCCATGTCATGGATCGAGATTTGACAGGAATGGGAAGTTGTTGAATAATCCGGCATTGGAAGACTTAAGCCTGAAGTCGTCTGTATAAAACGATTTCAGGCAAGCATTTGAATGTTACAAAATTGCTGTTACTTCAGGCAGCTCCTGTAAAGAGGAGATGACGGCGTCAGGCTGTGTTACCTGTCCGAAACCATAGGAGGCAAAGATAAAAGGCAGTCCGGCTTCCTTCGTGGCCTGAAAATCACCGGCTGTATCACCCACATAGACCGCAGATTTTAAGTGATAGGTATCTACAATGGTCTTGATATTGGCAGCCTTTGCCTTACCGGTATCGCCGGGGCAGAGATGTGCTTCAAAATATCCGGCAAGGCCGGTAGCCGCTAAGAAAACTTCGATATATCCGGCCTGACAGTTGCTGACAATAAAGAGACGGTATTTTCTGGAAAGAATTTTTAAAGCATCCTCCAAACCATCGTAAACCGGGGCCGGGGTGTCAAGCAGAGCACGGTGTTCTTCCTGGCAGCACAGGTCAATCAATTCCAATTGCCGTTCTTTCGGCTCATCGGCAAAGATAACTGCGGCGATATCTTCCAGAAGACGGCCGAATAAATTTTTCAGATCCTTGCCGGTAAGGTTTGCCGGTCGATCTGTCTTTTGTGAAATTACCTGATTCCATGCTTGGGCAACAATGTCAGTGGAATCCCAGAGTGTGCCGTCTACATCAAAAATTATACTATCAATCACCTTTCTTCTCCTTTACATGAATTGCTACTAGGGTCAAAAGGTTATGCGTTTCATGCTGCAAAATACCTTTTGACCCTAATATCTTAGTATTATTGTAATAAGAAATTCATGGAAATTCAATGTTTATTTTGCTTTTTTTGATGTTTTGTGGCAAGATAAGAGAGAAAGAGCAGAAGTATTATTCGGGGAGAGAGAATGTTAGAAAAAATTGTACAACCATTGATGTTGTGGTATGATAAGAACAAGCGGGTTTTGCCATGGAGGGAAAATAAAAATCCTTACTATATCTGGATTTCGGAAATTATGCTGCAGCAGACCCGGGTGGAAGCCGTGAAACCGTTTTTCAGGCGTTTCACCGAAGCATTGCCGGGAATTGAAGATCTGGCAGTTTGTCCGGAGGACCGGCTCTTAAAGTTATGGGAAGGACTGGGCTATTATAATCGGGTGCGTAACATGCAGAAAGCCGCTCTGAAAGTGATGGAAGTATACCACGGAAAGCTCCCGGCAGACTATGAGGCACTGAAAAGTCTTCCGGGAATTGGGAATTATACGGCAGGGGCAATCGCATCAATTGCTTACGGAATTCCGGTTCCGGCAGTTGACGGCAATGTTTTGAGAGTTATTGCCAGAATTCGTGAAGATGACAGGGATATCATGAAGCAGTCTGTGCGGAATCAGGTGGAAGCCGATCTTCTGGCAGTGATGCCGCAGGACGATCCGGGAACATTCAACCAGGCATTGATGGAGCTTGGGGCCACCGTATGTGTGCCAAACGGCATGGCACATTGTGAGGAATGTCCGGTGGCAGGATACTGCAAAGCCAGAAGCGCAGACCGGGTGATGGAATATCCGGTAAAGACCAAAGCTAAGGCAAGAAAAGTGGAGGATCGTACCATTTTACTGATTCTGGATGGAGCCTGTGTGGCCATACGGAAGCGTCCTGCCAAGGGATTGCTTGCGGGACTTTATGAATTTCCAAACCTGAAAGGCCATCTGACGGAAGAGGAGGTTTTGGCGCAGGTGGAATCCTATGGACTGACACCTTTAAGAATTCAAAAGCTTCCGGATTCCAAACATATTTTCTCACATGTTGAGTGGCATATGATTGGATATGCAGTTCGGGTGGCAGAATTGGAAAAGAGCGGAAGTACGGATATGATGTTTGTGGAAACCGCGCATGCCGAGCAGAATTATCCGGTGCCTGCTGCTTATGGGGCATATGCCGGATATATGAATCTGCGGCTTGGACAGGAAAAGTATGAAGAAGCGTAGAAGGATATTCTTCGCATAATTGAAAATAGGATAACTGTTCACGATGTTGGCAGTTGCAGAATTTAGGAATATGAGGAAATAAAAAATGAAGCTATTAAGTATCACAGTACCATGTTATAATTCTTCCGCCTATATGCGTAAATGTATAGATTCATTATTGACCGGTGGAGAAGATGTAGAAATCTTGATTGTGGATGATGGTTCCACAAAAGATAACACTGCTGAAATTGCAGATGAATATGCAGAGAAGTACCCTACAATTGTCCGGGCGATTCATCAGGAGAATAAGGGGCATGGAGGTGCGGTTAATACCGGTTTGGAAGCGGCTACCGGTCTTTATTTCAAAGTGGTGGACAGTGATGACTGGGTAAATGAAGAGGCATACCGGAAGATTCTTGAGGTATTGGAGACACAGATCCGCGGTTCCCAGACTTTGGATGTTCTGATTTCAAATTATGTATATGAAAAAGAGGGAGCAAAGAGAAAACGTGTCATGCGGTATCCCCATGAATTTCCGGAAAACCGGATTTTCGGATGGAAGGATATGAAAAAGCTGAGGCCTACGCATTATGTACTGATGCATTCGTTGATTTTCCGGACATCCCTTCTTAGGGAATGTGGCTTGAAACTTCCTGAGCACACCTTTTATGTGGATAATCTGTTTGCGTTCATACCATTCCCTTATGTAAAGACGTTATATTATCTGGATGTGAACTTTTATCGGTATTATATCGGGCGTGCAGATCAGTCGGTCAATGAGCAGGTGATGATCGGGAGAGTGGATCAGCAATTGCGTGTGAACAATGAGATGATCGAGTATCTGGGAAAACAGAAAAATCTCAATAAGCAGCAGCGGTCGTTTATGCTTCATGCTCTGGGAATTATCATGACGGTTTCTTCCATTATGCTGATTCGGGCGGATACCGAGGAGTCTCTTGAGAAAAAGAAGGAACTCTGGAATTATCTGAAAAAGCAGGATCGTGTGGCATATCTTAAGATAAGACATGGAATTACCGGAGGGGCCATGAATCTTCCGGGAAAGGGCGGACGGAAGATGTCTGTCACAGGTTACAGAATTGTACAAAAACTATATGGATTTAATTGATTGGAGGATAAGACAGCACTATGCAGATTGATTTAGAACAGTTCCGAAAACCATGTTCCTGCGGGCATGTTCATGAGATTTCCGTTCAGGGTATCTGGATTGAGGAGGGCGCAGTGAAGCGCCTGTACCAGATGCTGACAGAGGAGGAAGAACTGGGAGAGTTTATTGCACCGGTCATTGTGTGGGATGATAATACCAAGGAGGCAGCAGAAGAGGCATTGGAAGATGTGGAAGATATCTGTCTGGAAGATATCTGCCTGGAAAGTGAAAATCTCCATGCCAATAATCAGGGTGTTGAGATTTTGGAAGAGAATCTTCCGGAAGAGACAGATCTGATTCTTGCGGTGGGCAGCGGAACGATTCATGATCTCTGCCGTTATGTAGCGTATGAGCGCAGAATTCCTTTTATATCGGTTCCGACGGCAGCCAGTGTGGATGGATTTGTGTCTACAGTTGCTGCCATGACCTGGAATGGAATGAAGAAAACGATACCGGCAGCGGCTCCGCTTTATGTGTTTGCGGATACAAACATTTTTAAAGCGGCGCCCTATCGTCTGACAGCTTCCGGAATATCAGATCTGTTGGGAAAATATATTGCTCTGGCAGACTGGAAGATTGCACATCTGGTAACTGATGAATATATCTGCAAAGAGACTATGAAATTAGAATATGATGCTCTGAAAGAGGTGGTTTCCTGTATAGATGATCTGGCGCGGGAGGACAGTGAGGCATACGAAAAACTGATGTATGCCCTTTTGTTATCCGGTCTTGCTATGCAGATGATCGGAAATTCCAGGCCGGCATCTTGTGCGGAGCACCATATGTCCCATCTCTGGGAGATGGAGGTAATCAATGAACACATAGACGCCCTCCACGGAGAAAAGGTTTCTGTGGGTATGGTTCAGGTGCGGAAAAAGTATGAAGCTGTTTCCGAGGCAATCCGGAAGGGAAGATGCCGGGTACATACATATGAAGGGATAGAAGAGGAGCTTTTGAAGGATACATTTGGTAAAAAAGGGCTTTATGAATCCACAGTTCTTGAGAATACGCCGGATCCGATGGCGGAAGTGGATGCCGAAAAGCTGGAAAAGTTTCTGCCGCAGATTGCAGAGATTCTTGATGAAATCCCTTCTGTGAAAAAACTGGAACATTTATTAAAGGCAGCAGGATGTTGTTATCGTATGGATCAGATTGGTTTGACGGAAGGCCTGGTTTTACAGTCCCTTCGGTTGTCACCTTATGTGAGAAATCGTCTGAGTTTTAACCGTATTTCGAAGATGTTGGAGTATTGATCATAGGATAGTTAGAAATCCAGACAGAAAAGAGTTGGATGGAAGGATGAAGATGGAGGGATTTGTATGAGAGTTGGAATGGGATATGATGTACACAGACTGACAGAGGGCAGAAAGTTGATTTTGGGAGGTGTAGAGATTCCATTTGAGCTTGGTCTTCTGGGACACTCTGATGCAGATGTAGTTGTACATGCTATCATGGATGCGCTGCTTGGTGCTGCGGCGCTGAAAGATATCGGGTATCATTTTCCCGATACAGATCCTGCATATAAAGGTGCCTCCAGTCTAAAGCTTTTGGAGCGGGTAGGAGAGTTGCTGGAAGAAAAATTGTATTTGATTGAAAATATCGATGCAACGATCATTGCACAGAAGCCAAAGCTGAGACCCTATATGGATGAAATGATCAGAAATGTTGCCAGAACTCTTCGCCTTCAGGAGAATCAGGTCAATATCAAGGCGACAACGGAAGAGGGACTGGGGTTTACCGGCAGCATGGAAGGAATCTCTGCACATGCGATCTGTTCGATTAGTCCGGCACTTGATGGTATGGCGGATGACAGGATGGGAATGACCGGAAGATGCTGCGGGAATTGTCCTGCGTCGCAAAATAGTGATTCTGAATAGCTGCCGGAGATTTTACTTGACAAATTTCTTGTTATTGCATAGACTATAGCATAGATGAATCTGATAAAGGCTTGGAACGGAAAGAGTAGCAGATTGACCGGATTTCCAGAGAAGGACTGTCACTGGCTGAGAGCAGTCCGATAACGGAATCTGTGAAGTGCTTCCGGGAGCTGACCGGGTGAACGAAAGAGTAGCCAGGTACGTATGGCAGACGTTACAGGCCAGAGAGCAGAATCCTGAGCTGATATTAAAGCCGGGTGTGGAATACACAGGTTTGTAGTGGTGTCTGGCTGAATGTTGATAGAGGCAGGATTTTGAAAATAAAGTGGAACCACGGAGAATTTCGTCTTTATCAGATGGGATTCTCTTTTTTGTTATAGTTTACTATGAAAGTCCCGGACAGCGGCCATGAGGAGCGCATGCTTGCATGCAGTGAGTCATGGACATTGGACGGGCAAGCCGGTATGAGTAAG
>UQAW01000030.1 GCA_900539175.1 uncultured Lachnospiraceae bacterium
CTTCCCCTCAAGATTGAGGGGTTAGGGGAGTTGAGATGCCGAAGGCATTTTTTTATTACATGAAAATTAAAAAATAGCAGGAGGAACAGATATGTATCAGAAAGTCGATACGAATCTCAATTTCGTGGAGCGCGAAAAGAAAACGGAGAAGTTTTGGAAAGAAAATCAGGTTTTTGAAAAGAGCATGAAAGAGCGGGAAGGAAGCCCGATGTATACATTCTATGACGGCCCGCCGACCGCTAATGGAAAACCCCATATCGGACATGTATTAACCCGTGTAATCAAAGATATGATTCCGAGATACCGTACGATGAAAGGGTATGAAGTACCGAGAAAAGCCGGATGGGATACCCATGGTCTTCCGGTAGAGTTGGAAGTGGAGAAAAAGCTTGGGCTCAACGGCAAGGAACAGATTGAAGAATACGGTATGGAGCCGTTTATCAAAGAGTGTAAGGAAAGTGTCTGGAAATACAAAGGTATGTGGGAGGATTTTTCCGGTACCGTTGGTTTCTGGGCTGATATGGACGATCCATATGTAACATATCATAATTCTTTTATTGAGTCCGAGTGGTGGGCACTCAAAGAGATCTGGAAGAAAGGTCTGTTGTATAAAGGATTTAAGATTGTTCCGTATTGTCCGCGCTGCGGTACTCCGTTGTCTGCACAGGAAGTGGCACAGGGGTACAAAACGGTGAAAGAACGTTCTGCAATTGTACGCTTTAAAGCAGTTGATGAGGATGCTTATTTCCTGGCATGGACCACAACACCGTGGACGCTGCCGTCAAACGTTGCGCTTTGTGTGAACCCGGATGAAATTTATTGTAAAGTAAAAGCGGCAGACGGATATACTTATTATATGGCAGAAGCTCTTCTGGATACCGTACTGGGTAAACTGGCGGAGGAAGAAAAACCGGCATACGAAGTGTTGGAGACCTATAAGGGAAAAGATCTGGAATACAGAGCGTATGAACCTTTATTTGCATGTGCAGGAGAGTCAGCAGTAAAACAGAAGAAAAAAGCGCATTTTGTAACCTGTGATAACTACGTAACGATGAGTGACGGTACAGGAATCGTTCATATCGCTCCTGCATTTGGTGAGGACGATAACCGGATTGGCCGTAATTATGATCTGCCGTTTGTTCAGTTTGTGAATGGACAGGGAAATATGACAGAGGAAACGCCTTATGGAGGTACCTTTGTAAAGAAAGCAGATCCGATGGTGATCGCAGATCTGGACGAGGAAGGAAAACTGTATGATGCTCCGAAATTCGAGCATGATTATCCCCACTGTTGGAGATGCGATACTCCTTTGATCTATTATGCACGGGAATCCTGGTTCATCAAGATGACCGCTGTGAAAGAGGATCTGATCCGCAATAACAATACGATCAACTGGATTCCTGAGAGCATCGGAAAAGGACGTTTCGGTGACTGGCTGGAGAATGTACAGGATTGGGGCTTAAGCCGTAACCGTTACTGGGGAACGCCTCTGAATATCTGGATTTGTGATGACTGCGGGGAGCAGCATGCGATCGGCAGTATCGAGGAACTGAAATCGATGTCTGACAATTGTCCGGAGGATATCGAGCTCCATCGTCCATATATCGACGAAGTGACCGTAAAGTGTCCTCACTGCGGGAAGACCATGCATCGTGTTCCGGAGGTCATCGACTGCTGGTTTGATTCCGGTTCCATGCCGTTTGCGCAGCATCATTATCCGTTTGAGAATCAGGAATTGTTTGAGAAACAGTTCCCGGCACAGTTCATCTCGGAGGCTGTTGACCAGACCCGCGGATGGTTCTATTCTCTGCTTGCAATCTCAACACTGCTGTTCAATAAGGCACCGTATGAAAATGTTATCGTTCTGGGGCATGTACAGGATGAGAACGGACAGAAGATGAGTAAATCCAAGGGAAATGCAGTAGATCCTTTCGATGCGTTGGAAACTTACGGTGCAGATGCTATCCGCTGGTATTTCTATATCAACAGTGCACCGTGGCTGCCAAATCGCTTCCACGGCAAAGCGGTATCGGAATATTCCCGTAAGTTTATGGGAACATTATGGAATACCTATGCATTCTTTGTGCTGTATGCGAATATTGATGAATTTGATGCAACTCAGTATCAGCTGGAATATGATAAACTATCTGTGATGGATCAGTGGCTGTTGTCCCGTCTGAATTCTACCATCAAGGAAGTAGATGCAGATCTGCTTAGCTACCGTATTCCGGAGGCGGCGCGGGCACTTCAGGGATTTGTGGACGATATGAGTAACTGGTATGTCAGAAGAAGCCGTGAACGTTTCTGGGCAAAGGGAATGGAGCAGGATAAGATCAATGCTTATATGACGCTGTATACGGCACTTGTTGAGTTCTGTAAGGCGGCAGCGCCGATGATTCCATTTATGACAGAGGATATCTACCGGAATCTGGTATGTACCATCGATCAGAATGCACCGGAAAGTATCCATCTGTGTGATTTCCCGCAGGTAAGGGAAGAATGGATCGATAAAGAACTGGAAGAGAATATGGAACATCTGCTGGAGATCGTTGTTATGGGACGTGCCTGCAGAAATACAGCGAATATCAAGAATCGTCAGCCGATCAGTAAGATGTATGTGAAGAGTTGCTGGTCTTTGTCCGAGTTTTATAAGAAGATCATTGAGGAGGAACTGAATATTAAAGAGGTTCTGTTTACCGATGAGATCGCAGATTTTATCACCTATAGCTTCAAACCACAGTTGAGAACAGTCGGACCGAAATATGGAAAGCAATTAGGCGGTATCCGTACTGCGCTCAGCGAGATTGATGGGACTGCTGCTATGGCAGAAGTACGCAGCACCGGACAATTAGAACTTAACATTGATGGTACATCTGTGGTATTATCAGAGGAGGATCTGTTAATTGAGACCGCTCAGATGGAAGGTTATATCAGTGAATCTGATAATTCCATCACGGTTGTGCTGGATACAAACCTGACTCCGGAACTGGTAGAAGAAGGCTTTGTGCGCGAAATCATCAGCAAAGTACAGACGATGCGTAAGGAGGCTGGTTTTGAAGTGATGGATAAGATCTGTGTCTACATCAAAGATAACGATGTAATCAAAGGCATCGCCCAAAAGTACAAAGAGCAGATCTCTTCCGAGGTACTGGCACAGGATATTATTCTGGAAGAAATGGATGGCTATGAAAAAGAGTGGAATATTAATTCCGAAAAAGTAACGATGGCAGTAAAGAAATTATGATATTTAATGAAACGGGGAGGACAGTGGAATGTTGTATCTCGAATTCAAAAAAGAGACATTTAAAAAGAATGTAAAAGAAAATGTCAAGAACTTATATCGGAGGACTCTGGAGGAAGCGACGCCCCAGCAGATTTTCCAGGCAGTATCTTATACGGTAAAGGATGTTATTATTGATAACTGGATGAAAACACAGGAGCGTATCACGCAGAATGATCCAAAGGTTGTATATTATCTTTCTATGGAGTTTCTGATGGGACGTGCGCTGGGTAATAATCTGATTAATTTGACAGCTTACAAGGAGGTAAAAGAGGCTCTTGATGAACTGGGTCTGGATCTGAATCTGATCGAAGATCAGGAACCGGATGCGGCACTGGGCAACGGCGGTCTGGGACGTCTGGCAGCATGTTTTCTGGATTCTCTTGCAACTTTAGGTTATCCGGCATATGGCTGCGGCATCCGCTACCGCTATGGGATGTTCAAGCAGCAGATCAAAGATGGTTATCAGGTAGAAGTACCGGATAACTGGCTCAGAGACGGCAATCCTTTTGAACTGCGCCGTCCGGAATATGCAAAAGAAGTAAAATTCGGCGGATATGTAAGAGTACAGTATAATGAAAAAACTGGAAGAAATGACTTTATTCAGGAGGGATACCAGTCTGTACGTGCAGTTCCTTATGATATGCCGATTGTTGGCTACAATAATGAAATGGTGAATACTTTACGTATCTGGGATGCGGAAGCAATCAATGATTTTCAGTTGGATTCCTTTGATAAAGGCGATTACCATAAGGCCGTTGAGCAGGAAAATCTGGCAAGGACCATCGTTGAGGTACTGTATCCCAACGATAACCATCTGGCAGGAAAAGAGCTGCGTCTGAAACAGCAGTATTTCTTTATCTCTGCCAGTCTGCAGACTGCAGTTGCAAAATATTAAGAAAAATCACAGTGATTTACGTGACTTATACAAGAAAGTCTGCTTCCAGTTAAATGATACCCATCCAACGGTAGCGGTACCGGAACTGATGCGTATCCTGATGGATGAGGAAGGGATGAACTGGGATGAGGCATGGGATGTCACAACACATGCCTGTGCATACACAAACCATACGATTATGTCGGAGGCGCTGGAAAAATGGCCGGTAGACTTGTTTGCACGTCTGCTTCCCCGTATCTATCAGATCGTGGAAGAAATTAACCACCGTTTTGTAGAACAGATCCGCATGATGTATCCGGGCAATGAGCATAAAGTTGCCAAGATGGCAATCCTTTATGACGGACAGGTACGTATGGCGCATCTGGCGATTGCAGGCAGTTTCTCTGTCAACGGCGTGGCCCGTCTCCATACGGAAATTCTGGAAAAACAGGAGTTAAAAGATTTCTATGATATGATGCCGGATAAGTTTAATAACAAGACCAATGGTATCACGCAGAGACGTTTCCTGCTTCACGGCAATCCGCTGCTGGCTGACTGGGTAACCAGCTATGTAGGTGAGGAGTGGATTACCAATCTTCCTGTCATTGAAAAACTGGCAGATTATGCAGGGAATAAGAAAGCACAGAAAGAATTTATAGAGATCAAGTACCAGAATAAGGTACGTCTGGCAAAATATATCAAAGAACACAACAACATTGATGTAGATCCCAATTCTATTTTTGATGTACAGGTAAAACGTCTCCATGAGTATAAACGTCAGCTTCTGAACATTTTACATGTGATGCATCTGTATAATGTTCTGAAAGATAATCCGGATATGCCGTTCTACCCAAGAACATTTATCTTCGGTGCAAAGGCAAGCGCCGGATATGAGCGTGCAAAATCCATTATCAAGCTGATCAACAGTGTGGGTGACGTGGTGAACAACGATCCTGCTATCCGCGGAAAAATCAAAGTGGTATTTATCGAGGATTACCGTGTCAGCAATGCAGAACTGATCTTTGCAGCCGCCGATGTATCCGAGCAGATATCCACTGCAAGTAAAGAAGCTTCTGGTACCGGTAATATGAAATTTATGCTGAATGGTGCATTGACACTGGGAACCATGGATGGAGCAAATGTGGAAATTGTAGAAGAGGTAGGCCAGGAGAATGCAGTGATCTTCGGTCTGTCAGCGGATGCAGTAATTAATTATGAAAATCACGGCGGATATAATCCGATGGATTACTATCACAACAATCCGGAAATCCGCAGAGTGGTAGACCAGTTGGTAAGCGGTATGTATTCCAATGGTGACACCAACCGTTTCCGTGATATTCATGATTCACTGCTGACCAACAGAAACAGCAGCCGTGCAGATATGTATTTTACGCTGGCAGACTTTAAGTCCTATACGGTTGCACAGGAGCGTGTGGAGAGTAAATACCGTGACAAAGCAGCGTGGGCAAAGAGCGCGATTCTCAATGTTGCCAAGTCCGGTAAGTTTACTTCAGACCGTACGATTCAGCAGTATGTGGATGAAATCTGGCATCTGGATAAAATTACAGAATAGCCGTCAGGAAAGGCAGCTAATATAAAAATCGCCTCCAGTCGATTGAAATAAAATAGAATCAATCGGTTGGAGGCGTAAATTTTTTGAGATTTGTCAAGTGTATTCGGTAAAAAAGAGGGTGATTTTAAAATAAGGAGTTTGAAGACCTCATAAAGTCAGGGTCGAGGATTCTGGGAAATTATATTTATAGTGAGGAAGTTTTACTTTATGAAAAAAAGAGAGAGTACTTACGATTTACTTAGAATCATAAGTGCAATTGCAATTATAATGATTCATGTAAGTGATACATGGTTTGTGAATGCGATAGAGGATATATCAGAAAATGGCTTGCGCATTGAAAATCTACAAGCTCCTGCTGTCGTCTGTATATACCATTCCATATCAGGATTTGCAGTTCCTTGTTTTCTCTTGTTATCAGGAGCATTTATTTTAGATAATGAAAGAAATTCAGATTATAAAACATTTTATTCTAAAACATTTTCTAAAATAGGAGTAACAACAATTGTTTTTAGCTTGTTATATATTTTATATCGGATACCATTGTGTTTTGTGGGAGAAGACAGGGGTATTTCCACATTGCTAAAGGATATTATCAGAGGAATGCCTATGTATCATATGTGGTACTTATATATGCTTATAGGCATATATGCAATGGTTCCTGTCGTTCTGCGGTTTAAAAATAGTATATCGGAAAGAAATTTTTATAGAATATCTTTTGTGTTTTTAGTATTGGCGAGTGCCAGCAGATGGACAACAAAAAACGTCCGATTAATGTGGGATATTGGTCAGTCGTTTGAGTATTTGGGCTATTTTATGGTTGGCTATAGTATTCGCAAGATGTGTAAAAAAAGAAATAACAAGAAGGCCTGTCTTATGATTCTGGGTGGTCTGCTATTTGAGTTATGTGCCGCAGGATTGGAATACAAAGAAATCGTGGATGGGGTATTGGCAAATGAATTGAGATATGCAATTACCTCGCCATATAGTCCGCTGATTGTTTCCGCTTCTGTTTTGATTTTTTATGGGTTTACATTACTGAATGTAAATAAGAATTTTACGAAATGTTCAAGTTTAACGTTTTATATCTATCTTATACATGCAGGCGTTTGGGACTTTATGAAGAAGATGCTTCTTATATTAAAAGGCAGCGAATATTTGACAGATTTAAATGGTGCGGTATGGATTGCCGTATTTGTCATTATTGTATTTACTGTTTCGTATTGTTTAAGTAAATTATACCTCTGGATATGGAATAAACTTGACAGGGGAAAACGGATTACAAAATTTATAACCAGAATGGTACATTTACAGATAGAATAGATATGATACAAGCGTCAAAAGGTCATGCTTTTCATGCTTGTATGAAAAGGCATGACTTTGGGACGCGAAAAACACCGAAAAGCAGCCATTTTTCGTAGAAAAATGAGCGGATTTGAGGTGTTTTAGGATTGCGGGAGCATGAAATGCGAAGCAATCCGTATATCATAAGCGTCAAAATATCTTTTGACGCTTTCATCATAGATATAGATACATAAAAGTCTGTAAAAACAGCGTCCTCTTCTAAAACTTCTCACCAAATAAACCATAACATTTTTTTGACAAGTATTAAGCATTGTGTTAAACTAAACCTAACTATGAACATTAATCTGTGTGAAAGCTCAGGGGAGAATAGATTTCGAGGTGAATACGTTGGATAAGACAGAATATCGCATGAAGTTGGACGAGTTGACCGACCTTGTGGAAAAGCAGGATTACAGGGGGGCTTTGCAGATCGCTGACAGTATTGACTGGCGGCGGGTGAAGAGTGTGAGAACGCTCAGTATGGTTGCTGATATTTATGAGATGAACAAGGAGTATGAACGTTGTAAAGAGATTCTTCTGTTGGCTCACAACCGTTCAATGATCGGAAAGATGGTTTTATACCGTCTTGTGGAAATTTCATTGAAGTTAGGGGAGACGGAAGATGCGGCAAAATACTTTTCGGAATTTGTAGATGCAGCACCGAATGACAACTCCAGATTTATATTAAAGTATAAGATTTACAAGGCGCAGAAAGCGCCGTTGGAAGATCAGATTGCTATATTAGAGGATTATAAGAACAGAGAGTATACGGAGCGTTGGGCTTATGAGCTGGCGAAGTTATATAGTCAGGCAGGGCAGCAGCAGAGATGTGTAGAGACTTGTGATGATTTGATCCTCTGGTTTGCAGAAGGCAGATATGTGACCAAAGCGATGGAACTGAAGATGCAGTATGAACCACTTACTCCGTTCCAGCAGAGGAATTATGACAGAAGCAAAAAGGCCGGGAAGAGCGAGGCAGAGGCAGCAAAAAACGTTCAGACAGAAAAATCTGCAGAAGCGAAGCTGACACCAAAGCCGCAGACCGGGAAGAAAAAGACAAAAGAAAATACGGAAGAATTACTGCAGAAGATGGACAGTGCAGGGGCGGCCATCACACAGGAGGCCAGCAGTGCCAGAGAGCAGTTGGAGCAGTCCAGTAAAGAGGACAGAATTGATTATGTTCCGGTGAATTCTCCGGAATTTCTGGGCAGGACGGTGGATCTCAGAGAACAGTTGGCTAAGAGTATTCAGGAAGTATTTGCCGGCATGAAGCAGCCTCAGGAGGTAGCACAGCAGGTAGCTTCGGGCGTAAGTGCTTTGGGAGATACCGGGGAGATTTTTGTACAGGATCTGGAACCGGAAAAGATGGATACACAGGCTATTTTGAATCCGGAAGCATCAAAAAAGATTCTGACAAAGGCAGAACCTGTGAGAGCGGTCTCTGAAGATAAAAAGATGGGACCGTCTTTGGAGAATTTTGATCTGGATGCATTGCTGAAAGAGACAGCTTTTGGTTTTTCTGAGGAACTGGCATCTGACAAGTTTAAGGAAAATGATTTGAAGAACGAGGCATCTGAAACAGATGAGCTACCGGATCAGAAGATAGAGGTATCTGTACCGGATAGTGCGGAAGAATCTGCTGATATCAAAAGTGATATTGCGGGAGAGTCTGAGAATTTTTATCAGAAAGAAGAGCCGGAAAAGGTATCGGTGGAGCGGTTAAAGACACAGCCGATGCCGGATGCGGAAGAATTGGAAATGCATACGAGATCTTATGAACCGGTACGTGAATCCGTTGCGGATGCAACCCGGGAGATTAAGACAGATGATATCGCCAGTGATACAAAACGTTTTGTGGCTCCGGAAGATACGGTTCCGATGTCTGTAGAAGAGGTACTGCGGGAAGAGACGCCGGAAGAACGGAGAATCCGGGTGCTCAATGAAGAACGTCCGGAGAAGTTATCGGATGATCAGAAGCGGATTTTTTCCTATTTTTCCAGAGTTCCGGGTATGGATCAACAGGTGTTGGATGCGCTGGCAGGCGTTTATGATCATGCCGGAGAGAAGACATCCAGACATGGAAATGTTGCTATTATGGGGGGATATGGAACAGGGAAAACCCGTTTGTCTGAAAGCATCGTGAGGGCAATCTGCAAAGATCTGGGACTTACTGCCGCAAAGTATGCGAGGATCGATGCCGCGGATCTGAATAAGAAAGACCCGGCAATGGTGGTTGCCAAGATGTCGGGAGGTTTTTTGTTAATTGAGCGTGCAGGTCTTTTGTATCCTGATGTTATTCAGAAGCTGGATAAGGCGCTGGAGTTTCGGACAGACAGTATGATTGTGATTATTGAAGATGAGAAGACCAGTATGCGTGGTCTGCTTCGGAACAATCCGGAATTTGCAAAAAAATTCGATACTGTGATTTCGATACCAGTATTTACCAATGATGAGTTGGTAACATTTGCAAGAACCTATGCCCGTGAGAACGGATATAAGATGGATGAGATGGGGGTTCTGGCACTCTATACTTTGATTGGCAATAATCAGACGGAGAATGAGCCGATTACGATTGCCAAAGTAAAGACAATGGTGGATAAAGCCATGTCCAGGGCAGGAAAAGGAACGAGACGGTTTGGAAGGAGAATGTCCGGAAAACGTACGGATGATCAGAACAGAATCATTTTGTATGAAAAAGATTTTGATGTATAATGATAGTAGATGAGTTTAGGGACTGTGCGGGTTGCCGGTCCCTGTTTACAAAAACAGTGGTCTGTGAGGAATATGATATGAAAAAACCAATCCCAACACTGGGAAATCCACAGAATACCATAGCCGTACTGCAGAAGTACGGCTTTAACTTTCAGAAAAAATTCGGTCAGAATTTTCTGATTGATACACATGTGCTGGACAAGATTATTGCGGCCGCTCAGATTGGACCGGAAGATTTTGTGGTGGAAATCGGTCCGGGAATCGGGACCATGACTCAGTACCTGGCATATGCTGCCAGAGAGGTATGTGCAGTGGAGATTGATCAGAATCTGATTCCGATTCTGAAAGATACATTAAGCGGGTATGATAATGCGACGGTAATCAATGAGGACATACTGAAAGTTGACTTAAATGCACTTGCCGAGGAGAAAAATGATGGAAAGCCCATTAAAATTGTAGCAAATCTTCCTTATTATATTACGACACCGATTATTATGGGATTATTTGAGAACCATGTTCCGGTAGAATCGATTACTGTGATGGTGCAGAAGGAAGTAGCAGACCGGATGCAGGTTGGACCTGGAACAAAAGACTATGGGGCTTTGTCATTGGCAGTTCAATATTATGCGAAACCGTATATCGTGGCAAATGTACCGCCAAATTGCTTTATGCCCCGGCCCAAGGTAGGAAGTGCCGTAATTCGCCTGACACTTCATGGGGAGTCCCCAGTACAGGTAGAGAATGAGAGATTGATGTTTCGGTTGATTCGGGCTTCTTTTAATCAGAGAAGAAAAACATTAGTCAATGGAATTACGAATTCGGCAGAGCTGCCTTATTCGAAAGAACAGGTGGCAGAGGCAATTGCAAGATGCGGATTGCCCCCTGCGGTCAGAGGTGAGACTTTGACATTAAAGGAATTCGCCGGACTGGCGGATGTATTACAAAGCTTATAAGAAAATTAAAAGCCAATTCCCAGCGCGGAATTGGCTTTTAATTTTATATATTTACTAAAGGAAGGAGTGCCGATTAAATCGGCGTATGAAAAAGAAAATTTTATAAAATAATCAAATGCGAGGTGTTTGCTTTGATTTATCTTATGATGTTAGTATACGAGATAATTGTGATTATTTCATGTTTAAGTTGTAAAGAAATCATGAACAAACTCAAAAGAATTTATGTCGTGGAAAAGAGTAATGGTGAGAGCGGGAAAGAGTTATGAAAAGTAGGGAAAATGCCCATTTTTTTCTGTTGCTAGAATACGATAATTGTAAATTAATTTGAAATTACGTGGGATTATCTAAAAAATATCAAAAATAAATAAACAAATAGAGGATTTTTGATATTGATGCTGATAATAAAAATGGGTATTATAATATGAAGTTAAAGTTGGCGTACATATGCTTAAAGAGGAAGATGGGCTTTTGGTCCATAGCGATAAGGTGATGGGGGGAATGGGTTTGTATCAAAAAATTTCAAATAGCTGGTTAAAGCATTGGGATTTTATACTATTAGATTTGATTTTTTTACAGATTGCATATGTGATTCCCTGTATAGTGAGGAGTGGATGGAGAAATCCTTATGAAAACCAGATATATTTGAATATAGGGTTTATTATTTGTCTGGCTGATATCTGTACAGCTTTTTTTATGGAAGATTACAGTGGAATTATGCGGAGAGGATATTTTCAGGAATTTGAGGCGGTAATTAAACATGTATCTGTAGTTTCTGTTATTGAAGTACTATATCTGTTTTTAAGTAAAACTGGATACAAATTTTCAAGATTTTCTTTTGTGCTTTATGTGCTTTTGGCGATTTTGCTGCTTTATGGAGAACGTCTTACGTGGAAACATTGTTTGGTGAAACATAAAAGGGTTTTTTATAATAAAAGGGCTATTTTAATTATCACTACAAGCCGGAAAGCAGAGTGCGTAATAGCTACAGTCTTAAATCATACATATAATGAACTGGAAGTAATAGGGGCTGTAATTCTGGACAGCGATCATATGGTGGGCAGGAAAATTCACGGTGTTGAAGTTGTATGTACGGAAAGTTCTGTACCGGACTATATACAGACCAGATGGGTCGACGGGGTTCTGATTAATGTGGCAAGGGGAACGACATTGCCAGAGAAACTGATTACAACCTGTATTGAGATGGGTGTTGCAGTTCATACCGAGTTGGCTGTTTTGGGGGAAAATAGCAATAATCAACAATTGGACAGGCTGGGAGGATACTTGGTTCTTTCAACCAATGTGCGGATGGCTACTTCAAAGCAATTGTTTTTAAAACGTTTGATGGACATTTGCGGAGCAATCGCAGGTCTTGTGTGTACCGGTCTTATTACAATTGTTTTAGCGCCGGCTATTTATCTGGCTTCTCCGGGACCTGTATTCTTTTCACAGGTTCGTGTTGGAAGAAATGGGAGAAAATTCAGGGTTTATAAATTCCGGAGTATGTATATGGATGCCGAGGAACGAAAAAAAGACCTGATGGAACAAAATGAAATAAAGGGTTTTATGTTCAAAATGAATGCAGATCCCAGGATCATTGGCAGCGGTTCTGATGGAACAAGGCATGGTCTGGGTTGGTTCATCCGAAAGACCTCTATTGACGAGTTTCCGCAGTTCTGGAATATCCTGAAAGGGGAGATGAGTCTGGTGGGCACAAGACCGCCGACGGTTGATGAGTGGGAACAGTATGAACATCATCACAGAGCACGGATGGCAATTAAACCGGGATTGACGGGAATGTGGCAGGTAAGTGGAAGAAGTGATATTACGGACTTTGAAGAGGTGGTGCGCCTGGATATGGAATATATTCAGAATTGGAATATTGCTATGGATATTAAAATCCTGTTAAAAACGGTACTGGTTGTTTTTAAAGGAGAGGGATCAAGGTAATGTTATGTGCAATCTTGACATTATTAAGAAAATAGAAGCTTGAAATCAAATATTTTATAGAAATGTGGTGGTATAGAATGAAGAAGAAAATATGTTTTGTTGCCTCATCAGGAGGACATTGGGAAGAAATGATGCGTCTAAAAGAGATTGCGAATGAAAATATTGCTTTTTATGTGACTGAAAAAAGCGGGCAGATTACTGAAGCGGCAATACCGGATACTTATACGCTGCCTCAGATCAATCGACATGAAAAAGGATTTTTTCTTCATTTTTTGAATGTATTTGTGAAGGCTGCGGGGATCATCCGTAAAGAAAAGCCGGATGTTGTGATATCGACAGGTGCGCTGATTGCATTTCCTTTTTGCCTGCTTGCAAAGATCAGCGGAAAAAAAGTCGTATATATTGAATCATTTGCACGTGTACACGAGAAGTCATTGACGGGAAAATTAGTGTATCATTTTGCTGATTTGTTTCTTGTACAGTGGGAGTCTATGTTGGAGTGTTATCCGAAGGCAAAGTATGCAGGCGGAATTTTTTAAGTGAGGTTATAAGATGATATTTGTTGTGCTGGGTACTCAAAAATTTCAATTAAACAGATTACTCATGAAACTGGATGCGTTAATAGAAGACGACAAAATAAAGGACGAAGTGTTTGCGCAGATCGGGAGTTCGGATTATATACCAAAACATTATAAGTATACAAGGTTTTTGGACAGGGATAGTTTTGAACGTATGATGGAAAACTGTGAGATACTTATCACGCACAGCGGTGTTGGGACAATTGTTTCAGGTTTGAATCATGGGAAACCAATTATAGCTTATCCAAGACTTGCAAAATATGATGAGCATGTGGATGATCATCAGATGGAGATTGCAGAATCTTTTGAGCAGTTAAATTATGTTTTGCTGTGCAAAGAGGGGGACGATCTGAATCTGGTATTAGAAGAATGCAGGAAACACAAATTTTCCGAGTATAAATCTCAGAGAAAAAGGATGGTAAGCAGTATTCGTGATTATCTGATGGAAATCTAGATGCTTGTGGAAAATAAATGGAAATAGATGGGGAAAGATATGAAAATTGCTGTTATTACATTGCACCGTGTCCGGAATTATGGATCGTCACTGCAGACTCTGGCGACACAGAAAGCATTGCAAAGGGAAGGCTGCCAGGTAGAAATTATTGATTATTATCCGGAGCGTTATACAAGCCTGGGATTGTTAAGACGTCTGAAGAAAAAGAGCAGGCATTTTGAAAAAAATCCGATTTTATTGTTTGCTGCAAAAGCGGTTATTTCTATATCTTACGTAAAGAAAAAATTGGTATTTGACAGATTTCTGAAAAAATATATCAATTTAACTCCAGAAATGTATCGTAGCGAAGAAGAACTGCAAGATGACTTGCCGCAGGCAGACGCGTATTGTACAGGCAGCGATCAGGTTTGGAACAGTTACTGGAACGAGGGGATTGATGCACCTTTTTATCTGAGTTTTGTTCCGGCAGGCTGTTATAAATTTTCGTATGCCAGCAGTATTGGAAATGCAAAATTATCCGATGAAGAAGTATCGGCTGTAAAGCCATATTTGAAACAGTATAAGCATATTACGGTCAGGGAAAATACCGGAATAGAAGTTATAAAGAATATGGGGATTCAGGATGTAGATCAGATGCTGGATCCTACTTTGCTGTTTGGCGCAGAAGAGTGGGCAAAATATACATCGGATAAATTTTCCGGAAAAAAGTATGTAGTGACTTACAATCTGCATCATGATCCCAGGATTGATCAATATGCGGTTAACGTGGCGAAAGAAAAGAAACTCAAGGTTTATAATATCAGTTATAATTTTCATGATATTGTGAGAAAAGGCAGGCTGAAGTGGTGCCCTTCGATTGAAGAATATCTGGGTTTGATTCGTGATGCGCAGTACGTGATCACAGATTCCTTTCATGCGACGGTATTTTCGATTTTATTTCAGAAAAAATTCATGGTAATATATCCTGAGAAAGCCAGCACCAGAATCAGAAGCATTCTGAAAGTGTTTGGAATTCAAGACAGAGGTTCAGAGGATATTCCTAATACAGAGAAAATTATGTCAGAAATAGATTTTTCTGCTGTTTTTTCTAAATTAGAGCAGGAAAGAAAAAAGGCAAAACAATATATAAGAAAAGTAATACGCGAAATTTCTACAATCAGTAAACAGTGAGAGAACAAAGATGGAAAAAGCATACGCATTTAAAAATGAAACTGAGATTTTACAGAAGTCTTCCTCGGGAGGGGCTTTTCTTGGGATTGCAGATACTTTTTTTAAAAATGAATCGGAAGGAATTGTCTATGGTGCAAGATTTGATGATGAATTTCAGGTGATTCATTCATCCGCTTCAACGCTGACAGAATGTCTGCCGTTTTGTGGTTCCAAATATGTACAATCAAGTGTGAATGGCTGCTATAAAGAGGTTGTCCAAAATCTTGTAAGCGGGCATAGTGTCTTATTTACAGGTACACCATGTCAGATTGCAGCGTTGCGGTCATTTGCTGAGAAACAGAAATGTAACTGTGAAAGGCTGTATTGCGTTGATATCGTGTGTCACGGAACACCCAATGCACAATTCTGGATGGAGTATGTGAGATATCTGGAAAAAAAGAATCATGGAAAACTGGTTCGATTTTCCTTTCGTTACAAGCCCAGGGGCTGGAAGGGTTATCCGATCTATGCAGAATTCTCGAATGGAGTGAAGCGTATCAATACGCTTAGTGTCAGTACCTATCAGAATTTGTTCCGAAAGAATCTTCTGATGAAAGAAAGTTGTTTTCGCTGCAGGTTTCCGGGAAATTTCCGTTCTGATTTAACACTTGCAGATTTTTGGGGAATAGAGCTGTGCATGCCAGAGGTATCAGTGAAAGGCGGGGTTTCTCTGGTTCTTTCCCATTCGGAAAAGGGTGAACGGCTCCTGGCGTGGATGAAGGAACAGTGTGCAGATAAAAATATTTTACTGCAGCCGGTAAAGGATGATGCTTATTTAAAGTATAATCATAATTTGGTAGAAAGTACGAAAAAGCCGGAACAATATCAGGAGTTTTGGAATGATTATAAGATACATGGTATGGAGTTTGTATTGAAGAAGTATGGGGGGGACAACCTGACGGGAAGAGGAAAATTTTATGCCAGGAGATTTTTAAGAGATACAGGGCTGCTTGCAGCCGCAAAAAAAATCTTAAAGAAAGCCTGAATGATAAAAGTAATTGACGGCCAGGAAAAATAATTATTCAGAAAAGGAACGACGGAAGATGAAAGTATTAGTAATAGGACCAAGTGATACAGGTTCCCGGGGCGGGATGGCCACGGTGATTGCGGGAATCAGGGACAGTAAATATTTAAATAAGAAATTTGAGATAGAGATACATCCTTCCTATATCGATGGAAATCTTATGACCCGATTTTCTTATTCCGTATTTGCATTTGTTAAATTTCTTTTGACTTATAAGAGGTATGATTTGTTCCATATTCATACGGCTTCTTTTGGCAGCACGTTCCGCAAAAGATATTACCTGAAGAAGATAAAAAAGGCGGGGAAAAAAGCAATCATACATATTCATGGAGCAAAATATCTGGAATTTTATGAGAATCTGAATGAAAAAAAGAAACATAAGGTTGCTGATTTTTTAAAACAGGCTGATTTAGTACTGGCTTTATCAGAAGATTGGAAAGAAAAATTTGAAAAGACCATAGGAATCTGTAATTGTGAGGTGCTGAATAACGGAATTGATACGGAAACGCTTGGAATTGCCGTTTGTGATACGGATAAAAATCAAAATAAATTTGTTTTACTGGGGCGTCTGGGCGAACGAAAGGGAGCCTATGACCTGGTAAATGCCGTTGAGCTTGCGGTGAAAAAAAATCCTTCTATAAAAGTTTATATGGCCGGTGACGGAGAAATTGATAAGGTGAAAGCTCAGGTTAAGGAAAAACATCTGGAAAAGAACATTGACGTTGTCGGATGGGTTGATTTTAATGGAAAAATGGAACTGCTGAAGAAAGTTTCAACTGTAGTGCTGCCATCTTATAATGAAGGTCTTCCGATGGCAATTTTGGAGGGAATGGCCGCAGGGAAGGCAATTATCAGTACGACTGTGGGTGCAATTCCGGAAGTTGTTACCGATGAAAATGGATTTATTATGGAGCCGGGCGATGTGAAGGCATTGGCGGAAGCATTGGTGGTATGCAGTACAGATGCAGAACTGCTCCGCAGGATCTCAATGAATAATATAGAAAAGGCAAACAGCTGCTTCAGCATGAAAAAGATGCATGAGATTTTAAGTGGATACTATAAGCAAGTTTGTGATGAAGAATAAGGTGAAGAGGAAATGAGCAAAGAAAAAATAGGTTTGTGTGTGTGTTATGATACAAAAAATTTCGGGAGTCAGCTGCAGGTATTGGCTACTCAGAAAATTGTTGAGAGTCTGGGGTATGATTATGAAATTATTCGCTATAAAAAGAAGTTAACGCCCGTTTTTCTCCTGAAATCACTTCCCAGATTGTTTAATCCTTATTTTGTAAAAGTAAAACTTAAAAAAATTAAGAAGCAGAAAAGCATAGGAAAGCATCCAGAAATTGAAAATCAGATCAGATTGAGAAATCAACGCTTTCAGGAGTTTGTAAAAAAGTATTTTCGAAATTTATCAAGTCCGTATCTGGGGTATGGAGCGTTGAAACGGGGAGCGGAAGCGTATGATGCATGTTTGACAGGAAGCGACCAGCTTTGGCTGCCGGGAAATCTTGGAAGTCATTTTTATACGCAGGAATTTGTCCCGGAACAGATGTTGAAAATTGCTTATGCAACCAGCTTTGGTGTCAGCCAGATTCCCTGGTATCAGAGAAGGAGAACAAGAAATTATCTGAACCGCTTTCAATATTTAAGCTCCAGAGAATTAAAAGGTTCGGAACTGATTCAGGAGCTGACAGGAAGACAGAGCATTACAGTGGCAGATCCGACCTTATTGTTTTCCGGTGATGACTGGCTTTCTTTTTTTCCGGATAAGCGATTAATTTCCGGGAAATATATCTTTTGCTATTTTCTTGGCATCAATAAAGAGCACCGGGAGATTGCGGCAAAACTAAAAGAAAGCACGGGCTTTAAAATTGTGACGATTCCGTTTCTGGATCATTTTGTCGAGGAGGATGTGTCCTTTGGTGATGACAGACTGTTTGATGTTGATGCAGCAGATTTTGTAAATTTGATTCGAAATGCGGAATTTATTTTGACGGATTCTTTTCATGGAACTGTTTTTTCAATTTTAAATCATAAGAAATTTATAACTTTTAACCGATTCCGCGAGGATAGCAAAGATTCAAGAAACTCAAGAATTGACAGCCTGTGCAGTCTTTTGGGGTTGGCTGAGCGCAGGTACCAGAAGAATATTTATGATTCTGTCAACCGGGAAATTGATTATAAAAGTGTTGATCAGAAGTTAGGCAAGCTGCGTGAAAACTCAATCCGGTATTTGTCGGACGCCCTTATGGATATTTCAGGTGAAAGAAAAAAAGGTTAGGAGGAAGTGAGATGGAACATTTGGAAAGACCTGTAAAAGTCATCCATATGGCACCGCTTAGCACAGGTGGAATTTCTAAACTGACGTTAGTGATCCATCATTTGATGGATCCGCAGAAGGTTCGGTTTGATTATCTGGTTTTTCGGGACAGAAAAGAGTTCTTGGAAGAAGAGGCGGTTGCGTTAGGGGGAAAAAAACAAATCGTTAATACGGAGCCCATTAAGAATAAATTTGTCAAATTTGTAAAGAAAATCGTGTGGATGAAAAAGCTTTTTAAAGAAGAGCAGTATGATGTTGTCCATGTAGATGCATCAACTCCATACGATGTTATTGTTGCTGTTTCGGCAAGGCTGGCAGGAGTAAGGACCATTGTTCTGCATTCTCATAATAATGGATATCAAAAGAGTGTTCCTCTAAGAGATCTGTTTATGGGAGTATATAAAAAATTAATGCCCTTTACGGTTACAGATTATGTTACAATATCAGAGTCAGCAGCAGAATTTATGTTTCCGAAAAAGGTTGTAAAAGAAAAAAAGTACAGATTTGTCCGTAATGGAATCCGGGTTGAAGATTATCAATACAATGAAAACGACCGGATTGCAGCAAGAAAAGAGATGAATCTGGAAGGTAAGTTTGTGATAGGGCATGTTGGAAGGTTCGTATATCAGAAAAATCATGATTTTATTTTAAAAGTATTTTCCAGAATTCAGAAAGAGCATCCGGAAAGTGTGCTTTTATTAGTCGGAGAGGGAATT
Organism: uncultured Lachnospiraceae bacterium; assembly: GCA_900539175.1. Taxonomy (GTDB): domain Bacteria; phylum Bacillota; class Clostridia; order Lachnospirales; family Lachnospiraceae; genus Novisyntrophococcus. The sequence continues at coordinate 18,985 of UQAW01000030.1, forward strand.
CGGAAAGCCGAAATTATGAGAGAAGCTGAAGTTCTTGGATTGTCGGAGTCCGTTATTTTTTATGGCGTGACGCACGATATACGCAAGATGTTATTAGTTATGGATGCTTTTATATTTCCATCGCATTTTGAAGGATTAGGAATTGCTGCGATTGAAGCGCAGACTTGCGGACTGCAGGTATATGGTGCGGATACGATTGCAGAAGAAGTAAATGTTACCGAATGTTTCCACAGGATGCATGGATGGGATGCAGATTATTGGGCAGATACTATCTGGGAAGGGCGGAACTTAAAGAACAGGAGAGACTATAGTGATGAGGTAGCACGAGCAGGATATGATATTAAAGCGGTTGCCCGGGAAATGCAGTCGTTTTATCTGGATAAAGGAAGATAAACGCATATAATTAAGGAGAATCAGAAATGAGCTTTCGACGATTCAAACCCAGTGTATTTTTGATAAATGTTGGGCTGTTTATCATAGTTGGATGTGTATTTACCTATGAGCTGATACGCGCGTTGTTAGCGGACAGATGGTATATGTCTGCGGTTTTTCTTGGAGGAGCCATGATTACGGCAGGGGCAGTTCTGAGCCGCAGAAAAGCTACTTACGGAAGAAAAAAGATGCTTCCATGGATACTAGTCGGGGTTCTCTCTCTGGTGAGAAATGCAGAATTGAGACACGGCACATATAACACAGAACTTTTGTTTCTCTTGTATTTGTGGATAGCAATAGTCTTATCGGGTATAAGCGGCTGGCAGGATAAACTAAAAAAATACACCGTTATGTGGGGATCCCTGCATGTGGCGGCTACAATCATTTTTTTTATATTCAGAGGCAGTTACGCTGTCATGGTAAATTTATGGGGGCGTTATCCTACAGGCACAAATAAAGGATTAACCGGTTACTGCGCCGGAATCACGACACATTATTCACAAAATGCCACATATATCGTCATTTTGTTTCTTGTACTGGCATGTACTTATATTGTAAAGCCAAAAAAGATGCGGACAAAGAGGGAAGCCTTTGCGATAGCAATTACATTGGTGGCGCTGATGCTGACAGCAAAAAGAGCGCACCTGTGTTTTGGTGTATTGGCTGTAGTTTTTGTTTATTATCTTGTCAATCCCGAAAAGAGAGGAAATAAACTTTTTAAGGTAATTGCGGCAATGGGAGGAGCAGTAACTATATTAGCTGTGATGTATGAAATCATGCCTGAAGTGTTTCAGACAGTTCTCGGACGTTTCGTGGACGGTGGATACGGTGATATTACCAGCGGAAGGATTCCCATGTGGATGCTGGCAGTTGATTTGTTTAAAGGAAGTCCGATTTTTGGAATCGGGTGGTCCGGTTACAGATATTCGTATGCCTTGAATCTTTTCAGCGGCTATGCGGGGAGATCTGAATTTTTAAACACGCATAATGTTTATCTGCAGTTACTTTGTGAAGTGGGTATTGTTGGAACGCTCATAGTGACAGGGGCCTTGTATTCTTTTATGCGAAATGCCCTTATACTGAATAAACATTGTGAAGTCAATGACAGTGGAAAAAGAATAAATATAGCTGTCAGCGTGGGAATGGGAGTCTTTTTTATTTTTTATTCTGTGACAGGATGCTGTTTATATGATTTGACATTTCATATGTTTATATTAATTGCGGCGATGATTATGCCGTATAGAAAAATGAGGTGAGAAGATGAACCGGAAAGCTATGATTTCAATTATTGTTCCGGTCTACAATGCTGCAGAATATCTTACAGATTGTATTGAGAGTATCCTGGGTCAGAAAGATCAGAATATAGAGATTATTCTGGTAAATGACGGATCCGGGGACGAAAGCGGAAGCATATGCAGAACATATAAAAAGGCAGATAGCCGGATAAAATACATTGAAATTGAGAATTCAGGGGTTTCAGCGGCAAGAAATATCGGCATGGAGCGGGCTTCCGGTGAGTGGGTATGTTTTGCAGATGCGGACGACAGATTATGTGAGTATGCAATCGATTCTATGCGGGAAGCCCTGGATGAATCTGCAGACGCAGTTTATTGTAATTATTTAAGAGCAGATGAGGACGCTTCATATTCAGAACAGTTAAGTACGGTACAGGCAAGTGAGATCATAGAAGCGACCTTCGATTATTCCGGAATGAAAAGTCAGATGAGCAGGTATGCTTTTATGCATCCGATGTTTTTTTCTGCATGTTGGGGAAAATTGTACAAAAGAAATATTATAGAGCAGAATCAGATTCGTTTTCCGGCAGGTATTCGTCTAAGCGAAGATTTGTGTTTTAATGTCCGCTATCTTATGTATTGCAGGAACGTGAGATTGCTTGATAAAGCAGTGTACCAATACCGTGTGAATATGGCCTCGGTCACTCATAATGATTCGTTTGCACATCTGGAGAACCGGTCTGAACTGATAGAGCTCCTGAATTCCTGGAATACCGGCAGGGAAGAATATGAAAGGGCAAAAAATAAGTATATCTTGTTATGTATACTGCGGATGAATGAGAAAATCGGAAATGTTAAAGAGAAAAAAAAGGCAGTTGCATTATACAGGGAGATCAGCTCAAGAGCATACGTGAGAAAAATAATTTGTGATACAAAGAATCAGAATTTGTCCGACGGACGGTATCAGGAGGCATATTATAAAGCCGTCGTATATCTGTTGCGGTTTAAATGTGTCAGAGTTGCAGTTAAGATTGGGCAGATCTATAGCCGGGTAAGGAATGGCCGTGTTTCACATTAACCTGTGAGGCGGAGCCGTTTGAACGCTTGGATGAAAAGAAAGGGAACAGATGAAAAAAGCAGGTATATTGACATTTCATAAATCTATAAACTATGGTTCTGTACTTCAGGCTTATGCGCTTCTTCAGACGATTATAAAAATCGGTAATCCTGTTGAAATCATTGACTATCAGCAAAAGAATTATAAATATTTGTACGGAATTTTAAGAAAACCTTGTTCTTTAGACAATATAAAATATAATCTTATAAATTGTTGTTTTTTAAAGGCGCTTCTCACCAGAAAAAAGAACTTTGAGAATTTCCGAAAGAAATATCTGCATTTGAGTGATAAAAGATATGAATGTGGCGGAAATCTGGAAGATATTGTGCGTGCGTATGATGTTCTGATCTGCGGCAGCGATCAGATCTGGAATCCGGACGCAAAAGATTTTGATATCAATTTCTTTTTGCCGTTTGCCCGTCGGGCAGAAAAGATCTCTTATGCGGTAAGTATCAATGGGGGGATACTTGATACACTTGACAATAAAGAGGAACTGAAAGATTATCTGATGGATTTTGACAGAATTTCTGTGCGCGAGAGATCCGGTAAGGAGAGTCTTTCGTCTTTTCTTTCGGAAAAAAAGGAAATTTCGGTTGTACTTGATCCCACGCTCTTATGGAAAAAAGAAGAATATGATAAAATCTGCAGCTCCCGCCTGATTAAAGAACCTTATATATTTTTTTATTCGGTCAATTTCAGCGATTATGCGGTAAAGGCGGCAGAGATTCTTTCGGACAGGCTTGAATTGCCGGTATATACCTTGTATACGGGAAGAAGCAGCGCAAAGGTAATGCTTACGAGAAAAAAGATACATTTTTGCCTGAAAACAAGTTCTCCGGAAGATTTTCTCAGCCTGATCCGAAATGCGGAATTTGTTGTTACAAATTCTTTTCACGGCACTGCATTTTCCCTGATTTATGAAAAGAAATTCTATTCGATCGGACGTGTTGACGGAGATAAAAAACTGATACCGGATGAGCGGATCTGCAATGTTTTGGAATTATTTGGGATTCCCGGACGTTTTATTTCCTGCGGGGAACTGAAAACAGTATCACTCAAGCAGGAGATAAACTACAGTGCAGTTAATGTCAGGCGGCAGAAGCTGGCGGAGGAATCCAGAAATTATATAATGCGTGCTTTAAATGAAAAATAAGGAGAGTATTCATGAATATAGCGGTTATTACCCCTTTTGACTCGGCAAATTATGGAGCGTATCTTCAGGCATATTGTCTCAAAGCGGTGTTGGAGAATATGGGACATACGGTTATACATCTGCGGACCAGAGAGGAAGCATATATCCGTAATCTGTATTATAAGAAAAAGCCGGTATCAAAGCGTGATAAAGTATTTCCGTGGAAATTCCGGCGTAAAGTAGCATTTGGCAAGCGGAAACTGGAATTGTTTTTGAAAGATCAGGCAGAGTTTCAAGTGATGAATCCGGAAGAATGTGATCCGGATTTGTATATTCTGGGAAGTGATGAGATCTGGAATATTAATAAAGATGTTTTCAGAAAAGGGATTTTCTGGGGAAGAAATCTCTCGCCGGCAATTTCTTATGCTGCAAGTATTGGCGATGCAGAAATAGAAGCTTATGACAAATATCCGGAGATTATCAATGATTTGCGGAATCTGAAAGCGGTCCTTGTCCGGGATGAAAGAACAAAGTCTCTGGCAGACAGGTATATAGATGCTCCATCCAGTCTGGTTTGTGATCCTACTATGTTGCTTCCGATTTCGGAATACGGAAATGATCTGGACGATTCCTATATTGATCAGAATGAATGTATGCTGATTTATGCGTATTATCTGACTCCGGGACAGCAAAAGGAAATTCAAAGGTGTGCTGAAAAATTAAAGTTAAAGACCGTATCCTGCTGTTTTTATCATGATTGGTGTGATTATCAATGTGAATGTACACCGCTGGAATTTGGAAGCCTTATCCGGAAATGTAAAGCTGTGATAACAACAACGTTTCATGGTACGATTCTCAGTATTTTAAATCATGCAAATTTTATAACAATTCCGACAAGTCCCAAAACTACGCAGATACTTGCACAGATGGGGCTTTGCAGCCGTGCGGTGGAACGGAAACAGGCAGACGCAGGCAGGATGGCATCTATACTGTCCGGATCGCAGGTGAATTATGATGTGGTGGAAGAGAGATTACAGAAACTGCGCCGGACTTCTCTTGAACATTTAAAGGATGCAGTGGAAGGGGCAGTTTGTGAGAAACAAGGCAGGTTTTCTTATGAGATCTGTCCGGCGGATCAGTGTACGGGATGTTTTGCCTGTATGAATAAGTGTCCCCGTCAGGCCATTCACTGTACAGTGGATACATACGGAAGGACAGTCCCGCAGATAGAATCTGCAAAATGTATAAAATGTGGATTATGTAAGAAGGTATGTCCGAGTCTTCATCCGGTTGAAAAGCATGTGCCGCTGAGGTGTTATGCAGCGCAGCGGAGAGAGGAAGAAGAACGGCGGCAGTCGGCTTCCGGAGGAATCGGAGCAATTTTGGCAGAACAGTTTCTTTTGGATGGGGGAAAAGTCTACGGCGCATCGGTCAGTAAGGAAGGAAGTGTGTGTCATTCCCGTGCGGATCAGCAGGAAGAGGGAAAAAGGTTTCGTAATTCAAAATATGTGCAAAGCGATATCGGGTATTCCTATAAGGATGTGGACAAGCAGTTGAAAACAGGAAAGCCAGTGTTGTTTACAGGTACGCCATGCCAGATTGCGGGGCTGAGAAGTTATCTCGGAAGAGACGATGAAAATCTTTGCTGCGTAGATATTATATGTCATGGTGTACCGCCGATGGCATATCTTGCACAGCATATCTCATCTGTGACAAAAGGTAAAAAGGTAAACGGGATTTCATTCCGCGGGGGAGAAGAGGAGTATTCTTTGACTTTGAAGAAAGATCAGGAGGTTGTATATTGCGCGGATAAATTTCATGATACATATTTCCATGCATTTATGAAAAGTATGATCTTCCGGGAAAATTGTTATCAGTGTCCTTACGCTGCCCCCGCCCGCGTCGGTGACCTGACGATGGGTGACTTCTGGGGACTGAATCGTTCCAGGTTAAAAACAGAACAAAAGGGTAAGATTTCTGTCGTACTTGTAAATACAAAAAAGGGAGAAAAGATTTTCAAAAGTATAAAAAACAGCATCTTGTATGAGGAGCGTGAGGTGGAAGAAGCTGTACAGGGGAATCATCAGCTCCGTGGTCCGGCTGTACCGCATAAATACAGGAAGAAATTTCTAAAGGCATACCAGTCGGGAAACGATTTTGAACGTGCAGTGAAGGAAGCGGGGGTGCATAAGGAGATGCTGATCAGGAATTTCAAGCGCACCAGAGGGTGGATGTTTTTAAGAAATACAAAAAAACGGCTGTTTGGTGGGAGAACACAATGAGGCATATCAATAAAATTTTGAAAAAATATAACTCCATACCGATTGCTGCAAAAGCGACAATCTGGTTTATGATCTGCAGTGTTGTTCAAAAGTGTATTTCGCTTATTACAACACCTGTTTTCACACGGCTGATGACGACGGAACAGTATGGACAGTTCAGTGTATACAATTCCTGGCTGCAGATTTTTACAATTATTACGACTTTACGGCTGAACTGGTCTGTGTTCAGCAAAGGTATGAGCAAGTATAAGGCAGACCGGGATGGCTATACTTCAACCATGCAGACACTGACTTGTATTCTTACAACAATTGTACTTGTGATTTATCTGATCTTCCGAAAGCAGATTAATGCAATTACGGAATTGCCGACTTATATTATGCTGGCGATGTTCGCAGAGTTATATCTTGTGCCGGCAATTGATTTCTGGACCATACGGAAGCGTTATGAATATATCTATAAACCGGTGGTGTTCCGAACCTTGCTGATGGCGGCCTTAAATGCTGCAATCGGTGTTATTGCAGTACTTTTGACGGAAGAAAAGGGGATTGCAAGGATTCTCTCCTGCATATTTGTAAATATTTGTTTCGGAGGCGTCCTTTTTGTTTATAATCTGCGTAAGGGGAAGAAATTATTCTGTGCGGAATATGCAAAATTTGCACTACTGTTTAATCTTCCCCTGCTGCTTCATTATTTTTCACAATATATTCTGGATCAGTTTGATCGGATTATGATTCAGAAAATGGTGGATGTTTCAAAAGCTGGTATATACAGTGTGGCATATAATGCCGGCCTGATTATGAAAATTGTAACCCAGAGCATCAATAATGCCCTGGTGCCCTGGCAGTATGAGCAGCTTGAGAAAAAAAGAATGAAAGAGATGGGGAATCATTTATTTCTGATTTATATTTTCGTAGGAGGCTGTGCGCTTTTGTTTTCAGCCTGTGCTCCCGAAATTATAAAAATCCTGGCGGACAGCAAATATTATGAAGCTGTCTATGTAATCCCGCCGGTTGCCATCAGTATGTTTTTTACATTTGCATATACTTCATTTGCGAATATAGAATTCTTTTTTGATGCAAATAAGTTTACGATGTTTATTTCCATGGCAGGTGCATTGCTGAATATTGTTCTGAATTATTTCGGTATTCTGTGGTTCGGATATATCGCCGCTGCTTATACGACGTTAGTCTGCTATGTAATATTCTCTATTTCCCATTATGTCTACATGTGTCATTGCATAAAAAAAATGTCAGACACAGAAGAGATATTCGGGACTGCGCGGCTGATTTTCCTTATGATCCTTGTTTTAGCGGGGGGAATACTGGTTATTTCCCTGTATGACAGACCGTTCCTGCGCTATGTATTAATTATTGCGGCATGTTTCATTGTTTATATGAAACGGAAAGCGGTTTTGTCTGTTATAAGCAATATCCGGAAAAAGCGCGGCTGATGGATAAAGTGAACTGCTTTGATTTTCGGGTTAAAAGAGGAAGTACAACTGCTTAAGCGTATGGTATTGCTTGGGCGGTTGTATTTTTTTGTGCAAAAAAAATGTTTTTCTTCAAAAAAGCATCAAAAATATAAATATTTCACGAAAAAATGACATTGTTTCAAAGCTATAGGTATATATAATTAAGATCAAGGACTATAGATAGGAAGAAATTGTGAGTTTTGTGAAATCAAAAGGTAATCTGATAGAAAGGAGGGATACAATTTATAGAAAAAAGAACCGGATGATACCTGTTTATAGTTGAAATGAACCAAAAAGAGTTTATGGATAGTTCTTATTAGGAAAGGAAAAAAGGAGAATAATGCTGAGCATGAAAAAGACAAACAAGAATCTTTTTAGTAGAATATTAGCATTGGTTATGGCACTTGCGATGATCCTGACCGGTGTTCCGGGAACAGGTATCCCGACAGGTGCAATTACGGCGGAAGCAGCAGTTTCAGTTGCCGAGCAAAATAATTTGACCGAGAATATACAGGATGGTGCTATTCTACATTGCTGGTGCTGGTCATTTAACACGATCAAACAGAATATGGCAGATATTGCAGCTGCAGGTTTTACAACCGTACAGACCTCACCTGCAAACACCTGTAATGATACATGTCCCAATATGAAAATCATGGGAAATGATACGGAGCATGGAACCGATGGATGCTGGTGGTGGCATTATCAGCCGACAGACTGGAAGATCGGTAACTACCAGTTAGGCACAAGAGATGACTTTAAAGCAATGTGCCAGGAGGCTGACAAATACGGCATTAAGGTCATCGTTGATGTTATTCCGAATCATGTAACCCCTGATCTGGATGAGGTTTCTCAGGATCTTTATAATGCCGTGGGAGGAAGAAATAATCTGTTCCATGCCAACGGATTTAATGAGATTCATCAATGGGGAAATCGTCTTGAGTGTACGACAGGGCAGATGGGCGGACTTCCGGATGTAAATACAGAGAATCCGGATTTTCAGCATTATTTCCTGCAGTATTTAAATGATTTGATCGAGTGTGGTGCGGACGGTTTCCGTTATGATACAGCAAAGCATATTGGTGTACCTTCCGATCCGACAGATCCAAAGAGCAGCAGAAATAATTTCTGGCCCGTAGCTACCGGTATGGAATCAGTAAAGGGTCTGACTCTGAAAGATAAGGATCGTGTCTTTACTTATGGTGAAGTGCTCCAGGGAGATAATGTTCCGGAAGCAGAATATGCGCAGTATATGCGTATGACAGCCAGCAGCTATGGTGGAAAACTGAGAAGCGCAGTACAGAGTAAAGACTTCAGCACCGGAAATATTTCAAATTGGCTGCATGCTACTCCAGGACGCCTGGTAACATGGGTAGAGTCTCATGATACCTACTGTAATAAGGGAGAATCTGTGGACTTAAGTAAAACGCAGATTCGTCTTGCATGGGCGGTTATCGCAGCAAGAAAAGACGGAACACCGCTGTTTTACAGCAGACCGAATAATTCCAACGGCTGGTCAAATCGTTGGGGCGATAATGTCATTGGTGCCAAGGGTGACAATGAATTCAAGTCCAAAGAAGTTTCAGCAGTGAACTTTTTCCGTAATGCAATGGCTGGTCAGTCGGAATATCTGAGAAATCCGAATGGCAACAGTCAGATCCTGCAGATTGATCGTGGTACAGAAGGTACCTGTATTGTAAATCTGGGCGCTGCAGCAAGCCTTAATAATGTACCGACTTCTTTGGCTGACGGTGATTACACCGATCAGGTATCCGGAAGAACCTTTAATGTATCCGATGGAAAACTTTCCGGTCAGCTGGATGGGGAGAAAGTAGCGGTTATTTATAATCCTTCCAAATCAGGTGTAAGTGCAACTTCCACCAGTGGTTCTGATAAGTTCAGTTCTGCGAGCCTGGATGTAAAATTGTCAGCAAAGAATGTGACAAATGCAACTTATGAAACATCAGAAGGAGCCAGCGGTTCTTATACTGATGGTACAATTATTACAGTAGGAACAACCCTGAAGGAGGGAGAAAGCGTAACAGTTACTCTGAAAGCGCAGGGAGAAGCAGGAGCGATTGAGAGAACATATAAATTTACAAAAGTCGGAAAAAATATAGCTTATATTGAGCTGCCGTCCGGATGGAGTGAACCATATTGCTATGCTTACAATGAAGCGGGTGCAGAAAATGCAGCATGGCCGGGTGTGAAGATGGAGAAAGTGTCTGGAAATACATACGGATATGAAGTTCCGGATAGTGTATCTGATCCAATGGTCATTTTCTATGGCGGAGATAACAGTCATCGTTATCCGGCAGATATGGAAGACGGATTGACATTAACCGGATCCATGATTTACAGGAATGGAACATGGGATATTTATCGTGACGGACCGACCCCAACCGTTACCCCAACTGTTACCCCAACCGTTACGCCAACCGGTGTTCCTGGTGAAGGAAATGTTGCTTATATTGAGCTTCCTTCCGGATGGAATGAGCCATATTGCTATGCTTATAGTAAAACAATAGCAAAATTAGAGAATGCGGCATGGCCGGGCGTGAAGATGGAAAAAGTATCCGGAAATCTCTACAAATATAAAGTTCCGGACAATATTTCGGATCCATTGGTAATTTTCTTCGGCGGAGACAACAGCCGCAGATATCCGACGGATATGGAAGATGGATTGGCTCTGAGCGGAAACATGATTTACAAAAACGGCAATTGGAGTACCTATAGTGTGGGACCGACACCTACACCAACGGTAGATCCGGGGGATGATCTGGTTGATGGAAGCTATGACATTTATATCAAGAAGCCTTCCGGATGGGGAAGCAATTTAAACTGTTATGCTTATGTAAGTGAAACATTGAATAACGGTGCATGGCCGGGAGTTTCCATGGTAAGTCTCGGAAGCGGTATCTATGCATATAACATGCCGGAAGGATGGACAAGCGCAAAAGTAATCTTCAATGAGGGTGGTAACCAGATTCCTGGTGCACAGCAGCCGGGTATGGATTGGACAGACGGAACATCCATGATTTACAAAGATGGTTCCTGGGTAAAAGTAGAATCCAAAAAGAAACTGGATATCGTTTCCTCTCTTGCAGACGGAAGCACCTTTGATACAGAATCAGAAACAATCACCCTGACACTGAAAAATGCAGTGAGTGGTACATATTGTGTAGATGATGGTCCGGTAAAAGATTTTACAGATTCTGCAAAAGTAGTAATCGGACAGGGTAAGATTGCAGACAGTAATGTAAAAGTAAAAGTTACGGCAACAAATGGAACTGAGACAAAGGAAGTGACCTTTACTTATCACAAAAAATTTGACGCTCAGAAAAACGGTGGCTATACACAGTATGAGACATCCGTAAAGGCAGCCGCAGCGACGGCTAAGGCGGCAAGTGCAGCAGTTGCAAGTGCAGCATCTTCTGAATCACTGGGCGGCAAGTATGCGACAAATCCGAACAGCCAGAAGGGTAAATACAAGACAATCAGCAGTGCGTCAGATTTTGATGAATCCATGATTATCGCACAGGGCGTAGCAAATGATGATGCACGTACCTTCCGCGGTGCACATGAAGGACCTGTATATGATACCTATGCACTTTATGGCGCATGGGATGATACAAATCTCTATCTGGGATGGCAGTTTGTAAATGTAACAGATGTTGTTGATCCGGCTCAGGGTTATCCGATCAGTGACAACGGTAAGCCATGGAACGGTGATATTCCGCAGGTACTTGCACTGAATCTGGGAACCGGTGTGACCAGTGACGGAAGCGCAAAGGGTACGGATGATAAAACAGGCGCCGTAAATTATTCTGATTACGTATGGGGTCTTCCGATCAAATACGATACAGCCGTTGATGCACTGCTGTGCTTCTCCAGTAAACCTGGTGTTGGACAGCCTGCACTGTTCAGAGCAGATACAGACGGATACTTTAATTATGACACGGCAGTTGGATTCAAGGAGGGAGGAATCTCCTTCAAATATGAGGATGGATTCTTTGGATCCTCTCTTTACGGAATCAATGCGAATGGTTATCAGGGATATAAACCGGCGGATTTGCTGGATGCATCTGCGAACTGGACTGATTTCCTGACAACGAATCACAGCAAAGCACAGGATACGTTCTATCTTATGACCATTCCGCTTGCAACACTTGGCGTATCTAAGAATGATATTGAAAACAATGGAATCGGTGTTATGCATATTTCTACTTTTGGTTTGAGTGGAACGGCATGTATCCCTATGGATATGACAATGCTGGATCATGCAACAGAACCGTATAGCCATGATGACTCTACAACGGCAGAAAAAGAGGATGAAGACAGAATTACCGTACCGCTTGCACGTCTTGGAGCAGGCGAATCAGGTCTGACACCTACACCTACACCGACATCTACACCTACACCTACGCCGATTGTCGGCACAGGAACTATGACCGTAAACTTTGGCGCTGACCGTTCTTCACCGCAGGCAACTACCACAGCGTTGACATTGAAAGCCATTGCAGAAGGCGGTAACGGAACTTATACATATCAGTTCCTGGTTGACGGCAAAGAAGTGCAGAATTCAGGTAAAGATACTTATACATGGTCTCCACGCAGCGGAGAACACACAATTGGCGTTAAAGTAACAGACGGCAAAGGCATAGTAACAGAGTGCAGCAAGACTTATGTTGGGGAAGGAGAAGATCCGTATCAGCCGATTACAATTAAGTCCTTTACTGCCAATAAGCAGTCACCGCAGATAAAAGGTACTTCCATTCGTTTTGCTGCAGCGGCAGAAGGCGGAAATGGAACACTGCAGTATTGTTTCTACCGTGTATTAAACGGCAAGAAAACAGTTTTCCGTAATTTTGCAGAGAGTGCAAGTGCATATTGCAATCCTGCCGCCGGAACTTATACAATCGGTGTGGAAGTAAAAGATGCAGACGGCAATACAGCAAATAAGGAAATGACTTATACATGGAGTAGTAATGAAACCCCGATTGTAATTAAATCCTTTGATGCTTCTAAAGCTTCTCCGCAGCCAAAAGGAACATCTGTCCGCTTCAGTGTAACAGCAGAGGGTGGCAGCGGAGCACTGCAGTATCGCTTCTATCGCGTGATCAATGGAAAGACAACGGTATTCCGTGATTATGCGTCAGGCAGTGCAGCGTATTGTAATCCTGCAGTGGGAACCTATACGATTTATGTAGATGTAAAGGATGCAAACGGCAATATTGCAACAAAGAGCATGACCTATACATGGGGCAGCGCGAGCACAGAACTCAAAATTAAATCTCTGACGGCTTCCAAAGTATCGCCTCAGAAGAAAGGGACATCTGTTCGTTTTGCAGTAGAAGCAGAAGGAGGAAAAGGAGATCTCCAGTATCGCTTCTATCGTGTGGGAAATGGAAAAACAACGGTATTCCGTGACTATAGCTCAACAAAAACAGCATATTGTAATCCTGCCGCCGGAACTTATATTATTCAGGTAGAAGTAAAGGATAGTGAAGGGAATACTGCGACAGAGAGTATGCTGTATCAGTGGAATTAAAGAATGAAATCAGTGCTTGGGTGAAAGATTTGCGCTGAGCACGCAACAGGGGCTGCGCACAACAGGTAAGTGAGGCAGTCCCTGTTTTATATATAAAGAAAACGAATGAAAGCAGAAAATTCGGAAAGGAAACATGGAGAATGAAAAGAAAAAAATTAATTGCACTTTTTCTGAGTGCAGTTACTTCCATTACAAGTTTAAGCATTGGGTATTATCCGGATGCTATCATACAGACACAGGCAGCAATTTCTCAAAGTGATGCAACGAAGACGGCAAGTTCATCCGGTGTAATCTTTGCAGACAGCAGAACAGATTTCAGAGATGAATCAATCTATTTTGTTATGACAACACGTTTTTATGACGGAGACACTGGCAATAATGTACAGTGCTGGGATGGAACACAGTATGATGATGAAAATGATCCGGAGTGGAGAGGAGATTTTAAAGGTCTTGCTGAAAAACTGGATTACATAAAGGCGCTTGGCTTTACGGCAATCTGGATTACACCGGTTGTAGAAAATTGCAGCGGTTATGATTACCATGGGTATCATGCGCTTGATTTTACAAAAGTGGATCCCAGATATGAATCTGATGATTTTACGTATCAGGATTTTATCAATGCCGCACACGCAAAAGGATTGAAAGTCATACAGGATGTCGTATTCAACCATACAGGAAATTTTGGTGAAAGAAATCTTTTCCCGATTTTTGATAAGGAGGGAGATCAGAATACTTCTGCCTGCCTGAAGAAGATCGAGGGATCCGGGCTTCCTGAGAACTATGACAGCCTTACCCCTTTTGCTCAGTATCAGGCAAGATTGACCCTGATGAAGAATATGGATGGTGTAAATCATGATGTAAATAATATTTATCACCATGACGGCAGTATGGGATGGGAGGAATATTCCTGTCAGACAGGCCAGATTGCAGATGACTGTGTGGATTTAAATACAGAAAATCCAACGGTATATAAATATCTGCAGAATGCTTATAAACAGTATATTGATATGGGGGTAGATGCTTTCCGTGTAGATACGACAAAGCATATATCCAGACTGACATTTAACAACGCATTAACAGAGCCGTTTTATGAAGCGGCGAAAGCAAACGGAAACGATAGTTTTTATATGTTCGGAGAAGTTTGTACAAGAGTGCGTGAGGTATGGAATAAGGGAGTTCCGCCGTTATCTTCGCCGTTTTATACATGGAAGGAATCAAAGAGTTATCCCTGGAGCGAGACGGACAGTTCTGTAAATGAAGCTTCTACAAAACAAAATTACAATGATAATTTAAGTGTGGATGCGCAGCCTACAAGTGACAATGCGTTACTGAAGGGAAATGATTATCATAAGCCGGATTACAGTCAGAAATCCGGCATGGGTGTCATCGACTTTCCGATGCACTGGAATTTTGAGAATGCACATTCTGCATTCCGCGTTGCTGTAGATAATGATAGATCTTACAACGATGCTACCTGGAATGTCACTTATGTAGACTCCCATGACTATGCACCGGATCAGGCTCCTTCCGATCAGCGTTTTGCCGGTTCTCAGGATACCTGGGCGGAGAACTTAAGTCTGATGTTTACCTTCCGTGGTATTCCGTGTATCTATTATGGTTCGGAGATTGAATTCCAGAAAGGCGCTGTCATTGACAAAGGACCAAATATTGCCATTAGCGAGACAGGAAGAGCATATTTTGGAGATCATATCGAGGGAGATGTACTGACAACCGATTTCGCAGAGTATTTCGGAGCGAACGGTACTACAGCAGAAACACTGAGTCATCCGCTGGCATTGCATATTCAGCGTCTGAACCAGATCCGTCAGGCGGTTCCGGCACTGCGTAAAGGACAGTATTCCGTATCTGACATCAGTGGAAATGATATGGCGTACAAGAGACGTTATACAGATGATAATACAGACAGTTTTGCACTGGTAACCGTAAGCGGCACTGCAACATTTAACAATATTCCAAATGGTACCTATGTTGATTGTATTACCGGGGAACCAAAGAAAGTATCAAATGGTACTTTGACTGCAGATTGTTCCGGAAAAGGAAATTTACGTGTCTATGTATTGAATACTTCCAAGACACCGGCTCCCGGAAAAGTGGGGCAGGACGGAAAATATCTCTACACAAACAGTTCTGTGGAAACGGCTCAGCAGCAGTGTATCTACTTTAACAATGAAGCCGGATGGTCTCAGGTAACAGCAAACTTATTCGGTTCCAATGGTAATCTTGTAGAAAGTCTTCCAATGACCAATGTAAAAGATCAGGTTTATGCATGCAAGTACAGCGGCAATGCCCAGGGACTCCGTGTGGTATTCACAAACGGCAGTTCTACAAGCGCAGAGGCGTCCTTCCAAAACGGCGGTCTTTATAACAACAGCGGATACATCAGCCAGTATCAGATTGGCGGGGATGTAATTCAGGTTACAGATGTTAAATTAAGTCCGAAACAGATTTCTATGAACTTAGGTGAGACCTATACCGTCAATGCGGAAGTTTTACCGGAAAATGCAAAATATAAGACCTTAAGCTGGACTTCTTCCAATACAGATGTGGCAACCGTAAAAAATGGAGTCATCACTCCGCAGGATGAAGGAACAGCCGTAATTACAGCCACTTCTAAAAATGGGATTCAGGATCAGGTGACTGTCACTGTTACGGTCCCGCCATATGATTATGAAGAAGTTCCGGATGGCTATACGGCAATTTATTTTAGCAAGCCGAAGAGTTGGGGCAATTCGTTGAATGCTTATATTTACTATGGGGACAGTACTACAGTTACCAGTGGATGGCCTGGTTCTTCAATGGAGAAACTGCCGAATGGTGTTTACAGATACGTATTTAAAACTCCGGCGGCAAGTAGCATGAAAGTATTATTCAATGACGGAAGCAATCAGGCACCGGGTAGTGTAGGCTTTGATGTAGTTGCGTATGGGAAGTATGGACAAAATGGATTGGAAGAAGTGGTGAAACCGGTAAAACCAACGCCGACACCAACGAATACGCCGACACCAACACCGACGAATACACCAACGCCAACACCGACGAATACGCCGACGCCAACACCAACCAACACGCCGACACCAACTGTTACTCCGGTTCCGGAACTTCAGGTAAAATTAACAGCAGATAAACAGTCACCGCAGCAGGCAGGAACTTCTGTCAGACTGGACGCAGCAGCAGAAGGCGGAAAAGGAGCACTGCAGTATCGTTTTTATCGTGTGGCAAACGGAAAAACTACGATATTCCGTGATTATGGAAAGAGTGCAACTGCTTACTGCAATCCTGCGGCAGGAGATTACAAAGTATACGTAGAAGTAAAGGATGAATCAGGAAAAACAGCGACAGCTTCCATGGATTATAGTTGGAGGGCTTCGGGAGAAACTCTGAAGATCACAGAGATTCAGACGGATAAACAGTCACCGCAGCCGAAGGGAAGCAGTGTAAAACTGACCGTAAATGCGCAAGGCGGAAGCGGCATCCTGCAATACCGTTTCTACCGGATGAAAGATAATACAATTAAGGTATTCCGGGATTATCAGGCTTCCAACGTGGCTTACTGCAATCCGGACCCGGGAACTTATACTATTTATGTGGATGTGAAAGACAGCGCCGGAAATATTGCTACGGAAAAGCTTCAATACACATGGGAAGAACAAACTGAGAAAATCACAATTAAATCTCTTACCGCATCCCAAGTTTCTCCGCAGCCGCTGGGAACAAGCATACGCTTCAATGTGGAAGCAGAGGGAGGAACCGGAAGTCTGCAGTATCGTTTCAGCAGGGTATTCAATGGAAAGACCACAGTGATCCGTGACTATGCAGCAGGAACAAAGGCATATTGCAATCCACCGGCAGCAGGAGATTATACGATTTTGGTGGAGGTAAAAGATGCAGCAGGAAATACTGCAAAGGCAAGTCTCACTTATAGCTGGGGCGCTCCTTCCAGAGAACTTCAAATTAAGAATATGGCAGTTAGTAAAGTATCTCCGCAGCCGAAAGGAACCTCTGTCTGCTTTGAAGTAAGCGCAGAAGGTGGAGAAGGAGAACTGCAGTATCGTTTTTATCGCGTGGGTAATGGAAATGTAACGATATTCCGTGATTTCAGCACAAGCAATAAGGCATATTGCAACCCGTCGGCTGCAGGTTCTTATACGGTTTATGTAGATGTAAAGGACAAAAACGGCAACCTGGTGACAAGTCAACTGCCGTATGTATGGAAATAGGAGTATCTGAAAGAAAGGCAGGTTTAAAAAAGTGAAAAGAAAAGCAATGGTATTGTTTCTTGTGGGTGCAATGGTGATGTCGGCAGCGGGATGTTCGCAAAAAGAAAAGTCTGACACTTCGGTAAGCGTTTCGGCCGATAGTTCAAGCAGTGCAGAAGACGGGGAAACCGTACCGGAGACAGAAAAAGCAAATTCTGAGGAGGAAGCGATTGCCCAGGAGCAAGAACAGGCGCAGGCGCAGGTTGAGGCTGATGAAATTGATCAACAGCACCAACAGGATAATCAGAATAAAGAACCTGTTGAACAGACAGATTTTGGAAGAGTGATCCCTCATCTGGAGGATGCCGATAATTGGATAAGAACTGAATCAACAATTACAGAAGAGGGAATCAGCCGTGAATGTTATCAATGTGATGAAGAACTGAAATATCAGTGGGAGAGTGGTCAGGCATCTGTCGCTGATATTCAGGAAGGTTTGAACACATGGCTGAGTCAGAAGAATTGGGCTCTCTCTGAGAGTGGAAAAAATGACACATTATCAGATGCTTTAGCGTGTGAGGTTTATGCTTATGAAGCCATGGAGGATGATAATGGTTACAGTATGTACCATCGTGGAGTTTATATACTGAAAGATGAGTATTGGTACGGAATAGACTTTAACGTAATTGAGGGAGTTTTCGGTGATTATTATAATACCATCGGAGACTATCTGGATAAGCTGACGATTTCATGAGCCGGAGTTAAATAGAACATCATCTATTTGCAGCACTTTTTGGTTGATAAGTTCCCATGTGATCTGAGACGGATGCATATTTCAAATCGAGGAATATTTCTTATGAAGCTTGACGGGTTTGTCAATACGTGCTAAACTTCTGAATGGTATTGATATACCTACATGAGTTTGGCTGTCTGCATATGAAAGTCGATTGCTCCGCACTTCGCGCTCCTGCAATCGCTGCCAGTATGAGTAATCCGGGCTATCGCCCTCCTTACTCATACTGGCTTGCCCGTTCAATATCCATGACCCTGCGCGTGCCAGCACACTCCGGGTCATGGCCGCTGTACGGGACTTTCATAGTAAACGGACATGTCTGCTGGCGCAGACATCACCATTCATGA
>UQAW01000031.1 GCA_900539175.1 uncultured Lachnospiraceae bacterium
GACCGCAAAGTGGGGGATGCAGATTGCGGGAATGAATTTTCAAACACGCTCTAGTGAATTTAATTTGTGAGAGACTATTGAAGTACTACTTTTCTATGACATTGATCTGGTCAGCTTCTGCACCTAGTCCCCAATAAATAACTGCATTGTCATATTCAATCTCAACAACATAACCATCATTTATTATGGATATTGGCTTTTCATCTGTTAAATCACTTGCCATTACTTCATCAATATTTTCTGCCATTACCAATAAACTTTCGGTATCAAACCTAACATTACGTCCATCGAGATAGTTATTAAGGATAGCATTGGTATTCATGATTGCGGTTTCGACATCAATATGGCCATAGGATTCATTTAACGGCTCATCCACAGATTTGTCATTATATTTCTCAGAATTTTCTAGCGTATTTTGGTCTATT
The DNA here is from genome assembly GCA_900539175.1 of uncultured Lachnospiraceae bacterium. Classification (GTDB taxonomy): domain Bacteria; phylum Bacillota; class Clostridia; order Lachnospirales; family Lachnospiraceae; genus Novisyntrophococcus. The sequence goes on from UQAW01000031.1 coordinate 426, forward strand.
GTTCTATAAGGCTGCAAATCGTCCAGCGTAAATGCGCAACCATTTACATCAATAGAGCCTATTTCATTTCCATAAGCATCTCTTAGCAAATAAGTTATCAATACCTTATAATCATTACCATTTTCATGAAATACTCTTTCAAATTCTGATTGTTCATTCTCAACAGTATACCACCAACCATTTGACCAATCATCAAAGTCTTCTTGTGATAAATTGGCTATTTTTTCTCTATTTCTTCCTTCTTGTGGAAGCGTATATGTTCTTGCTATGTATACAGTATTGTTTTCTAAATGAATGTTATAATTTTCACCATTATCTGCATGCAAATTATCGGCCATTTTATCAAAATCATAGGTAGTCTTTCCACAAGCTGAGCAGTTTATAATCAACATCAGAACTAAAGCAAAACATACAAATTTTTGCTTCATAAATTATCCCTCTTTTCTTAACACTTTTGGTACATTTGTTGATTAGCACTATTCTTTTCTAAAGCAACGATGGTACCGTTTTTCAGATAAGGATTCTGTGACTCTTCAAAGAAAAACCTACCCAGATTTCGTCTTTCATTAATGGATAATCTATTCCACTCATAGCCTTTAAATAAATCCTTTACTAAAAACTTTTCTTTGGAATTAAGGTTTGGAATCTCATTGAGTGCTCTTTCTAACAAAGTCATATATTTATCCTCCGTTCTACAATATTGTTTACAACGATGTTAACAACATTGTAGAATGTTTTGTTTTGGATGTCAATACTTTTGATAAATTCTATTTGTATATTTGGAGATAAAAACACTTTAAAGCTCCAAATTATTATTTCTAATTGCTATTTTTTGAGTTGTCATATTATTTTGCCTTTCAATTTCTGCTTTATTTCGCTTCAGCTTTTCCAAAATGGAAGTTCTGGCTTTTTTCTTAATCTGTTCCATACCTTCCTTTTTGACTTCCGGTTTCATCAGTGTTGTATGGATTTTCTGAATTGTAGATTTCATGGCATTGGTAATTTTTGTAATGACACCATCTAAACGCTTCGCAGCATATTTACACTCTTTTTTTGATGCTTTTCGTTCCGGGGAGAGTACCCATGCTTTTGATTGCTCTACCAGACAAATATCTTCTTTGTGCGTTTCTATTTTTACGGTATTGGTTACAACCTCTACCGCCTTATCATAAGCAATCTCTGCGACCTCATCGATCAGAGCTTCTACGTCTTCAATTTTCATGGTTAGGTCTTCAAGTTTCCGTTCTTGTGTTGCCAGTTGCTCCTTTTGCTTGGCAATAATAAAATCTTGTTTCTCTAAATATGCTCTTCCACCATATTCCGGTTCTTCTTCTAATAACAGACCATGTTTCTTTGCAATATCAAACAGAAGAACCTGACAGACAGAGTCAAAGGTCATTTTTCTGTTATTTTTTCTTCCCGGCGGCTTTTCCGGATCGGGCAATTCAAATCCCAAAGCTTCCAAAGCTTTTTCTTGCTGAGGGGCAATCTCGCCGTACTGATTTTCACAGTCAAAAACGTGACGCTCGTGTATATGAGGTGTGCTTTCGTCTAAATGTAATACCCAGTCCAATATTTTTTCATTTAACTATTGACATTTATTAGCTGGACTCAAATTGAAAAAAGACACCTCTTTTCAGAAGCGTCTTCTTCATGGTGCGCCCGGCGGGCGCACGTTCTAATGGGTGAAAGTCCCTAATCCGCCCGGTAGTGGGAAGGATACAGCCAAGAGCAAGGGTGTCGTGGGCGACTGCGAATCTGAAGGAAGCTGGAGGCAAACCTCTGGTCTGACGAACAGAAATCATATCAGGCTGTAAATGAGGGTAAGACTGCCATACAAGTCAAAGCCCAATAACTACACGGAATCATTTGCAGTAAATATGGCGGACATAAGAGGGAAAGAACGTGTGAGTACCCGGGGAGGTCTTACGGACGTGGGAAGTTTTTTTTGTTACGAACCACGGTTGAAACAAGATTTGTCGTGAGAAGTCAGCATCAGCCGTATTACAATACCCGGCCAGTCGACGGGCTGGGAAAGGGCTGAACCTTAGGAGGTGAGAGTAAATGAATGTTACCAAAACCGAGAGAAAAGAAAGCACAAAACATTGCTGTGGCAGTGGCTGCCGCCGGAGGGATAGTGCGGAACACGAAGAGGAAGGCGGAGCGCTTATCGGGCAGAGGATAACTGAAAACAACGTCACCAACGCCGACAGAAATGTAAACAGACTGCTGGAAAGAATTGTAAGCCCGGAAAATCTGAACAATGTGTATAAACGTGTAGTAAGGAATAAAGGAGCGGGTGGAGTCGATGGGATGAAGGTGGATGAACTTCTGCAATATCTAAAAGACAACGGCAAGGAAATCAGGGAGTCTGTGCTGGCAGGGAAATATAAGCCAGCCCCGGTACGAAGGGTAGAAATACCAAAGGATAACGGGAAGAAAAGAATGCTGGGGATTCCAACGGCAGTAGACCGGGTCATCCAGCAGGCGATAGCACAGGTGCTTATTCCAATCTATGAACCGGAGTTTGTGGAAACAAGCTATGGATTCAGACCGGGAAAGAGTGCGCATGATGCAATCCGGAAATGCCAGGAGTATTTGAATGAAGGATATGTATGGGCAGTAGATATGGATCTGGAAAAGTTCTTCGATACGGTGAATCAGAGCAAATTAATAGAGATTCTGTCAAAGAAAATAAAGGATGGGAGAGTGATATCGCTTATCCATAAATATTTACAGGCAGGAGCGGTACATTGCGGAAGATTCGAGGACACGACAATCGGTGTGCCCCAAGGAGGGCCTCTGAGTCCGTTGTGTGCAAATGTAATGCTGAATGAACTGGATCATGAATTGGAAAGGCGAGGACACCGCTATATTCGCTATGCGGATGACATGGTGATTCTGTGTGGGAGCAAGGCAAGCGCACGGCAAACGCTGGAACATATCGTACCATACATAGAAAGGAAGCTGTTCTTAAAAGTAAACCAGGAGAAAACAGTTGTAGCCTATGCTGGAAAAATTAAATACCTGGGATATGGATTCTATAAGAACCAGAAAGGATATCAGCCCCGGGTACATGGGAAATCCAAGGAAAAGATGAAGGGGAAAGTTAAAAGACTGACCGGGAGAAGATATGTACCAGATTATCAAGGCTGGAAACAGGAGCTGAAACAATTCATAACAGGCTGGGTAAACTACTACAAACTGGCAAATATGGGAAACTGGCTCAAACAGATTGACGAGTGGATGCGGAGACGAATCCGCATGGTATTTTGGAAACGCTGGAAAAGGGTGAAGACAAGATATCATAATCTGGAAAAGCTGGGAATCAGCCATTCAAACGCAGGGATACTGGCAAATTCAAGAAAAGGCTACTGGCGAATAGCCGGAAGCCCAATTCTAAATACCGCACTTTCCAACGAGCGATTGGAGAAGGACGGATTTCAATATTTCTTTTCTTATTACAAATCTGTCACAGCGTAAACTGAGGAACCGCCGTGTACCGGACGGTACGCACGGTGGTGGTGTGCCATGCAAGGCACATAGGAGATGAAGGAAGGCCCTTCGACAGGAATTGAACAGGCAAATCTGTCAAATCACTCTAATGCTGCTGTAGTTAAGCCTATGGTAGTAAGCGATTAGAGAAAAGGCTATAGATTAGTAGTCAGATACGATACATGAAGATGAACGCAAGTGAACCATTGAAGAAGTGTCGAAAGCGTAAGACTTCTGCAAAACCTGCTTGTCACCACTAGGTGGGGATAAAGATAATAGATACCTGTATTGCTGATTATCTGCGGAACGGCATTAAGATGGCATGAGCATGTATCAGGCTTCTAAGTGAAACATGGGAACCTGCAGGATGATGACAATCGAAAAAGCACAAGTCACAGAAAGACAAGGCTGAAAGTAGAAATGCATTCCTGCAGGGGCGGAGCCACTCGTAGTAGTGTGGAAACTATTGTAATGATAGTGGAGCAAAGGGGTGGCATCATTTAGCTTGAGGCAGAAAACAACTGGACAACCAGGAGGATTTGATGAACAAGAGCAAACAATACGAGATACCTAAACGAGCAGTGATTAATGCTTATAAAAGAGTTAAAGCAAACAAAGGCAGTGCCGGTATAGATGGTATGGATTTTGAGAAATTTGAAGAAAAGTTGAATAATAATCTCTATAAAATCTGGAATCGGATGAGTTCGGGAAGTTATTTTCCATCTCCGGTAATGGCGGTGGAAATACCAAAGAAATCAGGAGGGACTAGACGACTCGGAATACCGACTATAACTGACAGAATTGCACAGATGGTTGCAAGAATGTATGTAGAACCAGCGGTAGAGCCTATGTTTTGTGAAGATTCTTATGGGTACAGACCAAACAAATCTGCAATAGATGCAATTGAGACGACAAGAAAAAGATGCTGGAAATATGACTATGCCATAGAATTAGATGTAAAAGGACTGTTTGACAATATCGACCATGAATTACTAATGAAAGTGGTGCACAGACATGTAAAAGAACCTTGGATATGTATGTACATTGAAAGGTGGCTTAAAACCCCGTTTGTATTACAAGACGGACAGGTAATTGAAAGAAGCGCTGGAACACCACAGGGTGGTGTGATTAGTCCGGTTCTGGCAAATATGTTCCTGCATTACGTCTTTGATATGTGGATGAAAAGAAATTTTCCACAGGCACCTTTTGAAAGATATGCAGATGATGGAGTGGTTCATTGCAGTACCAAGGAAGAAGCTCTCTATATAAAAGAGAGGCTTGCGAAAAGATTTGAAGAATGTAAGTTGGAATTGCATCCCATTAAAACGAGAATCGTATACTGCAAAGATAAGGACAGAACAAGGAATGAAGAACTGACAGAGTTTGATTTTCTGGGATATACCTTTAAAGCAGTCTACATTAAATGTAAGGATGGTGTGATGCGAAATAACTTTATTGCATCGGTCAGCAAAACGGCGGCAAAAGGTTTTAGAGATAAAATCAAAGCACTGGAAATACATAAGAAAACAGGATGTAAGATTGATATCATTGCAGAAATGCTAAATCCGATGATTAGAGGATGGATGAATTACTTTGGTAAATTTAACCCATCAGCAATGAAATACACGCTACAGTGTATTGAACGCAGGTTGGTAAAATGGGCAATGTGTAAGTATAAGAGTTTTCGTGGACGTAGACAGAGGGCTGAAAAATGGCTCTCGTCTATCAGAAAACGAGAGCCGAAACTGTTTGCTCATTGGGGCAGAATGTATTCGTATTGTTAAATGATAAGAGCCGTATGAAGGGAGACCTTCACGTACGGTTCCGTGAGAAGTTTGAGGTGAAAGTCCTCTTACTTACTCGACTGAGAGGTCGGTAGGTGAACTAATCACCTACCTCCTACTCGATTAATATACTTAGATAATGGCTTTTTGTGCGGCTTTCGCACTATTCATACCATCAATCCAGTTGCATAATATAATTATTGTTTCAAGATTTACATTGTATAGTGTACGACACCTTTGCGGCCTCCAAGAACTGTTTTGCCTTTTAGGTCCTCCCATTGAAAATCGGGTTTGGCTTCTCTTGCTACCAGAAAATTACCTGCCCGCTGTGTCAATTGAGCAAAGTTTACCACTACGTCATTGGCGCCTTCCAGATAAGCATAAATGGAGGATTCACCGCCCATAAACCCAATCTGTGCCTCGCCGGAGATCAAAGCGGTGAGAACTTTGTCGGCACCAAAGCCGGTTACTAATTCCAGGTCCAGCCCCTCTTCTTTAAAGTAGCCCTCTTCAATTGCCACATACTGGGGTGCATAGAAGATAGAATGGGCAACTTCATTCAGGGTGACTTTTGTCAGTTCGTCAGGTTTTGAAGTCTTTGATTCGGTCGATACGGAGGAACTCGCTGTGCTTTTGGAAGCAGAATCCTTTTCAGAACAGCCCACAGTCAATGTACCAAATAATAGTGCGGAACAAAGTAGGAATGCAATTTTCTTTTTCATAGAATTCTCCTGTTGAAATATATTTAGAGGTTCTCTATTTTTATATGTAGGATAAGGGGATTTGGTGACAGAAGCATAAAAATAGGTTTGAGATGTTTTCGGTTGGTTGTGAGAAAGAAATTGACAGACCTTTTCAGCAAATGTATCATAATTGTAGTTATTGATTCAATATTAGGAGGGAATATGAAAAAAAGATTATTGGCAGCGCTGCTTGCGGCAGGGCTTTGCAGCAGTCTTGTGACAGGATGTTCAGAGGATGGAAAGAATACGGCAGTCGGTGAATCGGACGGAGTGAAAAGTCTGGCGATGGAGCAGATAAATAATCAGCAATTGAATATGCTTAATGATAATTACCGAACCTGTTATGAGGTATTCGTCTACAGTTTTTATGACAGTGACAAAGATGGAATCGGTGACTTAAAAGGTCTGACGGAGAAGCTGGATTATATCAATGACGGAGATGATACCACGGATGCTGATCTGGGCTGTAATGAAATCTGGCTGATGCCGATCATGCCGTCCACAACCTACCACAAATATGATGTTACCGATTATTGTGCCATTGATCCGGAGTATGGCACAATGGAAGACTTTACAGTTCTGGTAGAGGAATGTCACAAGCGTGGTGTCCGTGTGATCATTGATTTTGTTATGAATCATACCTCTTCCAAACATGAGTGGTTTACAGCGGCGTGCCAGTATTTGCAGAGTCTGGGAGAGGGAGAAGAGCCTGACGAGAGCGTATGTCCCTATGTGGGTTATTATAATTTCACGAAAGAATCAAAAGGAAATTATTATCAGGTTCCCGGAACGGATTGGTATTATGAAGGGCAGTTCTGGAGCGAGATGCCGGACTTGAATCTTTCCAATGAGGCGGTGCGCCAGGAATTCTCAGAGATTGTCCGCTTCTGGCTGGGTATGGGTGTGGATGGCTTCCGTCTGGATGCTGTGAAAGAATATGTTACTGGAAATAACAGTGCCAATGTGGAGGTACTGACCTGGTTTACGGATATGGTGAAAGCTCAAAAAGACGATGCGTATCTTGTGGGTGAGGCATGGTCTGATTATAATACCTATGCACAGTATTACGGCAGCGGCATGGACAGCTTATTTGACTTTGCATTTGCAGATAAGGACGGCTATATTGCACGGGTTTTAAATGGTTCTGCAAAAAGCGGTGCAAGTACCTATGGAAAAGCCATTGCTGCTGTGGATGAGACCATTCGTAAGTACACGGAAAATTATATCAACGCATCATTTTATACCAATCATGATCTGGCCCGCGGTGCCGGATATTATACCGGTGAATATGCGGAGTGTAAGGTAAAGATGGGACAGGCGATGAACCTGCTTATGAGCGGAACTGCATTTCTTTATTACGGAGAAGAGATTGGTATGAAGGGTGCAGGGAAGGATGAGAACAAGCGACTGGGTATGTACTGGTCTGAAGATCCGGATACTGAGGGAATGTGTGACGGACCGAAAGATGCGGATTCTGTGAAAATGTCTTACGACAGTCTGGAAGATCAGCAGAAGGACTCCTGCTCCATCTATCATTTTGTGAAGCAGGCAATTAAAATTCGGAATATCTATCCGGAAATTGCAAGAGGTACCGTAACATTCTGTGAAGAACTTTCCGATGACCAGGTCTGTGTGCTTATGAAAGAATACAAAGGTTCCCAATTACTGCTCGTATTTAATATTTCCGGGAATGAGAATACGGTAGACTTGTCCGGGGTATCGTTAAATGGAAAAGAAACAGGTGAAATAGAGGCAGCAGCCACATTACAGACTTCAGAAGAGGCGGTGTCAGTGGAAGGGAGCAAAGTGATTCTCCCGGCATATTCGATAGAAATTTTAAAATAAGGGCACTTTCAGGAGGTGTGTATTTTTATATTGACAGAAGAGAAACGGCATGATAATATTAATGAACGTTAGATAAGACTAACTACAGAGGTGAGAGATTATGCTAAGACGAAGTAAGGTTTTGTCATGGTGTCTGTTGGCATGTATGGTGCTTACCGGATGCCAGAGTAATAGTGATAAGGGAGTGCAGGATACATCTGAACGTGGGGAAGATGAGAAACGCATGGAGAATCAGGTAAAAGAACCGGTGAGCCAGGATATTTTTGCCATGGATACTTACATGACAGTTACTGCATATGGAGATACGGCACAGGAAGCTGTATCCGAAGCCGTGGAAGAGATTCAAAGATTGGATGCGCTGTTATCCACCGGAAATGAGAACAGTGAAGTTTATAAATTAAACCAGGCTGGAGGGGGAACGCTTTCGGAAGATACATGTTATCTATTGGAACGTTCTCTGGAATTGTGGAAGGATACAGATGGAAGGTTTGAGGTTGGTATTTATCCGGTGATGCAGGCATGGGGATTTACGGATGGGGAGTATCAGGTTCCCTCCGGTGAGGAGCTGCAGCAGCTTATTGCTCTGGCAGACTCATCAAAGATTTCTTTTGATGAGGAGAATTCTGCTGTCACATTTGGATTAGAAGGAATGGAAATTGATCTGGGAGGAATTGCGAAAGGCTATACATCCTCCCGTATTATGGACATTTATCGGGAGCACGGTGTGAGCAGCGGTCTTGTAAGTCTGGGAGGAAATGTACAGGTGATGGGAAGCAGACCGGATGGAAATCCGTGGCGTGTGGCAATCCAGAATCCATCCGGCGGAGATGATTATCTTGGAGTTCTGGAGGCAGAGGATTGTGCGGTAATTACATCGGGAGGATATGAACGGTACTTTGAAGAAGACGGCATCGTTTATCATCATATCATAGATCCGGGCACTGGATATCCGGCAGACAGCGGTCTTACGTCAGTAACGATTGTAAGTCCGGATGGAACGTTGGCAGATGGTTTGTCCACCTCTTTGTTTATTATGGGAAGAGAGGAAGCCGAAAGATATTGGCAGCAGCATAGCGGGGAATTTGATGTTATTTTATTGGACCGGGATGAAAATCTGTATATAACAGAAGGGATTGCGGATCAATTTACAAGTGAACGAGAGATTCAAGTGATAGAAAAAGGCTGAGACCTTCAAACGTGCTCTGAGACAAGGGAGGCAATGATGAAAAAACGAGACTTGTATCTGGCTGCGGCGCTGCTTCTTGCAGCAGCGGTATTGTTTTTGGTAATGCGAATCGGAAATCAGAAGGAAGGAAGTCAGGTAAAAATTACCGTAGACGGAGAAACTTATGGCGTATATTCTCTTTGGGAAGATCAGGAGATCGAAATGAAAGAGACGGCAGGAGAAAACTGTATCCGTATTGAAAATGGAAAAGCCAGAATGATTGCCGCGGACTGTCCGGACGGATATTGTATGGACCAGGGAGAAATACAAAGACCAACAGAAACAATTGTCTGTCTGCCCCATAGAGTGGTGGTGGAAGTGATTACACAAGGGGAGGCAGAGGATTCCGTAGATGTAATTGCGAAGTGATTTCTGAACAATTCCTTACGGTATTATCGGAAGAAACGTTGCCAAAGTACAGCCGGAAGTGCTATAATCACATCTAAGGAACTGTTAAGAAATAACTTGTTCATTTGAATTACTGACAAGTTATTTCTTAACAGTTCCTAACAGCGAAAAATGGGAAATGCATCAGGAGGAATAACCGATGAAAGTAGGATTTATTGGCTGCGGCAATATGGCATCTGCCATGTTAGGCGGTATCATTCAGAAGGGTGTTGTAGCGAAAGAAGATTTGATGGCATCCGCCAGAACCGAAAAGACACGGAAAAAAATAAAAGAAGAATTTCAGATTGCGGCAATTGAAGATAATAAGGAGCTGGCTGCAAAATCAGATATTATTGTTCTGGCAATCAAACCGGTCTATATGGAAGAGGTGATTGAGGAAATTGCAGAATGTGTGACGGAAGAGAAGATTATTGTGACATTGGCCCCGGGCAAAACATTGGAATGGCTGGATGTTACCTTTGGAAAACCAACCAAGCTGATCCGAACGATGCCCAATACCCCGGCGTTAGTTGGTGAGGGGATGACGGCACTGTGCCCCAATGAACTGGTAAGTGATCGGGAAATGCAAGTCGTTGAAGAAATTTTCCAAAGTTTTGGAAAGACACAGGTGGTCAGCGAACCCATGATTGATGTAGTCGTTGGTGTGAGCGGGAGTTCTCCGGCCTATGTATTTCTGTTTATCGAAGCGATGGCAGATGCGGCAGTAGCCGATGGGATGATGCGTGCACAGGCATATGAATTTGCTGCCCAGGCGGTTCTCGGAAGTGCCAAGATGGTACTTGAGACGGGAATGCACCCGGGCGCACTGAAAGACATGGTATGCTCTCCCGGCGGTACGACGATTGAGGCAGTACGCGTTCTGGAAGAGAAGGGGATGCGCAGTTCTGTATTTGAGGCATCAAAAGCGGCGGTAAAAAAAGCACGCGGCTTATAAAGCGCCCCCTCTGCTCAAGTTACTGTTGTGATATTTTGTGGAAAAGGTTACATCTTCCCCAAACCAGGCAGGCGGTACAAAGCGATTGGCGGCTTCCTCATCGGGGAATTCTACTTCGGCCAGCCGCAGGGTTTCATATGGAGCATCGAAAAGGTCCAGTTCGATTTTCAGGCCATCTTCCAGCGGAAGTATATAGCGGGTTTTGGAAATCAGGATACCGTCTGTTTTGGGACGGAGATGTTCGTAGGCTTCTTTTGTAAGCGGAAGATTGTATTCCTCACGAACCATCAGTCCGCCGGATTTATAGGTGAGATAATATTGGTCATCCTGTCTCCGGATACGGACAACCGGTGCAGTACACAGATAGCCTTGTTCGATTTTGTGATGGAGGTATTGCTCCAGATGTTCCGGCAGTTCCGGAATCAGATATTTGCGTTCGATTTCCATAAAAATTCCTCTCTTTCAACAGTAGTGGCGGGCGGTTGCGAAAAATTCTGACGGATCAGAAATATCTCAATCCCGTTTGTACTGTTTTTATTTTAGTACAAAACAGATGAAAAGACCAGCAGTATATTTGTGTGAGTTCGGAAGATACAGAGCGTCTGCATTTTAAATTTGAGGGAACGGTAAAGGTACTGAGCAGTTACAATTCAAGATGGTAAAGGAGAAGTTGATAATGGCAAAAGTGTATGTATTTATGGCGGATGGCTGTGAGGAGATAGAGGCACTGACTCCGGTAGATCTGCTTCGCAGAGCGGGCGTGGAGGTCCGCATGGTTTCTGTTATGGGAAGAAAAGATGTCTGCGGGGCACATAAGATTATTTTTGAAGCAGATCTGCTGTTTGAGGAAACCGATTTTTCGGACGGAGATGTATTTATGCTTCCGGGAGGAATGCCGGGAACTACGAATCTGGCGGCTTATCAGCCCCTTATGGAGCTTTTGAGGGAAAAAGGAAAAGAAGGAAAACGTCTTGCAGCAATTTGTGCCGCACCGGCTGTGATTCTGGGAATGAATGGATTTCTGCAGGGAAAGAAGGCAGTCTGCTATCCCGGTATGGAAGATAAGCTTCTGGGGGCCGAAGTACAGAAGGCAGCGGTTGTGACTGATGGGAATATTACCACAAGCCGCGGCATGGGAACTGCGATCGCGTACGGTTTGGAAATCATCCGGCTTTTGCAGGGAGAAGAAGCAGCAGCGAAGATGAAAACAAGTGTTGTGTACGGTCATGGGAGATAGGATTGATTGTGCGGCAGTGACGGATGGACTTGAGGATTGCAGGCGGTAATATTGAAAAAAATGGGAAGAATGATAAAAAATACTAGCCATTTCTAAGGGTTTGTGCTATACTGCAATAATGACTGTAAGTATGTGCAGAACTATCCGGAAGGAACATTTTCATAGATATCAAGGAGGAATTATACGAACATGAGCGTACAGGTCGAAAAATTAGAAAAAAACATGGCGAAACTGACAATCGAGGTTTCCGCTGAAGAGTTTGAGAATGCAATCAAAGGTGCATATCAGAAGCAGAAGAATAAGATCAGCATACCGGGCTTCCGTAAGGGAAAAGTACCGCAGGCTATGGTAGAGAAGATGTATGGTGTTGGTATCTTTTATGAAGATGCAGCAAATGCGCTGATTCCGGAGCATTATTCTAAAGCAGCAGAAGAGTCTGAACTGGATATTGTATCCCGTCCGGAAATTAATGTGGTACAGATTGAAAAAGGAAAATCCTTCATCTTTACTGCAGAAGTAGCCGTAAAACCGGAAGTAACACTTGGCGATTATAAAGGTGTGGAAGTTCCGAAGGCAGAAGCAGAAGTTACAGAAGAAGAAGTAGCTGCTGAACTGAAAAAAGAGCAGGATAAGAACGCAAGAACGATTACCGTGGAGGACAGGGCTTCTCAGGATGGAGATACCGTAACCATTGATTTCGAAGGATTTGTTGACGGTGTTGCATTTGAAGGCGGTGCAGGAAAAGACTATCCGCTGACTTTGGGTTCCAAGACATTTATCCCGGGATTTGAAGAGCAGTTGGTTGGAAAGAACGTAGATGAGGAAGTGGAAGTAAATGTTACGTTCCCGGAAGATTACAATGCAGAAGAATTAAAGGGAAAAGCAGCAGTATTCAAATGTGTGATCCACAAGATCGAAGCAAAAGAGCTGCCTGAGTTGGATGACGATTTTGCTCAGGATGTTTCTGAGTTTGATACTCTGGAGGAATACAAAGCAGACGTTAAGGCAAATCTTGCCCAGAAAAAAGAGGCAGATGCAAAACGTGCTAAAGAAGATGCTGTTGTAACGAAAGTTATTGAAAATGCAACCATGGAGATTCCGGATGCCATGATCAAGACTCAGGTAGATCAGATGGTAGATGATTTCGCAAGAAGAATTCAGTCTCAGGGACTGACTTTTGAGCAGTATCTGCAGTTTACAGGTTCTACAATGGAAGCTGTTCAGGAGCAGATGAAACCGCAGGCTCTGAAACGTATCCAGAGCAGACTGGTACTGGAGAAGGTTGCAGAAGTAGAGAATCTGGAAGTTACAGAAGAAAAATTGAACGAAGAGATCAAGAATATGGCCGGGATGTACAAGATGGAAGTAGAAAAATTCCAGGAACTGATCGGTGAATATGAGAAAGAGCAGATGAAGAAAGATCTGGCTGTTCAGGAAGCGGTTACTTTCCTGGCAGAGAATGCTGTAGAGAAATAAAATGATACCAGGGTCAGAAGGTTATGCATTTCATGCTTGCATGAAAAAGCATGACTTTGGGACCCGTAAAACATGAGAAAGTAGCCCGAATAGGGCGGATTTCGAATGTTTTTAGGATTGCGGGAGCACAAAGTGCGTAGCAATCCGTAGGTATCATGGGGCAAAAGACCTTTTGCCCCAATATCATAAAATCAAGGCGGGAGGCTGTTAATATGAGTTTAGTACCTTATGTCGTTGAACAAACCAGCAGGGGAGAGAGAAACTATGATATTTATTCCAGACTGTTGAAAGACCGTATTATTTTCCTCGGGGAAGAGGTAAATGATGTGAGTGCAAGTCTGGTTGTGGCGCAGCTTTTGTTTCTGGAAGCAGAGGATCCGGGAAAAGATGTGCAGTTGTATATCAATAGTCCGGGTGGTTCTGTAACAGCAGGTATGGCGATCTATGATACCATGCAGTATATCAAGTGTGATGTGTCTACCATTTGTATCGGTATGGCGGCGAGCATGGGAGCCTTCTTATTATCCGGCGGTACAAAGGGCAAGCGTCTGGCGTTGCCGAATGCAGAGATTATGATTCATCAGCCTTCCGGCGGGGCGCAGGGACAGGCTACAGAGATCAAGATTGTTGCCGAGCATATCCTGAAGACGAAGCAAAAGTTGAATGAGATTCTGGCAGCAAATACAGGTCAGCCGATTGAGACAATTGCGCTTGACACTGAGCGTGACAATTATATGTCTGCGCAGGAAGCCATGGAATATGGCTTAATCGATAAAGTAATCACGAACCGATAAAAGGAAGAGGGTACTGCGCCTGCAGCGCCCTTTTGCCCTTTTGGACGGTGTGCCGACTGCGCCCCTCCTCCACAGGCAGCGCAGAATTCGTTCTCACTCCGACATCCGGACATACTTGCGCAGATTGTTCGCCTTGCGTCGGACAATCTGCGCAAGTATGTTCGTCTGTAGTCGCAATCACGAATTTCTGTGCTGCCTGTGGAGAAGGGGCGCAGTCGGCACACCGGCAAAAGCTGCAAAACTCCCATGCAGACGTTTGTTGGAACAGGATGGTGGCGTGATGGGAGTTTTGCGGCTTTTGCCGGAAGGCGGTGGGGACGCGAAAAACACCGAAAAGTAGCCATTTTTCGTAGAAAAATGAGCGAATTTGAGGTGTTTTAGGATTGCGTGAGCATGAAATGCGAAGCAATCCGTATATCATAAGCGTCAAAATACCTTTTGACGCTTTCATCATATTGATTTAAGTATGTATAAAAAAGTCAGGTGTAAAGGTTGTACCCGGTTTTTTTCATGGGAATGCTGATAAGCTGTAGTCAGGTGGTGTAAACAGCTGTTTAGGCGTTATGAAATAGAAAGGATAGGAATGGAACATGGCAGGTAAGGGGAATGAGCCCAGAGTTAGATGTTCTTTTTGCGGAAAGACGGATGAACAGGTACGGAAGATGATTGCGGGGCCGGATGGGGCTTATATTTGTGACGAGTGTGTTGGTATCTGTTCTGAGATTATAGAGGAAGAGGTTTTGACGGAGATTGAGGATTCGGATACGATTAATTTGTTGAAGCCGAAGGAAATCAAGGCATTTCTGGATGAGTATGTGATTGGTCAGGATGATGCGAAGAAGGTGTTGTCTGTAGCGGTTTATAATCATTATAAAAGGGTGTTGGCTCAGGAAGTGTCGGATGTGGAGCTGCAGAAGAGTAATATTCTGATGCTGGGACCTACAGGATCCGGAAAGACTTTGCTGGCACAGACGTTGGCGAAGCTGTTGAATGTGCCGTTTGCGATTGCGGATGCTACGGCTTTAACGGAAGCGGGTTATGTCGGTGAGGATGTGGAGAATATTCTGCTGAAGTTGATTCAGGCGGCGGAGTATGATATGGATCGTGCGCAGCATGGTATTATCTATATTGATGAAATTGATAAGATTACGAGAAAGTCGGAAAATGCATCTATCACCAGAGATGTTTCAGGTGAAGGAGTACAGCAGGCGCTTTTAAAGATTCTGGAGGGTACGGTTGCCAGTGTTCCGCCGCAGGGAGGGAGAAAGCATCCCCATCAGGAATTCCTTCAGATTGATACTACGAATATCCTGTTTATCTGCGGCGGTGCGTTTGAAGGATTGGATAAGATCATTGAGCGGCGTCAGGATACGAAGACCATTGGATTCAATGGGGATCTGGGAAAAGATAAGAACCAGAATGTAGGTGAGCTGCTGCGTCAGGTGCTGCCGGAGGATTTTGTAAAATTCGGTATGATTCCGGAGTTTATCGGCCGTGTTCCTGTGGTGGTTTCTCTGGATTCACTGGATGAGCATGCATTGGTCCGGATTCTGACAGAGCCCAGAAACTCTTTGGTGAATCAGTATCGTAAATTGTTTGAGATGGATGGCGTAAAGCTGGAGTTTGATCAGGAAGCCTTGATTGGTGTTGCAAAAAAAGCGCTGGAGAGGCGGACAGGGGCCAGAGGACTTCGTGCGATCATGGAAGATACGATTATGGATCTGATGTATGAAGCTCCTTCGGATGATACCATTAAGTCCTGCCGGATTACGAAAGAGACGGTGGAAAAGAAGGAAGCACCGGTGATTGAGTATGGGGAGCCTGCACCGGTTCCCAGGCGTAAGCAGGGCAGAAGAAAGGGCAGGCCGGAGCCGGCTTAAATGACGCAAAAGCAAAAGAGAGATGAGGAGTACAAATGAGTGACCTGATTAGAGTGATGCCGGCGATTGCGCTGCGTGGAACGACGATATTGCCGGATATGATTGTTCATTTTGATGTGAGCAGGGAGAAGTCCGTAAAAGCAGTGGAGGCCTCCATGCTTCAGGATCAGAAAGTATTTTTAGTGACACAGCGGGATCCGGAGAATGAGAATCCGGGCCTGCTTGACGTATATAAAATCGGTACGATCGCTGTCATTAAACAGGTAGCAAAGTTGCCGAAGGGAATCGTGAGAGTTCTGGTGGAAGGGAAGGAGCGGGCAGAATTGCTCAGCTTTGAAAACAACAGCAGCTTTTTGGAAGCTGAGGTGGCGCCTTTTGACAAACATGATCTGATTCCGGTTTCTGAGAATGCAAAAGAGGCGATGCTCCGCAGTATGAAAGAGATTTTCGCTGCTTATGGAAACGAGAATCAGAAAATCAGCAGGGAGATTATGGCGCAGATATTGGAAATGGAAGATGTGGAGCGGATGGTGGATCAGATCTGCATTCACATCCAGATCGGCTATGAGCAGCGTCAAAAGCTGTTGGAAGCCGTAGATATTTCTGAACGTTATGAGCTGCTGGGCGTTATATTGAGCAATGAAATCGAAGTGATGCAGATTCGTGCGGATCTCCAGAAACGAATCAAAGAGCGCATTGATAAAAATCAAAGGGAATATATCCTGCGGGAGCAGTTGAAGGTGCTGAAGGAAGAACTGGGTGAGGATAATGTCCGGTCGGAGATTGAGCGCTTTCGTGAGACAGCGGAAAAGCTCCATGCGCCAAAAGGTGTAAAGGAAAAGATTCTGGAGGAAATTAAACGTTTCGAGAATGTAAGCAATAATCCTTCGGAAAGCGCCGTAGCACGGGGCTATATTGAAACGCTTCTGGGGCTTCCCTGGAATAAGGCGTCCAGAGATAACCAAAATCTGATTCAGGCAAAGGAAGTTCTGGAAGCAGAGCATTATGGACTTGAGAAAGTGAAGGAGCGCATTCTGGAATTTCTGGCAGTACGTACTTTGACGAAGAAGGGTGAGAGTCCGATTCTTTGTCTGGTCGGTCCTCCGGGAACAGGAAAGACGTCCATCGCCCGTTCCGTGGCAAAGGCATTGAACAAGAAGTATGTGCGTATCTGTCTGGGCGGGGTGCGCGATGAGGCGGAGATTCGGGGGCACAGGAGAACCTATGTGGGTGCCATGCCCGGAAGAATTGCTCAGGGACTTCATCAGGCAGGTGTGAAAAATCCGCTGATGCTGTTGGACGAGATTGATAAGGTCAGTTCAGATTATAAGGGAGATACCTCTTCGGCGCTTCTGGAAGTATTGGATTCCGAGCAGAATAATAAGTTTGTGGATCACTATGTGGAAGTGCCGATTGATTTGTCCGAGGTGTTGTTTATCGCCACGGCAAATGATGTGCAGACGATTCCGCGTCCGCTTCTGGATCGTATGGAACTGATCGAGATCACCAGTTATACAGAAAATGAAAAGGAACATATTGCAAGAGAACATTTGATTCCGAAGCAGATGGAGGCAAATGGAATTAAGGAGGGACAGTTGGCTGTGACAGAGCGGGCTCTCCTTGCGCTGGTCAGCGGTTATACGAAGGAGGCAGGTGTCCGGAATCTGGAACGGAAGATTGGTCAGATCTGCAGGAAGACGGCGCGGAAGATTTTGGAGGAGCATCAGACGCAGGTAGAGGTGACAGAAGAAAATCTGGAAGCGTTCTTAGGACGGCCCAGATATAATTATCAGAAGATGAATAAAGAAGCTCAGGTCGGCATTGTCCGTGGGCTTGCCTGGACCAGCGTGGGCGGAGATACCCTGCAGATCGAGGTCAATCTTATGCCTGGAAAAGGAGAATTCCTGCTGACCGGGCAGCTGGGAGATGTGATGAAAGAATCTGCGCAGGCGGGAATCAGCTATATCCGCTCGGTAGCCGGTAATTATCAGATTGACAAAGAATTTTTCAAGGAGCATGATATTCATATCCATATTCCGGAAGGCGCGGTTCCAAAGGACGGTCCATCTGCCGGAATTACCATGGCGACCGCCATGCTCTCTGCAATTACCGGGACACCGGTAAGGGCAGATGTGGCCATGACAGGAGAAATTACCCTGCGGGGAAGAGTTCTGCCAATCGGTGGATTAAAAGAAAAACTGCTGGCGGCAAAGAAGGCGGGAATTACCACCGTTCTGGTTCCGGCAGAGAACAAGGCCGATGTGGATGAGATGGAACAGGAGATTACTGAGGGACTTGAAATCTGCTTTATGGAGTCTATGAATGAGGTGTTGGAAAAAGCATTTGTGTGCATAGAAAAGCAGTAGTTGTGAGGAACTGGAATTGTTCAATGAATATCGACGGCGTGGTATGCCAAGTGGTATCAGGAAACAGTCAGATGGATTTGGGGAAACAAAAGGAGAGAAAGAATGGTAATAAAACAGGTATCTTTGGATATTGTCTGCGGAATTACGAGTAAACTGCCGGATACGGGACAGCCGGAGATTGCATTTGCAGGAAAATCGAATGTGGGAAAATCCTCCCTGATCAATGGATTGATTAACCGGAAGTCTTTGGCGCGTACCAGCAGCCAGCCGGGAAAGACACAGACCATCAATTTTTATCATGTCAATGATACCATGTACCTTGTGGATTTACCGGGATACGGATATGCAAAGGTTTCCGAGGAAATCAAGGCAAAATGGGGACAGATGATTGAGCGCTACCTCAACACATCGCCCATGCTGAAGGCAGTGTTTCTGCTGATTGATATCAGGCATGAGCCGTCGGCAAACGACAGGAATATGTATGACTGGATCATTCACAATGGATTCCAGCCGATCATTATTGCAACAAAGTTGGATAAGATTAAGCGCAGTCAGGTTCAGAAACAGGTGAAACTGATTCGAACCGGATTGGATGTTGTGGAAGGTACACCGATCATCCCATTTTCTGCGGAAACCAAGCAGGGCAGGGAGGAGATCTGGGAATTAATAGAGGAATTCTGTAATGGGAATTATTAGAGCGGCAAAGTTGGGTTTTGATTATTTTAAGTATACGGAAGAAGGCGAGGAACCGGAAGTCAACCGTGCGATTGACAATGTGAATCTGGATATTGAGGCCGGACAGTTTATCGCGATTCTGGGACATAACGGAAGCGGAAAATCCACGCTTGCCAAGCACCTGAATGGTCTTCTTGTTCCCACGGAAGGGACGCTTTGGGTGGATAATATGGATACTTCCGAGGAGGAAGATATCTGGAAGATTCGTCAGAAAGCGGGAATGGTATTCCAGAACCCCGACAACCAGATCATAGGAACGGTCGTGGAAGAAGATGTGGGATTCGGTCCGGAAAATATGGGTGTTCCCACGGAGGATATCTGGAAGCGGGTGGATGAAAGTCTGGAAGCGGTAGGTATGGTGGCGTATCGTCATCATTCGCCCAATAAACTTTCCGGAGGTCAGAAACAGCGTGTGGCGATTGCCGGAGTTATGGCGATGCATCCGAAGTGTATCATCCTGGATGAACCTACGGCGATGCTGGACCCAAATGGAAGAAAAGAAGTGCTGAAGGCAGTTCGGGAATTGAATCAGAAGGAAGGCGTGACAGTCATTCTGATTACACATTATATGGAAGAAGTTATTTTCGCGGATCATGTGTTTGTGATGGATCAGGGTCGGATTGTCATGCAGGGGAATCCCCGGGAAATCTTTTCTCAGGTGGAACGTCTGAAAGAACTGCGTCTGGATGTACCTCAGGTGACACTGCTTGCCCATGAGCTTCGACAGACAGGATTGGATATTTCGGAAGGGATACTGACGATTGAAGAACTGGCTGAGATTCCGTGGAAAGAAGTGGAAAGATTGTCGGCGTGTGATGACGGCAAAGGGAATAGAGCCACTGTCGGACAGGCTATGCAGAGAGAGTCAGAGCATTTCGGCAGTACAAGTTGGAAAATAGCAGCAGATGCAGAGAAAACGTCTGGTAAAGATTCAGAGGGGCTTCAAACAGCGGCAGCGGAAAAGTCAGGCGGCTCATCGATAAAGTTGGAAGATGTGACGTATACGTATAGTCCGGGGACGGTTTATGAAATCCATGCGTTGGAACATGTGGACCTGGAGATTCCACAAGGGCAGTTTGTGGGTGTAATTGGTCATACCGGAAGCGGAAAATCGACGATGATCCAGCATTTGAACGGGCTGGTGAAGCCAACCAGCGGAAGAGTCTGGTACAATGGAGAAGACATCTGGGCGGAAGGGTACGATCTGCGTTCCCTGCGTTTCCATGTGGGACTGGTATTCCAGTACCCGGAGCATCAGCTCTTTGAGACGGATGTGCTGACCGATGTCTGCTTTGGACCCAGGAATGAGGGGTTGTCTCCCGAGGCGTGTAAGGAACGTGCCAGGGAAGCACTTCGCCATGTGGGGATGCCGGAAGAATTGTGGGACAAATCGCCTTTCGAATTGTCGGGCGGTCAAAAGCGCCGTGTTGCGATTGCAGGTGTGCTGGCTATGAATCCCGATGTGCTGGTGTTGGATGAGCCCACAGCAGGACTGGATCCGCAGGGACGGGATGAGATTTTGAATCAGATTGCTTTTCTGCATGAGACAAGAGGAATCTCGATTGTTCTGGTGTCTCACAGTATGGAAGATATTGCGCGGTATGTGGAGCGGATCGTTGTTATGAATGCGGGAAAAAAGGCATTTGACGGTACGCCGAAGGAAGTTTTTGGACATTACAAAGAGTTGGAAGCCATGGGACTTGCCGCCCCGCAGATGACCTATATTATGCACGCATTGAAGGAGCATGGCATGAAGGTAGATGTGACAGCCACCACAGTGGAAGAGGCGAGAGATTCGATATGGAAAGCACTGGAGATAGGATAGAAAGATGATTAGAGATATTACAATCGGGCAATATTATCCCGCAGATTCGATTTTGCACAAACTGGACCCACGTGTCAAGTTCATTGGCACACTGGTGTATATTGTATCTCTGTTTCTGTTTAAAAACTGGGGTTATGTGCTTGGAACGCTGTTTCTTATTAGCATGATTCTGCTGTCAAAAGTGCCTTTTAAATTTATGGTAAAAGGCCTGAAGTCCATTGTTATGCTATTGTTGATCACCATGTTTTTTAATATGCTTTTTACACCGGGTGAGGTGCTGATCAGGCTGGGCTTCGTTAAGATCACGAGGGAAGGATTGATTTTGGCAGGCCGGATGGGACTGCGTCTGGTATATCTGATTCTCGGTTCTTCCATTATGACATTGACAACTACACCGAACCAGTTGACGGATGGGTTGGAGCGTCTGTTGCGACCGCTGAATAAGATTCGTGTCCCGGTACATGAGATTGCGATGATGATGTCAATTGCCCTGCGTTTTATCCCCATTCTGCTGGAAGAGACAGATAAGATTATGAAGGCGCAGATTGCAAGAGGTGCGGATTTTGAAGGCGGGAATCTGATTAAGAAAGTAAAGAATATGGTGCCGCTGTTAGTGCCGTTGTTTGTGTCGGCATTCCGTCGGGCGAATGATCTTGCTCTGGCGATGGAGGCAAGGTGCTATCACGGCGGTGCAGGAAGAACTCAGATGAAACCGCTTCGGTATGCCGGAAGAGATTATGGGGCATATGCGGTTTTACTTACCTATCTGGGAATCAGTATTGCGGTGCGGGTGCTGCTTAGGTGGTAAGTCAGGTATGGTGATGTCTGCATCAGCAGACATATTCATTTTAAGAAGAAAAAGAAAAACGGCGGTATTGGTTCGGAAGAAATCAATACCGCCGTTGCGCTTTATATATGAATGTCAGGCGGGTATTTAATTGAAAAATCAGGATGTTTCTGCTATGATAATGCTAACATTTATCTTACAAAGATGGAGGAATTTGATGAAACGCGTAAAATTGATTGTGGCCTATGATGGGACTAATTATTGTGGATGGCAGGTGCAGCCCAATGGGATTACGGTACAGGAAGTTTTGAATCGTGCTTTAAGTGATCTGTTGGGAGAAGAGATTAAGACGATGGGAGCCAGCAGGACGGACGCGGGGGTACATGCCCTGGGAAATGTGGCGGCTTTTGATACCAGTGCCCGGATGCCTGCGGATAAGATTTCTTTTGCTTTGAATACCAGACTTCCGGAGGATATCCGGATTCAGAAATCAGAGGAGGTTCCGGCGGAGTTTCATCCGCGTTTTACCACCACAATTAAGACCTATGAGTATCGGATTTTAAATCGAACGTTCGCAGATCCTACCAGAAGATTGAATTCCTTTCATTGGTACGGAAAGCTGGATGTGGAGGCGATGGAAACGGCGGCTTCTTATCTGGTGGGGGAGCATGACTTTAAAAGCTTCGCCACGGCGTCCCCGGATGTGGACAGTACGGTGCGTACCATATACCAGACGCAAATTTGGAAAGAAGAGGATATGATTCATTTTCGGGTAACTGGAAATGGGTTCCTTTATAATATGGTTCGAATTATTGTGGGGACATTGATGGAAGTTGGAAAGGGGAGCTATCCGCCGGAACATATGCTTGAGATTCTGGCGGCAAAAGACCGTGAGATGGCAGGTCCTACGGCACGGGCGTTGGGGCTTACGTTAGTGAGGATTCGGTATCCGGAGTGGGAGTAGAAGAACAAAATAAGTAAAAAGAATGCTGCAGAAGCAAATGATCAGCAATACCTGTTACTGTCTATGAGACAGAGATACAAGTATGCGGTGTATTGTTTCCGCGGCATCTTTTTTTGCGTTTATAGTATTCTTTAATGTGATAGATAAATGCTGTTCAAGGACAAAACATGACTATTCAAGGACAATATTGACATATTATGCAAAAGAATGGTATTATTTACCAATGTACTGATGAAATAATTTTAAATATTCCAATAGGTATTGCTTTTCCGGTAAAGTCATTAATTCAATATAATGATTGATTTGGTTCGTAATAGAAGAAGAGCCGTTGTCAGGTTCCTGGAAAAAATCGCATAATAAATCCTGCAGACCGACATTTAAGATATCGGAAAGCATATAAAGCCTGTCAATACTGGGTAATATTTTACCATTTTCAAGGCGGCTTATAAAACTGGACGACACGCTTGCTTTCTCAGCCAGAGCTTCCTGAGTCAGATTGGCATTGATGCGCGCTTGTTTTACGCGAAAACCAATTTCTTTAGAACCAATTTCTTTCTTCATAGCGACTCCTTTCGTCGTTTAGTTTATCAGTAATCACAAAAATTTTGAAATAACTAATATGCCTTGTTGTTTACAAATATGCACAGTGCAAATATAGAAAGAAAAAATGGAGACAGTATGGAAGAAAAAGAGATTCGTGTAGAAACAATCAAATTAGCTCTTACTGGAATAGAAGAGGTTGGCCTTAATTCTGAGGATGTATTAAGGGATAGTATCGACTGGTTATATGAAAGATATTCAGCAAGCAATACAAAAGCATTTCTGGAACAGGCGGCAAAACATATGCAGGCATATGTCCAGTTAGGTTTTCCCTATGAGAAAAATGAAGAAGTGTTTGATGAGATTCTGGACTTACTTCAGACAGACCGATCGCAGATTCAGTTTTTGGATAAAAATTGTACCAAGATCATCAGGCTGAATAAAAAGCAGGTGAGAAGTATGATTGGAAGATGGAGTCCACATCTTCATTCCATGACGATCAATGCTGTGGTAGATGATATTATTGATAAAGTAGAGCATGAGAAAGATGGTGTGTATACATATTCAAGTGGGAGGATGATTGATTGTGGAAGAGAACTTCCGAAAGATGAGTATCGCTTGATCGTAGATGGACAGACCGCCCAGTTTTTTGATTTGCGAAGGAAATTGTATTATACGATAGAAAAAGAGTAATAAGGTGAGTTGGGATATGGTTAAAATAGCAATTGTTGATGACAGTATAGAAATATTGGCAAGTATCCGGAAAATCGTAGAGAGCATTACTATAAAGTTTTTGGATGACCGAGAACTGGAGATACATACATATGCAAGAGCAGAATTGCTAATTTATGACTTAGAAGAGAATATGCAGTTTGATATATTTTTACTGGATGTTGAGATGCCGGGTATGAATGGAATTGAACTGGCAAAAAATATTAGAAAAATGCAGGAAAATGGTTACATCATCTTCCTGACCTCTCATCCGCAATTTGCAATTCGTGGATATGACAGGAAGGTTCGAGCTTATCAATATCTGTTAAAGGAAACCATGAACAGCAGGCTTCCGGAGGTGATGGAGGATGTAATCAGGCGCTGCCTCCGTGAGGAAAAACAATATTATTTTATTGTAAATCAACACCGTATGGAAAAGCTGAAGTACCAGAACATCATTCATATTAAAAAAGACGGGAAAAACTGCATGATTGTTATGAATGACGGTGTGCATACAGACAGAACCACACTGGAGAATATAATGGGTTTCCTGGATGCTGCCATGTTTCTTCCGATTGAGAGAGGATGTATCGTAAATATTGAGCATATTTGTAAGATTCAGCGGAATGAAGTTTACATGGACAATGGCGATATCCTGGAAATGAGCAGAAATAATATCCAGAAAGTGAAGAAACGGGTCAGTAGATATTGGGGTGAAAACGTATGACAATATGGGGGATTTTTCAGATAATCTTGACATTTTTGGAGGTTGCTGTATGTTTTGGGGTTTGTGATGCATTGATTTATAAGAAAGAGTTTATAAAGGAGCATTGGATTTATACACTACTATGTGTGGTTGTAATTACGTATTTTGTAATTATTAATAGAGAAATAATATTATTTTCGTATCTGGTTTTTGCAATTCAAGTGCTGTTAATTTGGGGATGCCTGTATTTAAAGGGAAGAAAAAAGGGAATCTTAAGTTTCGCACTCATATTAGATTACAACGTAGTAGTGATGTTGTTGGATTTTGCTTTTTCCTTTTTGACAATCAGCTTTCTTGATGAAGATTTCTGGGATATCATCTATTGTCAGGTTGGAGGGGGAAGAATTCTCATATATTTTCTTGCCAGGAGTTTTTTGTTTTGCAGCAGTTTCTCATTGCTGAGATATATGAAAAGAATGAGATTTGATATGGAAAACTATAAAGGAGTGTTGTGGGAAGTAGGAATCATTGGCATTATCTGGGGCTGGTGGCTTTTGACCACATTGATTGACCATGGAAGTAAAAATAATTTGTGGGATAGTTTTTTTATTATCACATGCCTGGTAATATTAACAGCGTTTATGGCAGTCAAATTGAAAAGTACACATTTAGAGGCACAATCTCAGATCATGCAGATGAAAAATGAGTTATTAGAGCAAAATTATAGTAATTTTCAAAGACTATATGAAAATAATCGTTATATTTATCACGACTTTAAAAATCATATGATTTTGCTTCAAAATTATTTGGAATATGGGGAGTATGAGAAAGCCAGAAGTTATTTGGGGCGTATTGCAGCGCCTATGGAGCAGATAAGTAAGTGTGCATATAGTAATTGTAAGGTTTTGGATCTTGTAATTAATTTAAAGGGATTTGAGGCGAGTCAGAAAGATATTTTATATCAGCTTGACATAGAGAAAGAGATGGTTTTCGATATCGATGAAAATGATATCGGTATTCTTCTATTTAATTTATTAGATAATGCTATAGAAGCATGTGAAAGGGTGAAAACAAAGGAAAGATGGATTCGAATTGCTGTTAAGAGAAAAAATCAGATTTCTATTATCAAAATCGTTAACAGTATAGAAAAGGAAGTTTTCAAAAAAGATGGGAGATATTTGACTGAAAAGAAAGATAAGGAAAAGCATGGATTTGGAATGAAATCGGTAGAGTCCATTGTTCAAAAATATGAAGGAGATGTTAGTTGGAATCATACAAAAGATACCTTTACGGCGGTAATTACATTCTTTGAGAATGAATTATAATAGATGGAAAAGGAGAATAAAAGATGCAAGGGAAAGAAGAAAATCTGGAATTGACAGGAAATCTGCACCAGGAATTTGAAGAGATGAAAAAATTTTCCGAGGCAGAAGATGGCGTACCATATTCTACCTGGACAAAATTATGTACAGAATTTTGTACGATTCTTTGTTGTTAATGAAGAGGGGTAAAGGCTTTTCAATGCCTTTACCCTTCTTTGCGAAATAGGAGGCATTTATGGAGAATAAAAAAAGTACTTATTTATACGAACGCAGTTATCAGCTGCACGAAGAGATAAAATCAAATGAAAAACTTATTGATCAGAGAAAATTAAGATTTTGGAATGAGAGCCTTGGAAGCTCTTTTTTTGAACGGTTGTATAGCAGCATTCCGGAAGTTTATGCCTATCTGACGAATCAAGAATATAAACTGCATAAATTCCGGAAGGAAATTTCGGATGTGTGTAAAGAATATCGCGTTGAGGAGATTGTGAGCAACTTTATGGTCAGGCAAGAAAAGGAAAACTTTATTCCGTTTTATAAGCAATATCTTACAGCAGGGTTATCCGAACTGTTAAGTAAGATCAGTGACTGCAGTCTTTGTACGCAGCAGATTTATGAAGACTATCTTAGGGTTCTGTTGGCGAAACTTGAAAAGATTTGCATCAGAATTCTCATATACGAGATACAGTCCTATAAAAGCATGGGCAAACTTCAGGGAACTGGGGCAAGGGAACAATATCTGTTTTTCTGCGAAGAGATTATCAGTCCTGCATGGCAGAACCGGATGGAAGAAAAGTATCCGCTTCTGAAAAGGAGTGTAAGGGAGGTGATCCACTCATCCGCTGAACTATATTCTGATGCATTAAACAGGCTTCAGGAGAACAAAAAAGAAATTGAGGAAAAATTGTGTGCAGGGAAGGTATTCCGGCAGGTTACAGGGATAGAGGGCAATCTATCGGATTCCCACAGAGGCGGAAAGGGTGTATTAAAATTCTGTCTGGATAATGGAGTTCGAGTGATATACAAGCCCCACGAGGTAAGAAATGAACAGTTATTTGATGAGATT
Source organism: uncultured Lachnospiraceae bacterium (assembly GCA_900539175.1). GTDB lineage: Bacteria > Bacillota > Clostridia > Lachnospirales > Lachnospiraceae > Novisyntrophococcus. Next base: position 27,269 of record UQAW01000031.1, read on the forward strand.
GCGGGGAGAATCGGAAAGGAATGCGGACTTTCTATGTATACAATCCCCCGTGTAGCAGGAGATGATTATGGGTGGGTTGCCTGTGTCAAAAATCGGGATTGTAATACAGAAGAGGAGGTACGCCGATTTTACCAGAGAATGGGTATTTATATATTTATTTTTTACCTTTTAGGGACCAATGATATCCATGGGGAAAATATTATTGCCTGCGGGGAATATCCAGTTATCGTGGATATGGAAAATATACTTGGCATGCCGGATAATATCAAATGTAGCACGGTCATGGAAAAAATGAAATTATTTTTACATACATCAGTATTGTACTCCGGTGTGCTGCCGGGCTTCAAATGGCAGAAGCAGGGTGGAAATGCCAACATCAGCGGCATCGGCGGTAAAGGGAATTCCAAAATGTCATTTAAAATCCCAGGCATTGCAAATGGTGGAACTTCAGATATCAGAATACAGTATGTATATCCCGAGATAAAACCAGATGATAATGTTCCGCGGCGAGATGGAAAGCAGATGAATCCGTCACATTATAAATACTGGGTGGAGGATGGATTCCGGTGCGCCTATGTTTGGGCGATGGAGCATACAGACCAGGCACAACTGCTGATTCAGGGATTGGATCAGGTAGAAAGCAGATATCTGACTGCTGATACACAGCGCTATGCGATGTGTTTGAACAGTTCGTACCATCCGGCGTTGATGAGGGATGGTGCAGAAAGGCAGACATTTTTGTATACCATGTGGTATGGAAGGGATATGAACAGTCCAATGGAAAGAGAGATGGTGGAAAGCGAGGTCAGAGATCTTTCAGAACATGATATTCCTTACTTTTATTTTCATTCTTCCGGGAGACATTTGTATGATTCAAAGGGGAAGGCGATTGAAAAGTATTTTTCCTGTTCCGCTTATGAAATTCTGCTAAGAAAATTAAAGAAGCTGAATAAAGAGGATTTGATGCACCAGATTGACTTGATAGATATTACATTGACCATGCAGGAGCAGACAGGGGATACGATGATGAATCGAAGTATGATAAGCCCGGAATATGTTCAGGAAAGTAAAAACACAGAGAAAGACGGATACCTCCGTATCGCCATAAAGATTGCAGATTTTGCTTTGGAGAAGGCTGTCAAGTGCGGGAAGGATATCGGATGGTATCTGGTGAATGTGGCATCTTTTGGGAACAGTGGATGGCAGATTGAGCCGGCATCAATGTATCTGTATGGCGGTGTTATGGGGATAGCATTGTTTTATCATATGATATATCACTGTGCAAAACTGGAAAAATACCGGGATGTGTGCCGAAACTTAGATGAACAGCTTTTTACTTATACAGGAGAAATGGAAGGTAGGAAAAGCGGTCGTATGCGAACCGGGATATATAATGGAGAAACGTCGATTGTATATGGATATTTGTGCATCTATCGGATTACAAAGGATATACGTTACCTGGAATATGCGGTTCGCCATGCAGAGTTTGTAATCGAAGCGATAGACAATGAGGAAGGATGTGATCTACTGGAGGGTCTGGCAGGGGCTGTATGGGGAATGGTAATGTTGTATGAGGTAAAGGGAGAGGAAAAGTATCTGAAAGCGGCTGAAAAGGCAGGGGACAGGTTGTGGCAGAGGGCCAGAGTTATCGGAGATGGTGTGGGATGGAGTACACAAATAGAGGAACAGCCATTGCTTGGTATGGCGCATGGAAATGCAGGAATTATGACAGCGCTTGCAAAGCTTTATCATATAACGAAAGAGGAAAGGTATTATGCCCTGCTGAAGAAAGCATTGGTGTATGAAGATAATTATTATAGAGAAGAACTGGGGAATTGGCTGGACTTTCGGATTAAAGATAAGAGGGAACGTGATGAAATGGATACGGTGGCGTGGTGCCATGGAGCAGGTGGGATTTTGGTGTCACGGCTTATGATTTATGATTGGCTAGGAGAGGATCTTAGAGTAATTGTTGAAACAGATATTCAGAAGGCGGGACAGAAACTTAAGGAGAGGGCATTGCGTGACGGTATGTGTTTGTGCCATGGGAGTTGTGGCAATCTTTTGATATTTTCGGATTATGCAAAATTTAGTAAAGACCAGGATGGGGCATGGGGGAAACAATATGAAAGTTATATTTGCCAGAAGCTGAAAAGTGATAAATTCGAATTATTGCAGCAGGAGAAACATAATCCGGGATTGATGAGTGGTTATCTCGGAATAGCATATTACATGCTAATTAAATATGACAGAATGGGGATTGATATTTTGAGGTTAGAATGATTTAGAGTATCGAAAAAAGTATATTTTTGAGGGAGTTTTATCACTGGTCCTATGTCAAGAAAAAGTGCAAATTAAATGTAACCAATTTTCACATTTAATTTGCACTTTTTCTTGACATAGGACCTCCCTTTGATAAATAACGTATAATTAGTTTCGTAAATTTCTTAGGATATGAAATTCATTGAAGAATAGAGAGATCGTAAGCTTACGGAGAAATATCCTGATATCTTCGTGGATGGCATTTATCTGAAAAGATGTTAGGGTGGCGAGTTCGAAAACTATTCCGTACTGACAGCCATAGGTGATAACAACGATGGGTATCGTGAGCTTGCGATTGATGAAGCGCAGTGTTTGAAGTATAACATCCTGCGTGACCTGAAGATGTTGATGAATCACAGTTATGATTCCCTGAACTCGATCAGGGGGTACCGTACTACATCCGGCACAAGCTGGAGCTTGCGGGCGGCTGCCGATAATTAGTCCGTGACATTGTTGCGATAAAATGCTGTAACAGCGACTGAAACGTGGTTTAAAGATGCGATTCTGCCACTATTTTCAATTTCAGGGCTACAATAAAGTGCTGTTGGTGGTGGCGAGAATTTGCCGCTCAATATGTATAGGATCCTTCGTGTATTAAGAAAAAGTTATGGGGATTACTGTGTTGAAAATCGGAATTGTAATACGAAAGAGGAAGTATATCGATTTTACCGGAGAATGGGTATTTATATATTTATTTTTTATCTTTTAGAGAGTAATGATATCCACGGGGAAAATATGATCGCTTGCGGAGAATATCCGGTTATCGTGGATATGGAAAATATGCTTAGCATGTCAGATGATATCAAATGCAGCACGATCATGGAAAAAATGAAATTATTTTTACATACATCAGTATTCTACTCTGGTGTGTTGTCGGGGCTCAAATGGTAGAAGTATGGTGGAAATGCCAATACCAGCGGCAGCAGTGGCAAAGGCAATACAAAAGGGTCATTTAAAGTTCTGAAGGTTGTAAATCAAGAAATTTCGGATATCAGATACAGTATGTATACCCTGAGGTAAAAACGGATGCTAATGTTCCTCGGGGAAGTGGGAAGCAGATTAATTCGTTACATTATAAAGATTGGATGGAGGACGGCTTTCGGTATGCATATACTTGGTTAATGGAGCACATGGATTAGACCAAACTTATGATAAAGTGGTATGGAAAGGATATGAACAGTCTAAAGAAAAAAGAGATGGTGGAAAGTGAAGTCGGAGATCTTTCGGAACATGACATTCCTTACTTCTATTTTAAATTTTCCGAGAGGTATTTGTATAATTCAAAAGGGAAAGCGATTGAGAATTAAAATATTGGGATATATACCAAAACTTAGATGAGCAGATTTTTACTTATACAGAAAAGTAGGAAAAGCGGTCGTGTGCAAATAAATGGACAAGAAAAGTATCTAAAAGCGGCTAAAAGGCGGGGCAGAAACTTAAGGAACAGAAAAACTTGCGGATGAAGGAACGGTTTGGGAGGTATGTTGTGGAAAGGTTGCAAAAGGATGAGGTTGAATTATTGTTGTAGGAAAAATATAATCCGGGATTGATGAGTGATTATCTAGGAATAGCATATTATATGCTGAAAGAGTGTGATAAGGGGATATTAATATTCTGAAGTTGGAATGATTCGAGTAAAGTGTCGAAAAAAGTATTTTTTTGAGGACATTTTATTACCATTGAAGGACAAACGCACACAAAGGAAAATTTTAGGGTAATATATAAAATATACATGAGGTATAATTTTAACTTCTCTATGTACCTGGAGGGGAATGGAGCCTAAGAAATATTTCTGAATTGACATAAATCATTAGATTTTGGGTGTACCTTTATAAGCCCAAATAAGAATTATGGAAAGTGAATATTTTTTTAGGCAATTAGGGGTTTCAAGCTTTGGGTGCATTGTGGATAATTCACGGCATAAGCAACAATTACCGTCAGCTGTCTGGTGATGCCTGCAAGGAAAAAACTGTTTTTGTAGTAGTGTGATTTGCGGTTTTTCTCTAGGCAATTTACATGTTGGTCTTGAAGTGGTTAATGGTACGTTCTGCAATGCTTCTGATTTTATAAGTGCTGTTCCATTCTTCGGAATCACGCAGGATCATATTTACAGAGCCACTGTTCAAGGTATTTCCTTATTTTTATGCTAATACTGGATTTGGAGTAGAATGACCTAGTGTACTGTCTCATTCACATTTCACCAAATGACTTGACTAAATTTCCATCTGCTACCTTGTCGTCAATCGACGTAGCCACCGCTACGCCTCATTCCTCCGCCTTGCAGGCTGAAAATCCATTCTGCGTCATTTTGCTGAAAGTGAACGAGACAGCACACTAGACTCTTGACATAAGCGAAGCGCTTTCTGAAATTTAATGTTGTATTTTGGAACCGAAGAAAAATTTGCCACGCTGTTTTGAGCGAGATCTCTTTTTAAAAGAAGGGGCAATGTGATTCTCCATTTCGTTAAGCAGAGTAGTCTGAAAAACGTATGAAGAACACAGATGAAACAAGGGGCAAAGGTTTTAGATGTATTTATTTTGTGAAGTATACGGAGGATGGCACTACGAACAGCCTGAAAAGGAAGTTCAAAAGAGAAAGGTATTCAAGATTATTCAACTAGATTGGGAGAAAAGGGAATAATCCACTTTCTTCAAAAGAGGATAACTGGATTATACGTGAATTATGGTAATCTATATACTTATAAATGACAAAAGAACAAATAAAGCAATAAATGCAATAAGTAATCGAATACATAAAGGGAATTATTTGTCAAAAGCGCATAGTGGATTATACACTGTAATTGCAGTAAGTGATAAAGGCGAAGTTGGTGTTGATATTGAGAAAAAAGCGGAACGTTCAAAAGAGACTATCAGATATTTTTTTTCGAAGTACAGAAGTTTTGTTATTGAAGGAGAAATCGATGAAAGCTTATGTTCATTTTATAAGACGTGGACTGCAATGGAAAGCTATTTCAAATTAAGGAAGAAGGGTTTTTATACAGATAAGAACTTTTCTGTTGATTTAGATAGGAACAAAATAATAGTAGGCTCTAAAGAACATTATATTGCACATATTGATTATAATAACTATATAATCTGTATCTGTACACAGTATGAAGAAATTCGGAATATACAGGTGATTGATGATATGTCATGCGTGATAGCTTAGAAAAAGAAAGGAAAAATAGTAAAATGGAGTATTCGTTAATACTTTCAGGGCAAGGTTCTGAAAAAACGGCTATGCTAAGGGACGTAGTAGACAATAATGAATTTGCAAAGGAATTTATACAAAAGTCAGAAGAGATATTAAAAATTAGACTGATGGACATTATAAATTCAAATGATATCAAGAAAATAACAGATCCGAAAGTAAATCAGTTTATGCTTTTTCTATTTCATAATATTTATTCTAAGTTAATTATGGAGAGTTTTAATGAAATGCCCAATTTTATAGCAGGTCATAGTGTGGGGCAATTGTGTTCATACTCCGTATCTGGTGTGGCTTTAGTTGAGGATATGTTAGGATTTTTAAAGGAAAGGACAGACATTATCAATGATGTTAGTATACAGAATAGGGCCAAGTTTGTAAACTGTTTTGGAATTACATACGATGCCATGAATGAACTGATTCAGGAGAATCAGTTGGGTGAATATATAGATATAGGTTTACATAACGGTGAAACTAATATTGTTGTTGCAGTAACCGAAGAGGGTAGAGAAAAGTTGGGAGAACTCTCAGCAGTGCACAGATTTATAATAAAAGACTTGGCTATAGCAAGACCATATCATACTCATTTTATGGATGAATACAATGAAAAGCTTTTGCCATTCATTCAGAAAATGAATTTTAAAAATGCTGATTTTCCGATATTGCTCAATAATCGATGTGAATTAGAATGTGATGGAAGCGCAATAAAAGAAGAAACCAAAATTCAGATGATAAAACCTGTATTCTGGTATGAGAGTCTGAAAAAGTCAGAATGTGATAATTATCTGGTACTGGACCCAAGCAAAAATCAGTGCAAGATTTTGAGTAAGATTGTTAAGGGTAAGGTTATAAGCATTTCCAGTTTTGCATCAATAAAAAATATAAAAATTTACTGATAAGGTGTACAGGGAGGTATTCATGGAAAAGGTAGCATTAGTGACAGGTGCATCAAGAGGTATTGGTGCCGCCATTGCAAAAGTTCTGGCCAGTGATTACAGAGTAATTGTAAATTACAAGTCAAGTGAAAAACTGGCTGAAGAGGTTGTGAATGAAATTAGAGAAGCAGGAGGAGAAGCTGAAAGCTTTCAGGCAGATGTTTCTAAGGAAGAGGATGTTGTAAAGTTATTTAAGTACATCAAAACGATTTATAGGAGAATTGATGTTTTGGTAAATAATGCTGGAGTTACAGCAGATAACTTTTTAATGTCTATGAATCTTGATAATTGGAACAAAGTAATTAACAGCGATTTGACATCGGTTTTTCTTTGTTGCAGAGAAGCTTCGAAAATAATGCACTACTTTAAAATACCAGGAAGGATTGTGAATATTGCTTCTGTAAGTGGTCTCATAGGTTTAGAAGGTCAGGCAAACTATAGTGCGGCAAAAGGTGGAGTAATAGCATTAACAAAAGCAGTAGCCAAGGAACTGGTAGCGGATAAGGTAGTTGTCAATTGTGTTGCACCAGGTTTTATTGAAAGTGATATGACAAAGGCAGTCAATCAGAAACTTGTTCAGAAAATGCTTGAAAATGTTTCTGTGAAGCGCTATGGAACGGCTTTGGAAGTTGCAAAATTTGTGCAGTTTTTATGCAGCGATGATGTTGAGTATATTACTGGTAAGGTGTTTACAATAGATGGAGGCATGGTCTATTAACACAAATAATAAATGAAACAAGAAAGGATGTTTAAAAATGGATATGACGAAGTTAGTAGAACGGGAAGAATTATGTATGCGAATCAGAAAAATAATTCTGGATAGTTTAATGTTGGAGATACCAGTGGAATTTATCAGCAATGATCAGCCGTTAGTAGGTAGAGGGTTTGAGTTTGATTCCATTGATACTCTTGAAATTTCGGTTGCGGTTGAAATGGAGTTTGATGTAAGCATCTCCGATGGTAATTTTGATACATTTGGTTCTATTAATAAAATTGTTGATTATATAATGAGTGCAAAAGAAGTGAGAGGTGTTTGACTTGTTGATAAATGGAAATGAAGTGAGAAACTATTTAATGCATAGATGGCCATTTCTTCTTGTAGATGGTGTTACCAATATAACAGGACAGACAATCGAAGGATTTAAAAATGTGTCTATGTCTGATATCTGGTTTATGGGGCATTTTCCAGAAGTTGCAATACTGCCGGGAGTACTTATTATTGAGGCGTTAGCACAATTGAGTGGTATTTATATAGCAAAGGCTAGTCTGGAAAATGAGAAAATGGAAGATAAAATCGGAATGCTCATGACAGTTAAGAATTTTAAATGCATTAAACCGGTTATTCCTGGAAATAAACTTGTATTGAAAGCACAACTAAAGGGAATAAGTCGGTCTATTTACATATTTGACGTGAAAGCTAGTGTAGAGAATGATGTGGTTGGAGCTGGAATAATTCAGCTATATTTGCAGGAGAGTAGTGAAATCTTATAGGGCTCATTGGTGTGCAATAGAGAATGAACTATAGTCAGTCAAGGGAGGATAAAAAATGTTATCAATAGTGAAAGATATTTTTGGCGAAGATGCTTATAAGGTTAGTTTGATGAATGATGTAGAAGTGATTGCTCAGACAAATAATAATGGATATTCCTGCATTCGAGAAAATGTAGGATATACTGCGTTATCCTTTTTTAAATATTTAAAGATATCGGAGGATTTTAGTGAAACACTTGATAGTCTTGTGACGAAAAATGTTGTATTCATGAATGATGGACAAAACATGTGTGCGTACATTTTGACAGAAGAAGGTCAGATTAATAGTTGTGTATCCATTTATAAAAATGAAGATCATTTCATAATGGAAATCTATAGTTGGGATTATGAGAAAGTAAAAGAGGTTTTGAAAGAGGCAGAATGTGAACTTACAGAGATTGATCTAAACTGTGTTCTTATTGAGGGACCAAACAGCAGGCAGATACTATTAGATGTGTTTGATGTAGATTTAGAGTATATATCCTATCAGAATCATGAATATTTTGACTGCAACGGAGATGAACTTCTTATTGCCCGTACTGGCTACACCGGAGAATTTGGATATAAGGTACTTGGTAATAAGCAGCAGGTTGAAAATTTCCTGAAAAAGCTTGCAGAAGAGAAAGTCGACTGTTTTGTCGGTCTTGATGCAATCAAACAATGTATGGTAGAAGTAAAACAGCCTGATTTTGAGTTATCCTATACAAAATTCAGTAGCAATGTTTTTGAACTGGATTATCAATGGTTTATAGATTTTAAGAAAGACTCAGACTATTTAGGGAAAAATGCTTTATATGAGAAAGTAGCATCTGTGATAAAGAAAAATACAATCTGTGCATTATGCAATACAAGTGTTAAGGTTGGACAGGCGGTACATACAGGTGGAGAAGTCATTGGTCAGGTAATTGACTGCCAGTATTCAAAAACGTTAGGAAAATATATTGTAGTATTGTTCATTGATAAGAAATATGCACAATCAGGATTTGAATATTCAGTAAATGGTGAAGCTGTAAATACCGTGTCTGCACCCTATATTCTTCCTAAGAGTTGGACAGTTGGAAAGGAGGACAACTAGGTGACATCACAGGATATTGTAATCACAGGAGTTGGAGCAATTGTTTCAAATGGCTTAAGTTATGATGAATTTGTTGAAAGTTGTTTGTCAGGTAAATCTGGGATTAAAGTATCTAAAAGAATTGATATATCTTCTTTAAAAAGTCATCTTGTTGGAGAAATCGATTACAGTAAATTAGAAGAAAAGTGTCCAGAAGCATATGATAAGACAACGGTTTTGGCTTACTGTGCTGCTGCTGAAGCACTAGAACAGGCCAATATTCCAGATGGATATTTTGAAGGAAAAAACGTTGCCATAGTCATTGGAAGTCTATTTGCCGGTTTTAATAGTACATTTGAAATTCAAAAGGCATTTCATGATGGAATAGAATTGAAAGACGTTCCTGATAAAACATATGAGAATTACTATTCAAGTGCAATTCCTGATTTCCTGTGCAAGAAACTTGGAATTAATGGACCAAGAATCATTGTAAGTAATGCGTGTGCATCTGGCGGAAGTGCTGTGGGATTAGCGTATGATTTAATTAAATCAGGGGTAATCGATATGGCTATTGCCGGTGGTACAGATGAGTTAAATAAAATGTGTCTGGGGGGGTTCAATAGCCTAGGTGCAATTTCATCTAAGTTGTGTGCGCCTTATGTAAAGAGTAGTGGAATTAATATTGGTGAAGGTGCAGGTATGTTTATTCTTGAAAAAGGAGACAGTGCAGAGCAGAGGAATGCTACCGTTCATGCAAAAATTCTAGTACTTCATCCGGTTAGTAACAATACTTTACAGTGCTGAAAAAATTTGCTAT
>UQAW01000032.1 GCA_900539175.1 uncultured Lachnospiraceae bacterium
TGCGGAGCAATCCGTGTATCATAGGGGGCAAAATACCTTTTGACCCCAACATCATATATTTTAGAGTATGTCTGAAATCCTGTTTTCAGACACACCTCAGGAAAGGATTTTTAGAAATGGACGACACGGACAGCGTGCCTTCGGAAAATGCAAATTATACACCAACAATTCCATATGAATAAAAAAGGCATAGCCTGTCAGCTTAAGGATGAGCAGGTTATGTCTTTTTGTACTTTAAATTACCTGTTTTCAGCAAGAAAGAGAGGATTTTATGAACAGCAACACCATATCACTAATCATCATTGCAATATGTATCGCAATGTCTGCCTACTTTTCAGCTACGGAGACCGCATTCTCCGCACTGAATCATATCCGCATTAAAAATATGGCAGAAAAAGGGAATTCCAGGGCCGCCCTGGTCTTAAAACTATCTGCAAACTATAACAATCTGCTCTCCACCATCCTGATCGGCAATAACATTGTGAATATTGCCATGACCTCACTGACAACTGTACTCTTTGTCAGATGGATGGGCGGTGACCAGGGAGCCAGTGTAGCCACATTGGTCACAACGGTTGTTGTGCTGATTTTCGGTGAAGTATCCCCAAAAAGTATTGCCAAAGAATCTCCGGAAGCTGTAGCCATGTTTTCAGCTCCTCTGCTTCGGATTCTGATTTTTCTGCTTACGCCTTTTAACTTCCTGTTTGCGCAGTGGAAAAAGCTGCTCTCCAAGATTATTAAGTCTTCCGAAGACCGCGGTATCACGGACGAAGAACTTTTGACAATCGTAGAAGAGGCACAGCAGGAAGGCGGCATTGACGAGCAGGAAAGTAATCTGATCCGCAGAGCAATTGAATTTATGGATCTGGAAACTGTGGATATCTATACACCGCGTGTAGATATTGTTGCGATCCCTTCAGATGCCGCAAAACAAGAAATTGCCGATCTCTTTCTGGAAACCGGCTATTCCCGGCTTCCCGTATATGATGAAGATATTGACCACATTATCGGAGTCGTCAATCAAAAGGATTTTCACAATTACATCTTCAATACAAAGCAGGCGCTGAACTCCATCATCCGGCCGGTGCTCTTTATCACACCGAATATGAAGATCGGAACACTGCTTAAAAATCTTCAGGCGGGAAAATCTCACATTGCAATTATCCTGGACGAATTCGGGGGAACCGAAGGTCTTGTAACGATGGAGGATATCGTAGAAGAACTGGTTGGAGAAATCTGGGATGAACACGACGAAGTTATTCAGGAGATCCAGCCTGTCTCTCAGGATGAATACCTGGTCATGGGCAGCACCAATGTAGATAAATTATTTGAAAAACTGGGGATTGAGAAAGAATTTGAAGTTATAACCGTCAGCGGCTGGGTTATGGAGTACATGGAATGTCTTCCCAAAGAAAATGACAGTTTTATCAGCGACGGCCTGGAGGTCACAGTTCTTAAGATGAATGACCGCCGAATAGAACAGGTTCGGGTCAGAAAAATCTCTCCCTCCTCCGGCAACAGTAATGACACCACCGCTTCCTGAAATGCAATCAGTAAATTTTGACAAGACCATTGCTTTTCCGTCTCAACTATTGTACTATATATGCAATACAAAAATTCAAAGGAGGCAACTATGAAAGAACAACAGGATACACTTTTCTGTGCATTGCAGGAATGTCAGAAAAATGAAGAACTGATCTCCATCTATTGTTATGATGAAGATGACAATACTTCCGATGATTCTTACACCGGATGGGTTGTCGGTTTGGACCATGATTTGATTTTGCTTGCCTGTATATCATCGGATGCACTTTACGATGGTTTTGTGTTAAAAGAAGTCAGCGAAATTTACCGAATTGACAGGAATACTTATTATGAGAAAAAGATGGCAAAATTATACCGCCTGAAACACTCTCAGCATCCCATTTTCAAACTGGGGGCAAAGACCGATTTATTGAAAGGCTTTTTGGAGTTTGGTCAAACGCACCATCTGATTTTTACAATTACCCAGACGGATGGCTATTCCTTCAGTGGTTTTCTCAAATCCTTTGATCAAAAAACCCTGACCATTCGGGAGGTAGATTCCGCAGGCGAAGAAAACGGAACGATCCTCATACGAATCGGTGATGTATTGACTTTTGAGTTAGACGGTTATTATGAACAGTGTCTCCGTCTGCTGCAAGAAGAACTCTAATATTTTAAACATAGGGAAGGCATCAGATGTAATTCATCATTTCATCTGATGCCTTCCCTATGTTTAAATCAGACATGCATTTTTTGTATTACCGTGCTTTCAAATAGCTTTCAAAGACTTCCAATGTCCGTTCTATAATGGTGTCATCATGCATACAAGAAAGAAACATCGCCTCAAACTGCGAGGAAGCAAGGTGAATTCCATGACCCAGCATATAAGCAAAATATTGTGCAAATACTTTCGTATCTGCGGTCTTTGCACTGGTATAGTCTGTGACGGGTTCTTTTGTAAAGAACAAGCTTCCCAAAGATCCGACATAATTCATAGAATAAGGCAGATGATACTGCCCGATCAGTTTTTCCATGCCCCCATAAAGTTTTTCGCCCAACCGCTCCAATTCTTTGTATTTTTCCTGATTGTCATGGAGGATTTGGAGCTGGGTCATACCGGCTGCCATGGCAATCGGATTACCGCTTAAGGTTCCCGCCTGATAAACCTTTCCAGCAGGAGATACAACACTCATCACATCTTTTCTTCCCCCGTAAGCACCTACCGGCATTCCGCCCCCGATAATTTTTCCGTATGTCACCATATCCGGGCGTACGCCAAAATATTCCGCAGCGCCTCCGAAGGCAAGGCGGAATCCGGTGATTACTTCATCAAAGATCAACAATGCGCCACTTTCGTCGCAGAGCTGCCGCAGTCCCTCCAGAAATCCTGGTTTCGGAAGCACCACACCCATATTGGCTGCAACAGGTTCCACAATAATAGCAGCTACCTGGTCTTTATTAGCCTGAAGCAGATATTCCACGCTTTCCAGATCATTATACACGGCAGTCAGAGTATCCGCAGTAGCGCCTCTTGTTACACCCAGGCTATCCGGAACCCCGGCGGTCATCACTCCGGAACCTGCACTTACCAACATGGCATCACTGTGTCCATGGTAACAGCCTGCAAATTTGATAATTTTATCCCGTCCCGTGAATCCCCGTGCAGCACGGATTGCACTCATAACTGCTTCTGTCCCGGAATTGACCATGCGAATCATCTCTACATGAGGGATACTGTTACAGATAAATTTTGCAATCTGGACTTCTATTTCGGTAGCTGCTCCAAAACTCATGCCGTTCTCACAGGCATTCACCACCTGTCTCAACACTTCCTGATTGTTGTGCCCCAGAATCATGGGCCCCCAGGAGCAGATGTAATCAATATATTTATTTCCATCCACATCAAAGATATATGGGCCGTCGGCACGCTTCATAAACCGGGGCGTCATCCCTACAGAGCCATATGCACGAACCGGAGAGTTTACACCGCCCGGAATATATTGTACTGCTTCCTCAAATAAAAGTTCCGACTTCGTTTTCATCCGATTTTTCCCTCCTCCATACATTTTGCAAGCTCTTTTGCATAATAGGTCAGATAAATCTGGGCGCCGGCACGATATGCGCCCGCTGCCATTTCACACATAATTCGTTCTTCGTCAACCCAACCATTTCTGGCAGCTGCTTTTACCATAGCGTATTCACCGCTGACACTGTACGCTGCCACTGGTACATGAACCGCATCATGCACTTTTGTTACCATATCCAGATAAGACATTGCCGGTTTCACCATAATGATATCGGCTCCTTCTTCCACATCCAGCAATGCTTCCTTTACTCCCTCACGGCTGTTGTGAAAATCCATCTGATAACTCTTACGGTCCCCAAAAGACGGAGCGGAACCCGCTGCATCCCGGAAAGGTCCGTAAAAAGCAGATGCGTATTTTACCGCATAGGACATAATCGGGATTTCTTTATGACCATGCTGATCCAATTTTTCGCGGATTGCCCGCACCCTTCCATCCATCATATCGGAAGGTGCCACCATATCAGCTCCTGCCTGCACATGAGACAATGCTGTTCGGCTCAAAAGTTCCAATGTTTGATCATTTTCCACCTCATGACCACAAAGCACACCGCAGTGACCATGGGAAGTATATTCACACATACAGACATCGGTAATATAGTACAAATCCGGAAACTGCTTTTTCGCTTCCTGCAGCGCACGCTGCACAATTCCATCTTCCGCATATGCCTGACTTCCAACTTCATCCTTCACATCTGGAATGCCAAACAGCATCACATTACTGACACCCACTTTGACAAGACGTTCCAACTCATAGGGCATACGGTCAATACTGTAACGGTACTGTCCTTCCATGGATGGGATTTCTTCTTCGATACCAATTCCTTCTTTTACAAACATCGGATAAATCAGAGAGGATTTATCCATTCTCGTCTCACGAACCATCCTGCGGATGCTTTCTCCTCCGCGCAGACGGCGCGGTCTTATCATCATATCCATCTTCTATCCTTCTTTCCTGAATTTCCAAAATGACAACTGCCTCTCTTATCAGGCTCTCAAAAAATTCCGCAATTGCCTGTATACTTGTATTGTATCATGCATCTGCCAGAAACGCAAAAAAGAGATACAAATTTCCTGCCACAGAAAATTTGCACTGCAAGCACATCATCGACGCAGTGTATAGTAAAGCTGTGCCACAACCGTAAACAGGGCACTGATCAGAAGTTGGCTATAATATCCAAGTCCCCTCGAAAGAACCATCGCCGGCAAAAGCACCGAACCGAAAACCGGAGCAAAAATTTTCAAAAACAGACTTTCACTGATGCCCATTCCTCCCGGAAGCGGAAGCATGTCCACGGAAACAGAAATTACTGCCTGTAAGAGCACCACATCCCACATGGATGTACCTGACATACCGAATGCCAGATAAACCATCCATGTCACAGTAAACAACGCCATGCGTTGTGCAAACGTAATCAAAATCACATGAAAAATTACTTTTTTATGATCTTTCAGATACGCTGCTGTCTCCCTGTAAACCTCCATGGATTCCAGAAGTTTTTTTCTGCGTGATTCTTTTTGTTTCATGAGGTGCAGTCTTTCCAGCCACTCCATCCCCTTCACCAGAATTTTTTCTGCCAAAACCGGGTGAAACACCAATACCGTCATAAAACCCACACAGAAAACATTCAACATAAGTCCCAGATAATATATGGGAAGAATCTCTTCCAGATACCGATGCAGAAAGCCTCTGCAAAAAATTAAAATCCCGAGTCCGATAATCACAAGCACCAATTTGTATGTAATTGTAACAACCATTAAAATTACCGTAGCGACCGGAATGGGGATTTTTTCTTTCTTCATATAATAGATCTGCATCGGCTGCCCACCGCTTGCCGAAGGCGTAATACAGCTGAAGAAAAACCCAACGGAGGAAAACAAAAAGCATATTCTTCCTTTCAGATGAATCTGAAAGGAACGCATCATATACCAGATGATTACAGATTCCCCCCAGATAAAAATCACTACAAGACCAATTCCCGGAATCAACCATCGAATATCCGCATTTTTAATAGCAGCCATCATTGCGCTTAAGTCTTCCCCATGAAAAACACCATATATGGTAAGCCCGAAAACCAAAAGCAGGAAAATACCATTCCACACGACCTTCCTTTTGCTCTTCATGCACTTCCTCCTCTCTTATCTCCGAACCAGGATACGTTCTAAAGTATAACAGGGTCTCTCGGGATACTCAAGAACATTGTCCATATCTTCAAAAAATATTAAGAGTCATCCTTTTAAACCTATGCTCCTCATGGCTGCTGTACGGGATTTTCATCGTTATATTTCTATATTTCTCCAATACATGGAAACTGACAGACAATAGCAGAGGACAAAGATAATCAATACAATCAATACGCTTCCAATCTGAATTGACATCAGACTTGTATACATCATTTGTTCCAGCGCATGTACAGAAAAATAAGACGAGATACTCATAACAATAAATGGTATTCCATAAGCCATACCCACTTCCCGTGCAACAGATTTATGCAGTATCTTACTTTCAAATCCCATTTTTTTCAATATCAGATACCGCTCCTTTTCCTCAAACGCATCATTGTATACTTTCATAAACATAATGCTTCCGCTCGCCAGAATAAATACCAGAAACATGAAAATACAGATGGAATACAGCACTTTAATCCAGTCAATATCACTGCTGTCCGGATCGATCGCCACCCGTGCGGTATAATTTTCTTCGGTATTACTGGTCAGCGTATGAAGTGCCTCCCTCGCTTCCTCAAACCGTTCAAGATCAGCAATCTGATAATTGTACGTATATAATTCCTGCCCCAGAGGAAGCAAATGTTCATACTCTTCATCATTTACCACATAAAAGCTCATGCTTTCCTGCAAATATCCAAGATAGGGAATATTCGTGTCCTTAATCTGGTTGTAACTTTTCCCGTTGATCGTGACTTCTACATGAGACCGATCCGTCATAAGCGATAAAAGATAGAGATGGGATGCCTTGATGATTTCATCTCCTGCCGGCTCCTTCAAATCGAACTCCATGCCTGTATCTTCTGCCAATCGTTTCAATCCGGAATAAGGCACGACTGCCCCCTGTTCATACAATCCTTCGATCAAGGACGAATCCAACGTCAGAATGGGAATCTCCGAACGATACGTAACTCCCCCGTATTCGTCAAGCAGCGCTCTTGCCTTTCCGTCCAATCCGGTCTGATTGCTTAAAAGCTGGAACGTATATGTGCCGCGAAAATGAACAATATTTTCATATCGGTATTTCATGGCAAATCCTGTTGCCAGTGCCGTGACGGAACACAAGGACAATACACATACCATCGCATACGTGCGATAATTCTTTTTCATCCGGAAAATCACATTATTTACCCATAAATTACGCTGCTTCCGGTATAAAAAATATTTATTCTTCGCAAGCCTCTGGAAAATCAAAGGTATCAATCCGCCGAACAGCAAATAGACACCTGCAGTGACAAGAATTACTGCTGCAAGGACATTTCCCATCACCTCCTGTCCGCCTTCTTTTACTGCCAGATAATAACCGCTGCCAAGAACGCCTACCCCCAGGATTGCTTTTATGATGAGTACTCCCATCTTCTGGCGGACATATTCATTTTGTTTTGACGCAGAAATCATATTCAACACACTGCTTCTGACAATGTTGACATAGCCTTTCAGAACAAAAACCAGGTAGATAACCAGATAGATTCCGACTGTGATTAAAATGGGTGGGATTACAAAGTGAAATCGAATTTCCACGGTAATGTCCGAGATCGCCAGTAAAATCATCTGAAACAATTGTGTCGTAATCATTCCAAATACAATTCCCAGAATAAGAGCAACCAGACCAGTCAATGCCGTCTCTATCATATACAGCTTTCCGATTTTCTGATTAGTCATTCCCATAAAGATATAGGTTCCGATTTCCTTCTTCCGCTTTGTCAGAAACACATTCGTCGAATACCAGATAAAAAAGAACATAAAACACCCAAGTACAAAAGAAATAACCTGGATCAGAATATCCACGTTTCTTTTATTCTCCGCCCCAAGCACCTCAAATGCGTCGGAATACAGGATATTCTGAAAATTCAGAAACACCAGCACGGTAAATGCCAGGGAAACAATCAACGATAAATAGCTTTTAAAACTGTTCTTAAAATTTAAAAATGCCAGTTTCGTCATTCGCATGAAAAATCACCTCCCATGGAAGTCTGTACCTCAATAATTCTGTCATAAAACTCCTTCCTGCTTGTGCCCTTACTCAATTTGCACTTGATCAGTCCATCGCTTAAGATATACACATCTTTCGCATAAGAAGCAGAAAAAGGATCATGGGTAACCATCAATATGGTTGCCTGTCCGCTTTCATTGACCGCCCTCAGACACTCCAGAAGATCCTTGCTTGATTTGGAGTCCAACGCTCCGGTGGGTTCATCTGCGAATATGATTTCCGGATCTGTGATCAATGCACGGCAGGCTGCCCCTCTTTGTTTCTGACCGCCGGACAACTGATACGGATACTTTTGAAGATGTTCTCTAAGCCCGAATATACGGCTTAATTCCTCTGTCTTTTGGATACAACTCGTGCTTGAGACTCCATTCAAAGATAATGGAAGTGCAATATTATCTCCAAGAGTCATGGTATCCAGAAGATTATAGTCCTGGAACACAAACCCAATCTTATCTCTGCGCAATTTTGAAAGTTCTTTGTTGGATACCTTTGTAATATCTTTGTTATCCAGGATCACAGATCCCTGTGTAGGCTGATCAATGGTCGACAGAATATTCAGAAGAGTGGACTTTCCTGATCCTGACGGTCCCATAACTGCGATAAAATCATTCTGGTATATGGTCAGATCAATTCCTTTGAGCACCCTTGTCTGAAAATCTTTTGCTCCATAATTTTTCACCAGATTCTTGATTTCAACAACTTTTTTATCATTCACATTGATTTCCTCCTCGCTTTATTCAATCTTTTAGCTATCCACTATTATAAAGAACTCCATTCATAAAATCCTTACATCCACATTACAAAAATACCTCCAACATTACAATACGTGTAATGTCAGAGGTTGAAATAGCTGCTATTATCCCTGAACGTAATACAAAATCTTGTGTACGCCCCATAGTTACTTTCCACATAAATTTCATGTCCCAGTCTTTCTATAATTTTTGCCACCATATATAAACCCATTCCGGTTGACTTGTATCTTCCATTGTGATAATTACTCCCCGTAAACCCCTTCTCAAAAATTCTCCGGATATCTTTGTCCTGAATCCCCTCTCCATGATCCTCCACAAAAAGCTTTGTCCTATTCTCCTTCTTTTCTGTCCAGATTCGTATTACCGGATGTTCCTTTACATATTTTAAAGCATTATTCAGTAATTGGTCCAACACATAGACCAGCCATGCCGGATCTGTATAGACATGGATATCCTCTACTCGAACTTCCAGTTCAAACCCTTTCCGAATCAAGAAAAACTGGTTATTATGGATGGACGCTTTTACACATTCCGGCAGAAATACTGCCTTAACCTGTAAATCAAAAATACTGCTTTGTAATTTACACCCAAGCAGCATGGCATTGAGCTGCTGATTGATTCGCTCCAACTGCTCCCGCATCGACTTCTTAAGCTCCATGTCTTTGATTTTTTCATCCATCAAAAGACTTGCCGCCAATGGAATCTTCACTTCATGACACCATTTTGCCACATAATCCTGCAAATCACAATTTTCCTCAAATCGTTCCTGTAATTGTGCCTCCAAAATCCGAACATCATGTTCTGCAATATCTTTATTCTCAAATTCCGGGATTTCCCGGTAAATCATACTGCCGCACTGTAAGAGCTGCTTTTTCTCCCTTTCTCTTTTTCTGTAACCATATACATCAATGCCCATAAAAATCAATGCGGCGGCGGCTGTCAGAAAATCAAGATAAAACAGATAGCCCACGTTCCGGTCATGCATCAGAAAGATAAAATAAAGATTAAATGCCAGGAACAAAAAGACACAGAGCAGATAATATTTCCCATTCTTTTTCCAATAATTCATGATATGAAATATCCCTGCCCTTTCTTCGTGTTTATGAGCTCCTCTCCACTGGCAGCTTTCAGCTTGCCCCGCAGCCTGCAGATCACCGTAGTAAGCGTTCCATCGGATACATATTCATCCGTATTCCACAGCTCCATCATAAGCTCCTCCCTGGTTACCACATCCGGTCTGTGCTCCAATAGTTTTGTAAGAATCTTTCTTTCCGACTTTGTCAGGTCAACCTCTTTTCCATCGACAAACATGGCCTGAGAACCACATTCAAATATAAGATTTTGATTCAGGAAAATCTGTTCCTTTACTTTATATTGATAGGTCCTCCTTAAAACAGCTTCCATTTTCGCTTTCAGCAATTCCAGCCGAAACGGTTTTTCCACATAATCGTCTCCACCCTGGGCAATCGCCATAATCTGATCCCGGTCATCATTGCGGCTGCTGATAAAAAGGATGGGCACATCCGAAATCTGCCGGATCTGACTGCACCAGTAAAATCCATCATAGTACGGCAGATTAATATCCAAAAGAATCAACTGTGGTCTATGAGCTGCAAATTCTCCAATAATATCGCTAAATTCCCTTGCAAGCACAAGCTCGTATCCCCATTTTTCAAGAAACAGACAAATTTCCTTTGCCAATACCTCATCATCTTCTACCACCATAATTTTTACTCTTCTATCCACTGATTAATCACCTCTTATGCCATTATACGTGTCTTTTGGTTTTAAGAAAAGCCAGAATCCACAATCTTACAATTTTGTAATCATGGACTGAACAGCAACATACACTTCTTCTGTATCCGCATCCGGATTGTTCAAAACGATCTTTTGTATTTCACGGGTCAGTACCAGATCCTCTCCCAGAAAGTCTGCCAGATCCTCCCCCTTGATTCCTCTCTTCGTGTTCTTTTTGATTATTTCAATCAACTTTTTAATCTTACCTTCCTCTATTCCCTTTTCTATTCCCTTTTCCATTCCCTTATTCATAGCCTCTTCCCGCTCCTGCTGCATATGACGCTCTTCGTTGTATTCAAATATACTCACCTTCAGCACCTCCGCTCTGTTCTTCCGCAGAAATTCCTCAAGAACCCCCTCTGCAATACACGCTGTAATAGCCTTCTCAACTGCCTGCGCAAAGCGAAGAACCTTGCTGTATTCCCGCACTTTATTAACAAAAATCATATAATCCTGCAGTGTTCTGCACTTTCCCATCAGTTCCCGGTTACAACCCGAATTAATATTCAATACATAAGTTTTTAATTCCAGACACATCTCCCCACTGCAATGCTCAAATGCATCCGAAAGTCTCAATTCAGAATATTCCGGCATTTCTTCTGTTCCATTGTAAAACACCACAAATTTCGGTTCCGGTATCTTTACCAGTCTGGTACCATAAAGATTTGCATCTTTCGTCAATTCGGAATAAATACTGGACACATACATTAAATTTCGCAACGGCATATTCGGATTCTCTGTTGACTGGTGCTCATACAATGCCAACTGGTCATATACCAAAAACGACACATCATTTTTCATCCCGAGATAGATGGCATTTTCCAGTGTTGTCACAATCAGATCCTCTGGAGTTTTATAATCCGTGCCATTCATGGCATTGTACAATTCCAGAAATTCTTTCTTCTCTTTGAAAATCATACGAAATACTCTGTCTTTGTAGTTTCTAAACGGCATATGAGTCTCTTCCACTATCCACTTATTTTCGAACCCTTTAGAATTCTCCTGTATCTCTGGTAGATTTTTCATCTTTTTGTCTTCTTTCATTCGACTCCTCCTTTAATTAATGTTTCGGGAGGATCTATCTTCACTCTTAGAATCCTCTCCGCATTTCTGTGAAAATAAGCATTGAAAATTTCTAAGATTTTTGGAACTATAAACAGAAGATAGAATGGCTGATACCATTAGAATTCTAGAAACAAATGCTTAACTGTATTATAGCACTCATTCTGTAAAATGTCATTCTTTTTCATAATGTAAAAAAACAGAGGATCTCAAATGTCCTGCGATCCCCCGTCTATTTCATAATTTTATCTTTTGATATTTTGAATTTCTCAAAGCCCCTTAAAATCGCTGCTGAACGGAGTTCCGTCCAGATCATAGGGCGTCATCTGATAAACATAATAATTCAGCCAGTTTGTATACAAATTATTGGCATGCGCTCTCCACATCAGATATGGTTTCACTGCCGGATCATCATTCTGATAATAATTTTGAGGAATCTGAATATCCAGTCCCTTGCTTTTATCCCGCTTATATTCGCCGTCCAATGTCACCCGATCATACTCCGGATGACCCATCACAAAAATTTTCCTTCCTTCATCCGCCATTCCCAGGAAAAATCCTGCTTCCTCGGACTCTGCCAGTATCGTGATATTTCCGCAGGCACGGATCTCTTCTACCGGCACTTCCGTATGGCGGGAATGCGGTGCCAAAAATACATCATCAAATCCGCGGACCAGAGGAATCTTCCGGTTTGCCACCTTATGCCAGAACAGCCCAAACATCTTCTCCGGCAGCATCTGTTTCTGTAAACCATAAAAGTGATAAAGACTTGCCTGTGCAGCCCAACACAAAAAGATCGTGGAAGTGACATGTTTTTCTGTCCAGTCCATAATCTGAACAAGTTCCTCCCAATAGTCCACTTCTTCAAAGGCAATCTGTTCCACCGGTGCTCCAGTGATAATCATACCATCAAAATAATTATTCTTTACATCGCAAAAATGCTCATAGAACTTATTCAGATGACTTGCCTGTGTATTCTTTGATTCATGGCTGGACATCGCCATAAAGGTCACATCCACCTGCAACGGTGTATTGGACAGCGAACGCAGAAGCTGCAGCTCCGTCTCCTCCTTCAGCGGCATCAGATTTAATATTAAAATACGGATGGGACGGATATCCTGATGAAGCGCCCTCGTCTCATCCATTACAAATATATTCTCTTTTTCCAGTATTTCTTTTGCTGGTAAATCACTTTGAATCTTAATCGGCATCGTCTAACTCTCCTTCCCTCCCGATACATCTCTTTAAAAACTATTGTACCACACTTACATCAGCGGCGCAAACAGCCGCAGCACTCTGCCCATGATCTTCATTCCGATCTTCTCTTTCCTGCACATCTCCAATGTTATCTTCCGGCATTTCTGCAACGTCTCCTGAATATCCTGCTCAATCTCCGCAATGGCAGGCACCTGATACAGATAGGTGGCACATTCAAAATGCAGATACAGACTGCGGTAATCCAGATTCACAGTTCCTACCACCGCCCGCTCATCATCACTTACAAATACTTTGGCATGAACAAACCCCGGCGTATATTCAAAAATTTTAACTCCTGCCCGGATCAACCCGGGATAATACGTCTTCGCCAGAGCAAAGGCATACTTCTTATCCGGAATATGGGGCATAATAATCGTCACATCCACACCACGCTTTGCCGCAAAGGTCAGGGCGGTAATCATCTCCTGATCCAGAATCAGATATGGCGTCATGATATGTACATAATTGACTGCCCTGTTTATGATATCAAGATAAATATTCTCCGCCAGATTCTCATTGTCAACAGGGCTGTCTCCATACGGCATGACATATCCACAGCCCGAAGCCGCTTTTGTACGAATCTCCACATCCAGATACTTACCGTAATCCTCTTCTTCCCGCTCTGTAATATTCCACATCTGAAGAAACATCATCGTAAAACTTCTTACCGCTTCTCCTTCCACCATGACAGCGGTATCTTTCCAGTGTCCAAAGCGGACTTTCCGGTTAATATACTCATCCGCCAGATTCACACCCCCGGTAAATGCCACCTGACCATCGATCACCAGAATCTTTCTGTGATCCCGGTTGTTCTGCATGGTAGACAATGCCGGCCGGATCGGTGAAAACATCTTACACCGAATTCCCAGTTTTTCCAACTGACCGGGATATCGGTATGGAAGCAGCACCAGACTGCACATGCCGTCATACATCATGCGCACCTCCACTCCCTGCTGTGCTTTCCGCTGAAGAACTTCCAGAATCCGCCCCCACATATATCCTTCCTGTACAATAAAATATTCCAAAAAGATGAAATGCTCTGCCTTTTCCAGTTGCATCAACATTTCCTCGAACTTTTTCTCGCCAAGTGGAAAATATGTGACAGAAGTCCGGTCATATACCGGAAAGTCCCCGATATCAAATCCATACTGTGCCAATCGCTCTTCTGCTGGATTCTTCTCTTTCAGCTCCTGCAAGACTTCCGGTCTTTGTTTTGCAAACTTTCTGGTCTCTTCAATCAGCACGGACAACCTCTGGTGCAGAATCCGGTATCCCACCTGACTTTGCACAAACAGATAACATAATCCGCCGAAGAACGGAACCAGAAGCACCGGAACCAGCCAGGCAATCTGGAATCCCTGATTATCCTCTCTGTTGATAATAATAATCGCAATAAACAGTGCGAACAGTGAATACCCGCCAAAAACATATACCAAATGCTGCCGCAGCGCTCCAAACCCCAGAAAAAGCACCAGCATCTGCAGAAGAATCGACAGGATCACAATCCCGGTTCTTCCAAATACGATATGCATGAATCCCCGCTTTCCCTTCTGCAATGTAATAACCTTTGCTCTTGCCGGGTCTTTTTTATCTGTATTGCACCTCTCTGGCTCCAAACCATTCCTTTTCTTTGGACAGCCATTCATCTTCCTCACCTTACCTTATCGTAAAAACTGTAATTCTCCTCAGCGTACCGGATGATTGCCTCTTTTCCCGATCTACTGCAGCATCTGTAAAAAATCTTCTTCAGAAAGAATCGGGATATTTAATGCTTTCGCTTTCTTATTCTTGGAAGAATTAGATGCCGTATCATTATTGATCAGATAATTTGTTTTGGACGTCACACTCCCGGTCACTTTGCCGCCCTGTGTTTCAATCACATTCTTCAATTCACTACGGTTTGCAAAATGCTCCACACTCCCGGTGATTACAAATGTCATCCCTTTCAGCTTCTGTTCTTCTGCCTGTGCGGCTGCCTCAAATTCCAGATACTGCAGTACATGCTCCAATCTGCGCATATTTTCCTCTTTACGGAAAAATTCTGCCACACTCCCGGCAATCACTTCACCGATCCCGTCAATTGCACTGAGTTCTTCCAAATCCGCTCTGCGAATACGTTCCAGATCCTGATCGAACTCCCGGCAGATCATCTTTGCATTCGCCACTCCGATGTTCGGTATCCCCAGACCATAAATCAATCTGGGCAGCGTCGTCTTTCTGGCATTCTGTATGGCCTGCCATAACTTCTGCCAGGATTTTTCACCGAAACCATCCATCGCTTTAATCTCTTCCTCATAACGGTTCAATTCAAAGATATCGCCCAATTCATGAATCATTCCATGAGCCATGAACTTTTCAAGCGTTGCTTCCGACATCCCATCGATATTGAGTGCATCACGGCTGGCAAACAGGGTAAATGACTTCATCTGCTTCGCCGGACATTCCGGGTTTGCGCAGGAAAGTGTCTCCACGTCATTTACACTGGAGATTTCCGCAGGACCGCCGCACGCCGGACAATGCTTCGGAATCTCTTTTACTCCGCTTTTCGTCAGATTTTCCGCGATCTGCGGTATAATCATATTTGCTTTATAGACCAGAATTCTGTCACCGATTCCAAGCTCCAATTCCTTCATAATGCTTACATTGTGAACACTGGCCCTTGAAACGGTAGTTCCCTCCAATTCCACCGGCTCGAAAATCGCCACAGGATTAATTAAACCTGTGCGTGATGGACTCCACTCGATTTCCTTCAATATCGTCTCCCTTTGCTCATCCGCCCACTTAAAAGCATAGGCATTCCGCGGGAATTTTGCCGTACTCCCCAGAGATTCCCCATAGGCAATATCATCATAAATGGCAACAAGACCATCCGAAGGAAAATCATTCTCTGTAATCCTAGTACTGAAATACTCCATCGCCTTATCCAGAGTCTGCGCTGTCACCAACCGTTCTTCTACAGTTTCAAAGCCCTGCTCCTTCAACCATTCCATCTGGCAGGCTCTGGAATTCTGAAAATCCACTCCCTCTGCACGCACCAGTGAAAATGCAAAAAAGCGCACCTGACGTTTGGCTGTAATCTCATTATTCAGCTGGCGTACCGATCCGCTGCACAGATTTCTGGGGTTCTTATATTTCGCATCCACATCTTCAATCCCGGCATTGATTTTCTCAAAATCAGAGTACGTAATAATTGCTTCGCCCCTGAGAATCACTTCCCCTTCATAAGGAATCTTCAGAGGAATATTCTGGAACACCCTGGCATTATTCGTCACAACCTCTCCGATCACTCCGTTTCCCCGGGTAACCGCCTTAACCAAATGTCCTCCCTGGTAAGTCAGGACTACGGTAAGTCCGTCCATCTTCCACGAAAGCAGTGTTTTCTGATCTCCGATAAACGTCCGAAGCGCCTCCACATCCTTCGTCTTGTCCAGAGAAAGCATGGGAGACTCATGACGCTCTTTCGGCAGTTCATCTACTGCCTCATATCCAACTTCCTGAGTCGGGGAATTGGCAAGAACCATACCTGTCTCCTGCTCCAATGCTTCCAGTTCCTCATATAACTTATCATATTCCAGGTTACTCATGATTTCCCTGTCTTCCGCATAATACGCTTTTCTTGCCTCATTCAGCTGGACCACCAGACTTTTGATTCTCTCTGTCTTATTCATCCTTCATTCCTCTTTCACTTTTGCCGGTCAGCACCTTTAGTTCTGCCAGTTCTTTCCCACTCAACGCCCGATATACTCCCGGTTTCAAATCTCCCAACAGGATATTCATCACGCGGATTCGTTTCAGGGCAGTTACATGATAACCCAAAACTTCACACATTCTCCGAATCTGACGGTTCAATCCCTGTGTTAAAATAATATGGAATTCCCGGGACCCCGTCTTCTCCACCTTACATGCCCTGGTTTTTACCCCCAACTCCTTAAGATAGATTCCGCCAGCCATCCTTTTCAGAAACCGCTCATCCACCTCTTTGTCGACCTGAACCACATATTCCTTCTCATGGTAATTTCTGGCGCGCATCATCTGATTGATCATTTCCCCATCATTCGTCAGGATCAGAAGCCCTTCTGACTCTTTATCCAGCCGCCCCGCATACGTCACACGCTCCGGATAGGAAAATGCCCTGAAAAGGTTATGCTTTTCCTTTTTCTCGAATGTACACACAATTCCCCTGGGTTTATAATACGCCAGGTAAATCCGTCCCACGCCGCTTTTCACCTCTCTGCCGTCGACCATCACACATGCCTGTTCTGAAATCTGTATTCCAACTTCTGCATTCCGGCCATCGACCATCACCCTGCCGGCTTCTATCATCCGGTCAGCTTCACGTCTGGAACAGACACCGGCATCACTTAAGTATTTGTTTAAACGTATCATATCATACACCTATTCCCAAATATACACTGTAAACGGACAGGGGTTGTAACAGTAAAATCCCCCGGATTTTACAATAACAACCCCTTTCTTATACAAACTATTCGATTCAAACGGACATATCTGCTAACGCAGACATCACCATATAGGAAAGTCAGATGCTCTCTGATAAGGAACTGTAGAAAAATAATAGGCAAGTCAAGATGCATGAGCTATTTTCCTACAGTTCCTAAATATCTATTCACCTGCTACGCTGGTAATCAGTGCATCCAGTTTTGCATCCGATGCTCTTGCTGCCTCGTACGCTTCCTGTGTATCCGCAATCAGCTGCTTCACTTCCGGCTGTTTGAGAATATCGCTCATATAATTATTCACTGCTTCATCTTCCACTTCTGCAGCAATTACCAGTTTTCCCTCCGTATTAGTATAAACATACATCTGACATAAACCTGGTGCCATCGTACTGATATCTCTGTATTTACACTGAAAGCTTGCAATTACGACATAAGTTCCTTCCTGCTGACCGTTAAATGTATACGCCGCAATGTTCTGATATCCTTCGATATTCGTCTCTGCCGCAATCTGCGCTTGCTCATCCTCTGAAAGATGATCTACAACCGTTTGCAGCACCTCCATGTTCTTGCCGCCCAAAGCTGTATAATATGTATTCATAAGAGCCGTGATTTCTTCATTCCCATCTCTGGTCAAAGTAGTCACCTCTTCTTCCGAAGAAGACTGAGATGCCTCATCCTCCGGCTTTTTTTCCGGCTCCGGTGATGGTGTGACAGATTCCTCTTCTTCCCTGCTG
Organism: uncultured Lachnospiraceae bacterium; assembly: GCA_900539175.1. GTDB lineage: Bacteria > Bacillota > Clostridia > Lachnospirales > Lachnospiraceae > Novisyntrophococcus. Next base: position 17,886 of record UQAW01000032.1, read on the forward strand.
TCACTGCTAGTCTGACTGATGCTCTTGCTGTTATCAGAACCTTCCATAACAGAAGTCAGCGATCTGATACCAAAGAAAATCAGCACTGCTGCTATAAGAATTCCCAGTCCTAACAAAATATATCTAAGATTATCTGAAAGCCATTCTCTGAATCTGTCTTTCCACGACATATGTACTCTCCTCTTTTCCTCCATTTATGAAAAAGCCGGATAAATGTAACATTTATCCGGTTTCCCTCATACGCATCTGGAGGGATTCGAACCCCCGGCACACGGTACCGGAAACCGTTGCTCTATCCCCTGAGCTACAGATGCAAGCTGTTTATTAAATACAGCGCTATTATCATATCACGCTCACCGCAGAATGTCAATATTTAGGTAAATCTTTTTCCAACGCTTTTTTATTGACATTTCGTTCCAAAATAGATATGATATATCTATATCTACCTATCATCTAGACGGACATGTCTGTTGACGCAGACATTACTATACATGAAAGTCGATTGCTCTGCCATTCATGCTCCCGCAATTGCCGTCTCTCTTAATTATTCAGAACTATCTTTTTAGTTTTCCCATTATTATGATATGATACAAGCGTCAAAAGGTCATGCGTTTCATGCTTGCATGAAAAAGCATGACTTTGGGACGGGAAAAACACCGAAAAGTAGCCATTTTTCGTAGAAAAATGAGCGAATTTGAGGTGTTTTAGGATTGCGGGAGCATGAAATGCGGAGCAATCCGTGTATCATAGGGGGCAAAATACCTTTTGACCCCAACATCTTATTATTTAAGTTTTTAGCGTTGTCAGATTTCAGGATCCCGCCTGCCTTCTTTTTGATACGTTAAAATAAAAATATAACACCAGAGTCAATAGGTTATGCGCTTCATACTTGCATGAAAAGTATAACTTCAGGGTCCTGGCAAAAAATGCCCATTACTCATTATATAAAAAAGGAAAGGTATCTATTTATGAATTATGAAATGTTTCAAGAAGCCCTCGTTGCAGAAGTAAAACGTCTGACTGATTCAGGCACCCAGATAAGCATTCAGCATATGCAGAAAAATAACTGTGTCATACTTGATGCACTATGCATCTGCCAGAAGAATGATGAGATGGCTCCGCTGATCTATCTCGATGGGTTTTACCGCCGCCACCGCCAGGGCGTTCCAATCTCACATCTTGCCAAACTGTTGCTTTCCCAGTACCATGATATTCCTAAAATTCCCCCGGAAGCCATGGACTCCTTCCGCGACTTTTCAAAGGCTCAAAATCACATCTATTGCCGTATCGTAAACTATGACTTAAATGCCAGACAATTAGACCCCATTCCACATAAGCGTTTCCTGGATCTGGCTATCACCTGTTATTTCCAGGTGGATAACGAAACCCTCAGGGATGCCACCATAACCATCACAGAAAACCACTGCAGTCTCTGGGGCATCTCCCCAAATCGACTTCACCAGATCGCATGGAACAACACAATAAATCAACTCCCCTCTCAACTTCAGAACATGGAAGAAACCTTGGGGGAAATCCTGTCTGAAGAAGAGTCGCTGATCCTGGAAGATGTATCCACTGCCTCTTTCAGTCCCGTTCCCATGTATATACTGACCAATTCCAGACGCTGCCTCGGCGCCATCTGTATGATGTATCCCGGAATCCTCGCGAAAGCCGCCGAATCTTTCCAGTCTAATCTTTATATCCTGCCAAGCAGCATCCACGAATGCATCCTGATCCCTGAATCAAAAGCATTCCCAAAAGAGGAACTCGAGGATATGGTAGAACATATCAATACAACGCAGCTGGAGCCTCAGGAACTCCTCTCCAATCACGTATATTTCTACGACTGGAAAGAAGACAGTATCCATCTTTAATCATGATTCCCCCTTCTGTGCCGGGCACGATTGCGAAGCAATATTCTCCACACAGATGAGTCGCATCACCCGGAGAGTTTTATCCTATAGGATAAAAACAGAGAGAACCTGACAGGCCTTCGCCCGAAAGGTTCTCTCCTCTTATTTATCTGTTCTCCAAGACGCTTCTCTATATCCGCAATTATACACGGCTCAGATATTCACCAGTACGTGTATCAATCTTAATTACATCACCTTCATTGACAAACAGCGGTACATTTACCTGTGCTCCTGTTTCAACAGTTGCCGGTTTAGTAGCACCCTGTGCTGTATCACCCTTGAAGCCTGGTTCTGTCTCCGTGATTGCAAGTTCCACAAAAAGCGGAGGCTCGATTGCAAATACATTCCCATTATAAGAACATACCTTTACCATCTCATTTTCTTTCACAAATTTCAGAGCATCACCAATTGTCTCTTCATTCAGTGCAATCTGATCATATGTTTCTACGTTCATGAAATTGTATAAGTCACCGTCACTGTACAGATACTGCATGTCCACACGATCAATACGAGCCTGCGGGAATTTCTCTGTCGGACGGAACGTTTTCTCAACTACACCGCCGTTAATGACATTTTTCAACTTTGTTCTAACGAATGCAGCGCCTTTTCCTGGTTTTACATGCTGAAATTCCAAAATCTGAACGACATTCCCGTCGATTTCAAGTGTAATACCGTTTCTAAAATCACCTGCTGATATCATCCTGATATTCCTCCTTAACATATATATGTTGCGATCTTAGAACGCAACATGGCTATTCTATATATTATAATAATTTTCGGGATTTTTCAACTATTTTTCAGATGTTTTTTATAGAAATATAATACAATCCGCTCCAGCCTTCGCTTTAAAACAATCTGAATCTCTTCCTTTGGGTGAATCGGTTTTACGAGAATATTCCGCATGCCGCAGCGTCTGGCGCCGTAGACATCTGTAAAAAGCTGATCTCCGATAAAAATCGTAGTTTCTCTGGATGTGCCCATTCGGCTGCATGCCTCCAGATAATTCCTGATGGACGGTTTATGGGCATTCTCAATAAAGAATGCCTGCACCGCCTCCGCAAATGGTTTTACCCGCCAAAGCTGATTGTTGGACAACAGGCAGCAGGAAAATCCCAGTTCATGCAGATACCGGAAGAGTTCCACTGCCCGTTCATCCGCGGGCGCTCCATGAGGTACCAGCGTATTGTCAATATCAAAAATTAATCCGCGATAACCTTCCCGATACAAACATTCAAAATCAATCCCGTAGGTGGAATCCTCCCACTGATCCGGATAAAAAGTGTGAAATAGTCCTTTCTGACTCATACAATCCTCACTCAATCCATCCGCTCATGCAGCGGAACATATATTTCTTTTTCCTTCACTGCCTTGTATGCAGGACGGATAATCTTATCTGCATTGATCAGTTCTTCCATACGGTGCGCACTCCAGCCCACGATACGCGCAATCGCAAACATCGGTGTATACAACTCTGTCGGAAGATCCAGCATACTATACACAAATCCGCTGTAAAAGTCCACATTCGCACTGACACCTTTATAGATATGACGCTCCTCGGCAATAATCTGCGGTGCCATCCGCTCAACCAATGCATATAATCTGTAATCTTTCTCTCTTCCCTTTTCCATCGCCAGCTTCTCAACAAACCCTTTAAAGATATTTGCTCTCGGATCAGAAATGGAATATACCGCATGACCCATACCATAAATCAGACCACGCCCATCAAATGCCTCTTTATGAAGCAGTTTTCTCAGATAATTTCCAACCTCTTCTTCGTCATCCCAGTCATGTACCTGCTTCTTCATATCTTCAAACATGTCAACAACTTTGATATTGGCACCGCCGTGCTTTGGTCCTTTCAGAGAACCAAGGGCTGCTGCGATTGCAGAATACGTATCGGTACCGGAAGAAGATACAACATGAGTCGTAAATGTAGAGTTGTTACCTCCGCCGTGCTCCATATGCAGTACCAGCGCAAGATCCAGAATTGTAGCTTCCAGTGGTGTATACTTTTTATCTGCCCGCAGCATACGAAGAATGTTTTCTGCCGTTGACAATTTTTTATCCGGATTATGAATATACAAACTTTTTCCCTTAATATAATGATTATATGCCTGATAACCGTATACTGATAACATTGGAAATACAGAAATCAATGTCAGACACTGTCTTAAAACATTCGGCAGTGAGATATCATCCGCCTGAGGATCGTAAGCATACAATGTCAATACGCTTCTGGAAAGTGTATTCATCATATCTTTGCTCGGTGCTTTCATCACAACATCACGTACAAAATTTTTGGGAAGTGACTGCTGCGCGCGCAGGATCGTCTGAAAATGCTTTAACTGAGACTCTGTAGGCAGACTTCCGAACAACAGCAGATACGTTGTCTCCTCAAATCCCATCCGCTTCTCACTCAAAAATCCCTTTGTCAACTCCTGCACATTGATACCGCGGTAGTACAGTTCCCCTTCACAGGGTACTTTCTCCCCATCAATATTCTTAAATGAAACAATCTCTGAAATCTCCGTCAATCCTGCCAGAACACCGCTTCCGTTCACATCACGAAGTCCCCGCTTTACCTCATACTTTCCATAGAGGCTTGTATCAATTTGGGAATTCTGCTTACAGATTTCTGTCAATGTTTCAATTTCCGGTGTTACTTTGTTCTTAAATGCCATATATTCTTTCCCCTTTCTGCTCCTTGCCTGCAACTGCTCTATGCACGCTTAAACTGCCTCTGCGGCATCAATTCTTTCCGCCCTTTCTTCCTGTTTACTTCTGCTTAACTGCCTTTCGCTCCAGACGCTGATTTACTTCCTTCTTAAACAATGCATAAATCACGGAAGTCAGCGGAATAAATACCAGCATACCAAGAATACCAAAAAGGCTGCCTCCAAGCGAAACTGCTGCCAGTACCCATATCGGCGGAAGTCCGATAGATCCTCCGACCACTCTCGGATAAATCAGATTTCCCTCTAACTGCTGTACAACCAAAAATACACAGATAAATGCCAGTGCACGTACAGGGCTTTCGGTAAATACCAGAAATGCACCCAGGACACAACCAATAAATGCACCAAAAATTGGAATTAATGCCAGAAAGGCAATCATTACGGAGATCAGAAGCGCATATGGAAATCTGCCAATCGAAAGTACAATAAAAAACATAAGTCCCAATACACATGCTTCCAGACATTGACCTGCAATAAATTTCGAAAAAATCCGCTGGCAAAGTGAAGCAATTTCCAAAATCCTGCTCACTGCCCGCTCGGGCAGAAATGCTGTCATCGCCTTTTCACACTGCCTGCCTAACGTTTCTTTCTGAATCAAAATGTAACAAGCAAAAATAAATGAAATCACAAAAGATGATACATAACTGACAATCGTACCTGCCACCTGTGTAGCCGCAGATACCGTATTTCCAAGAAAGTTGCTTCCTCCGTTTTTCAGAAAATTCGTGATGGTATCCATAATGGAATTCCAGTCCGGATTCGCAGTAAGATAAGGTTCCAGAACCTCTTTAATCTTAGGATACCGCTTCAAAATATCTGTCAGCCAGCCCTGAAGTTCCGGAACAAACGTCTGAATATCATTGGACAGTTTTGCGACTGCCACTCCCAACTGTGGGATCACAACAAAACAGATAATACACATCAGACCAAGAATACACAAAATCGCCAGAATCAGGCTGGATGGACGCCTGATCTTCATAATCATCCTTTTGTCCCGCAGATATCTGCTTCCAAAAACCTTCTCTTCTAAAAACCGCATTAATACATTGATGACAAATGCCATTGCAGCCCCTAAAAGAAACGGAGACAACAGAGCAATAACATATTGAACTCCTGCCATTACAGAATCAATTTTAAAACAAATCACAATTACCATGACAGTAAACACAATCAGCCACTGTATGTTACGCATTGTTTTTTTGTCAAGCTTCATCGTCTCACCTCACGATATCTTATTTGGCGGAATCCTGCCTTTCGCCGCTTATTCTCCATGATTCTGTCTGTGAAAACATATATCTGTATTATAACATTTTTCTGACAATTCGTATAGCTTTCAATTCTAAAAAAAGAATGAACAAATGTTACTTCTGTCTGTAATGAGACAGGAAATCAGCCAATTTCCCCGTTGCCGATTCCAGGGTACGCAGATCCGGAAGATACACTACACGGAAATGATCCGGCTCCTTCCAGTTAAAACCGCCTCCATGCACCAGAAGTACACGCTTTTCCCTCAGAAAATCATAGGCAAACTGCTCATCGTTGGTAATATGGAACTTTTCCGTATCCAGTTTCGGGAAAATGTAGAATGCTGCCTTAGGCTTTACCACAGAAATGCCCGGGATATCCTTAAGTGCATGATAGACAAATTCCCTCTGTTCATAAATTCTTCCGCCCGGACGAATGTATTCATTGACACTTTGATACCCCCCTAAGGCGGTCTGAATGATGGTCTGTGCCGGAACATTGGAACAAAGTCTCATATTGGACAGCATATTCAGCCCTTCAATATAATCTTTTCCTTTTTCCTTCGCGCCGCTTAACACCATCCAACCCACACGGAATCCTGCTATCATATGAGACTTTGACAGTCCTGAAAAGGTGACACAGAACAGATCCGGTGCAAGGGATGCGATAGATATATGCTCTAATCCATCCATCACTAACCGATCATAGATTTCATCGGAAAAAATCATCAATTCATGTTCTCTGGCAATCTGGACGATCTGCTCCAGAATTTCTTTTGGATACAGCGCTCCGGTAGGATTGTTCGGATTGATAATTACAATAGCTTTCGTCCTGTCCGTGATTTTCTTCCTGATGTCTTCAATATCCGGATTCCATTCCGACTGTTCATCACAGATATAATGAACAACCTTTCCGCCGGAAAGTGTTGCACAAGCAGTCCAAAGCGGATAATCCGGTGACGGAATTAAAATCTCATCGCCGTTATCCAGAAGTGCCTGCATCGCCAGATTAATCAGTTCACTGACACCGTTTCCGGTGTAAATGGTATCCATGGAAACGTTCGGTATATTTTTGATCTGGCAATACTGCATAATTGCTTTTCTGGCTGCAAATATACCGTGTGATTCGGAATATCCCTGACTGTTCCGGACATTCTGCATCATGTCCGCGATCACCTCTTCCGGTGCCGAAAACCCAAACGGTGCAGGGTTTCCGATATTCAGCTTCAGAATATGCTTTCCTTCCTCTTCCATCCTGTTTGCCTCGGCTACAACTGGACCGCGCACATCATATAACACATTATCTAATTTTGATGATTTTAAAAACGTTCTCATGTTCTCCTACTCCTCTCCTGCTATCAATTCATTCTTTCGTCAACTCTGACTTTCCTGCTTTCCGAAAGCAATGCCTGCCATGCATGCATTCCTAGTGCAGCATTGCATTAATGCTTGAATGCTGCACTAGATTTCAAAGAGCATGTCTGAAAATTCATCGCTCTCTCCAATATATTCTTATAAGTTTATCATCTTATGCCCTAAAATGCAAGTTCCGAAACAGCAAAGTCCCAAGTAGTCTCCTACGGAACCAAAAAACGGCATCCTCCAGACATTGTTCTGTCTGTAAGACGCCGTTCCAGCCGATTTTCAAGCCAACATCATTCTGTCATTTGCGAATTCCTCGCCGGATACCTGCTCAAATTTTGCCAGCAGGTCAGAAACTTTCAGGTTTTTCTTTTCTTCTCCGGATACATCATAGATGACTCGTCCCTCATGCATCATAATCAGCCGATTTCCAAGACGGATCGCATCCTTCATATTATGTGTGATCATAATCGCCGTCAAATGATTCTCCGCAATGATTTTTTCCGTAAGATCCAGAACCTTCGCCGCAGTCTTCGGATCAAGTGCTGCCGTATGCTCATCAAGGAGCAGAAGTTCGGGCTTCCGAAGTGTAGCCATCAGCAAAGTCAACGCCTGACGCTGCCCGCCGGAAAGCAGCCCCACCTTACTGGTCATACGATTTTCCAATCCCAAATCCAGTTCCTGCAGCGCTTTCTGATATTTTGCCTTCTCTTCCCTGGTCACCGCCCAATTTAAGCCCCGCTTCATTCCTCTTCGATATGCCAGTGCCAGATTTTCTATAATTTCCATATTGGCAGCCGTACCACGCATCGGGTCCTGAAATACACGTCCCAGAAACTTTGCCCGCTTGTGCTCCGGCCACTGGGAAATATTCTCGCCATTTAAGATGATTTTCCCTTTATCAATCGGATACACCCCGGCAATCATATTCAGCATTGTGGATTTTCCTGCACCGTTTCCGCCGATGACAGTAACAAAATCACCGTCTTTCAATGTCAGATCCACACCTGTCAAAGCTTTCTTTTCGTTAATTGTGCCTTTGTTAAAGGTCTTTTCCACATTGCTCAGTATCAACATTACAGGTTTCCTCCTTCCGTATAGGCACGTTTGATCTTCCATTTCTCCCATAAGACCGGAATTGCCAGGAAAATCGCTACCACTATGGCAGACAACAGCTTCAGGTCATTGGAATTCAGTCCCAACCACAATACAATCTGAAGCACCATGTAATATATAATTGCCCCCAAAGCAACTGACAGCAATCTCAAAGCAAAATTACCGCTGATCCGTCCAAAGACAACCTGTCCGATAATAACTGCGGCCAAACCGATAACAATTGCACCTCGCCCGGCATTGACATCCGCAAATCCCTGATACTGGGCATATAATCCACTTGCCAGTGCCACAATGCCGTTTGACAGCATCAGCCCCAGAATCTTACAGAAATTCGTATTGATTCCCTGTGCACGTGCCATATCGGCATTCGAACCGGTAGAACGAACAGAGCATCCAAGTTCTGTTCCGAAAAACCAATATAAGATTCCAACCAGCACAACAATAAAAATTGCTGCTACAAACAAGGTATTCTTATAAAAAGGAACTCCCTTCACATAACGAAGAGATACCAGCAGATCATACTTATCTACACTGATTGCCTGATTGGATTTCCCATCCATAATCCGCAGATTGACAGAATATAAGCCTAATTGAGTCAGAATTCCTGCCAGAATCGCCGGTATTCCCATAGTTGTGTGAAGAACTCCAGTGACCAGTCCCGCCAACATTCCGGCGGCAAAAGCACAGAGCAATGAAAAGCCAACCGAATGACCGTTCAGCATCATCATAATACAGACGGCTCCTCCGGTACACATCGTACCATCCACCGTCAGATCTGCAAGATCCAGAATTTTGTATGTTATATACACACCAATTGCCATAAGGCCCCAGATCAGCCCCTGTGCACATGCACCCGGCATGGCATTTAAAAGTTTTACAACGTCCACGTTTTATCCTCCTGTTTCCTATACGATAAAAAATATTAGGAAGGGCGGCAAAGAAGTTTCCTCCTTTTGCCGCCCCTTCCGGCAGTTCCCTGCTGCTTATTTGCTGCAGCCTGAAAATGGATATACCGCTGCAACTATTTTTCGATTGCTACATAACCTTCCGGAATTGTAATATTCAGTTCTTTGCAGCGATCCGCATCGTATTTCTTTGTAACATTTTCTGCGGTTGCAATTTCCATTTTTGTAATATCGGCGCCATTTACAAGAATCTCATATCCCATCTCTCCTGCTTTGTATCCGATGTCATAATAATCGATGGATAATGTTGCAACACCGCATCCTGCACAAATTCCTTCTTCACCTGCAATAATCGGCACGCCTGCGGGCTGACAGATGTTGTTGATTACTTCTGCATTGGAAGCTGCAGTGTTATCAGTCGGAACATAGATAACGTCACTGTCCGCTGCCGCACTTGTCGCAACAGATGCGATATCGTTGGAATCTGCAAATGTATAGGTCTTACAGGTATACCCGAATTCTTCCAAAGACTTCTGAATCGTCTCTGCCTGATAAGCAGAATTCGCTTCTGCAGAACAGTACAACAGTCCTACATTCTTTGCATCCGGAAACAGTTCATGCAGCATCGCCGCCTGCTCTGACAATGGCGCCAGATCTGAAGTTCCGGATATATTCTTCCCTGTCAGTCCGGTCCAGTTGTCAATCTCCAGAGCAGTTGCATAATCGGTAACAGAGGTTCCCAGAATCGGAATCGTATCGGTACCTGCTGCAGCTGCCTGTAAGGATGCAGTTGCATTCGCCAGAATCAGGTCCACATCGGAGGATACAAATTGATTGATGATGGTAGCACAGGTTGCAGAATCACCGGAAGCATTCTGCTCATCAAATTTGACACCGTCTTCACCAAGCTTTTCCACAAGTGCATCTTTAAATCCCTGTGTTGCCGCATCCAATGCATCGTGCTGTACCAACTGGCAGATACCAACTTCGTAGACTGTTCCGTCTGAAGACGGAGCACTGCTTTCGCTTTTTGACCCGCTTGCTGCATCATTATTCGATTTTTCAGAGCCGCATGCTGCCATAGATGCCGTAAGCATCAATGCTGTCATAACTGCAATTATCTTTTTCATACCTTTTACCTCGCTTATCTTTTTCCTAACACTTTAACGCGCTAAATTACTATGCGTTGTTAAAATTGTATCTCAAAACCTGTTCTTTGTCAAATAATTTCAGCTATTTTTCTAAACCATATTAAAAAATTCATTTTCTGATCTGTATAGCCTGATTTGATATCTTCCAAAGTTTTACTTCAGCATTTTCTTCAATTCATCCATAAAAGTATTTACATCTTTAAATTCTCTATAAATAGATGCAAAACGTACATAAGCCACTGCATCCAGCTCCTTCATCCGGTTCATCACCATTTCACCGATCACCGTACTGGGTACCTCCCGCTCTTCCATATTAAAAATCTCATTCTCCACAGAATCCACAAGTTCCTTAATCTGCTGTATCGCAATCGGACGCTTATGACACGCACGCAAAACTCCGGCCTCTATTTTCTGCCGGTCATACTGCTCCCGGTTCTGATCTTTTTTGATAACAATCAAAGGAATCGTTTCCACCTTTTCATAAGTGGTAAATCGTTTGCCGCAGGCATCACACATCCGCCGCCTGCGAATTGCATTGCTCTCCTCCACCGGCCGGGAATCCACAACCCTTGTATTGTCCTGGTTACAAAAAGGACACCTCATCCTATATTCTCCTCGCTTTCCTGATCTGGTGTACTGACACGTTCAAAATTTATCCGCTTTTATAAAAGTACAGAATTTTCCGTATATAATGATGCTGGGGTCAAAAAGTATTTTTCCCCATGATACCTACGGATTGCTACGCCTCCCTCATTTGAGACAAATCTCCCCCAAACCGGGACGCACATCTCACGGAAAGCAATTTTCAGTATAAGTTCTAATCCCTTCGCTGTCAACATATACTGCTAAAAAGGCTTTCTGACATGCGTGTTTTAGATTTGCGTCAAAAAGAGGTCATCAATGTCTGCGACTGTAAATCCCTGGGCTGCCCGATTGATCTTGAGTTCAACCCAGTGACAGGAGTTGTTACAGCACTGATTATACCCGGACCAGGAAAATTCTGCGGATTTCTTGGCAGGGAAAAAGATCTGATCATCCCCTGGGAATGTATCTGTCAGATCGGTGATGACATTATCCTGGTGAATCTTCCAAAAAAACCTCCTCCACCGCCTAAACCGTGCTGAAAATTCCAAAAACTCTATCGTAAAAGAGCCCGGATACTGCCGGGCCCTTTTACAAATATACATCCGGATAGACGATTGCGAAACATCAATCTTCCAGTATTTCTTCCACAATTCTCGCCGCATCCTGAATACAACCGTCGCAGCTTCTGAGCATTTTTCCGGTTTCCACACCTTTCAGTTCTTTACAGACTACGCTGCCGTTTTTCCCGGCAAACTTTCTCATCACCTCTTTGGCAACCTGATATGTTGCAGCTTTGCTGGTGGGATCTGCACATCCTTTACTTTTTCTCATACCAATCAATGCCTGGGCGCCGGACACTGCCCCACAAGTGCCCTGCATACATCCCATGCCAAGACCAAATCCTTCCATGATTTTGAACATCGTATCTTCATCAACTCCCACCAGATCACAATAGGTACAGGCAACCGCCTGCGCACAATTATATCCCTTTGCATGAAGTTCCAGTGTTTTCTCTACTCTCGATTCCATCTTTTTCTCCTCCATATTTCTCTCTTTCCCATCATTTTACCACAATATTGAAAAAATGTTGATAGATTTCTTCTTTTTTAATCCGCTTTCTTTACAGGCAGAAGGCGGATTTCACATCCGTTAACCTCCCAACATCTTCCTAAGCTTCTTCATACAAAACAGGTGTGCCGGAATCAAAAATGCATCCGCACAGATCCATGCAAGAGGATTCGCAAAACATACCGCATCGAATCCAAAGATGGGTACCAGTAAAAATCCGGCGAAAGCTCTTGCGGCCATCTCACAGACACCTGCCAATATGGCAAATGTACTAAAGCCCATTCCCTGAATACAAAATCTTACAATATTCACCAGGGCAAGGGGAATATAAAATAAACTGTTGATAATCAGGAAGTGCTGTACCCTGCCCAGAATCTGAACTTCATCCGCTTTCATGAACAAAAGTGCAATCGTTCTTCCAAAACAGATCAATACAATACATGCCAGTACGGAATAAACAGTACCAATCACGACAGAAGCTTTCATCCCCTGATTGATCCGTTCCATTTTCCTTGCACCTACATTCTGCCCTGCGTAGGTTGCCATTGTTCCGCCCAAAGCATCAAACATACAGCAGAAAAACATAGCCACCTTGGAACCTGCTGTGACAGCTGCAACGGCCATAGATCCCAAAGAATTCACCGCTGTCTGCAAAATAACACTGCCCACAGCCGTTATCGAATACTGCAGACCCATCGGTACTCCCATATTGCACAAGGTAACAATATAACGCCCTTCGATTCTCCACTCTTCTTTTCGGATTCTCAAAATTTCAAAATGCTTCATCATATAGAACAGGCATAAAACCCCGGACACCCCTTGAGAAATAACCGTTGCCCAGGCGGGTCCTTCCACTCCCATATGTAAAACACCGATAGATGCCACATCCAACACAATATTCAGAATTGATGAAAGCACCAAAAAAAAGACCGGCGTTTTGCTGTCTCCTAAGGAACGTAAAATTCCGGACAGCAGATTATATAAAAATATAACGGGTATTCCAAAAAAAATAACAATGATATATTCATATGCTTCCTCTATGATATCGGAAGGCGTGTTCATCCAACGCAGAATATTCATGCAAAGCGCACACACCACAACCGTCATAACAGCCGCAAAAACCGCAGAAATCCAGACACTGTTCGCCACAAACTTTCTGAGTGCCGTATAATCTCCCGCCCCGAACTTCTGTGCCACCGGTATGGCAAACCCACTGCAGACTCCAACACAAAAACCGATGACCATAAAGTTGATTGATCCGGTGGAACCTACGGCGGCCAATGAATTTACCCCCAGCCATCTTCCGACAATAATCGTATCCACCATGCTGTAAAACTGCTGAAACAAAAGCCCCAGCAACATCGGAAATGCAAAACCCAATATCAATTTCATTGGGGAACCCGACGTCATATCCTTTGTCGCATTCTTTGCCATAAAAGTCCACGCTCCTCCTCTGTGAATTTCTGAGCCCTATCTTATAAAAGACAAAATCAAATGTCAATATGAATCTTTTAAATCTGATGAATTCATGACTCTGACTAAAACGTGGGCGTTTCACCCTAAAATCTTTGTGAACTTATTTTTATCCAAAAATACACCCGATTTTTTGTGAATTTATTTTTATGCAAAGCCGCAACTTATTTTTCAAAAAAAGGGTTGACAAGCACATAGCTTTTTGGTAAAATTTCTACTTGTAGCGAACACAAAACGCTTCGAACAAAAAGGCTGATGTGGCACAGGTGGTAGCGCACCTCATTGGTAGTGAGGAGGTCACGGGTCCGAGTCCCGTCATCAGCTTTTAAGAGCTCTGGTAGATGCCAGAGCTTTTTTATTCATATTTTTCGCTTTTTGACCCATGATTCCTACGGATTGCCACGCACTGTGTGCTCCCACAATTCTAAAAACCTTCGAAATCCGCCCTATCCGGTCTACTTTCTCATGTTTTACGGGTCCAAAAGTCATGCTTGCATAAAACATATAACCTTTTGACCCTGGTATCATAATATAAAGAAAAAGGGAATTTAAAATGGCAAGAGACATTTCTCAATTACACCCGGAATTACAGAACAAAATCACAAAATTAACAGAGCTTTGTAATGGAGAAGGACTTCCCCTCGGAATCGGCGAATGCTTCCGCTCTGTTCAGGAACAAGATGAACTTTATGCACAGGGTCGTACAAAGCCCGGCTCAATCATCACAAATGCACCCGGAAGTTCCTATTCCAGCCAGCATCAGTGGGGCATCGCATTTGATTTTTATAAAAACGTGGCTGGTCACGCATACGATGATGATACTTTCTTTTCACGCGTTGCAGCTCTTGCAAAGGGAATCGGCCTTGCGTGGGGCGGGGACTGGACCTCGTTTGTGGACCGTCCCCATCTGTATCTGCCTTCCTGGGGAAGTACCACAACACGCCTGAAACAGGAATACGGAACCTTCAACACCTTCAAAGCAACCTGGGACAGCAGCGGCGAAGGTGATGCCGGAGATTCCAATCAAACATTTCACGCAATTGGTACTGCAACCTGCACAGGAAATGGTGTTCGGGTAAGAATCACACCAAATGGAACTCCTATCGGCAAACTCTATAAAGGAAACCGGTTTGAGGTAAATGGTGTAGTCAATAATGGCTGGCACCAAATTCGTGTGGTACTTAACAGTGTTCCTTATATCGGATGGATTTCCGGCGATTACGTAAAGCCGGATGCTTCAAACGCTGCTTCCTCTGGCTGGATTGCAACCGGGACGGCCACAAGTACAGGAAATGACGTCCGCGTCCGCAGTACCCCGGATGCCACGGTAAACAATAATATTCTTCTGACTTTAAATAAAGGAAATCGATTTGAAATCGACGGTCAGACGCAAAATGGTTTTTATCATATAAAAGTAAATGATACAATCGGCTGGATTTCCGGATTGTATGTAAAAGAAGATTAACAAAAAATGCTCCGACAAGCAGATAAGAGCGTGTCTGATTTTTTTCAGACACGCTCCAACGTTTCCCTTACTTTTCTCCGTATTCTCTGTAATGCGTTATCTATGGATTTTGGAGATCGATCCATCTTTTCGCTGATCCGGATATAATCATCTCCCTCCAGATACAATTCCAGCACCTGCCTCTCAAAAGGGCTTAAAGCCGCATCAATTCTACGATTGAGATGTGCACTTTGTTCCTGCTCCAGCAAAATTTTTTCCGGACTATCCTCTGTAATCAAATTCCAGGTCTTATCTTCCTCCAGCTCATTCAAAGACAGAGAATTATTCAGCAGCTGATGCTTCTGTCTCTGATAAGAAGTCACCGCCTTATACATCTGATTCGTGATACAGGAACTTGCAAACGTATAAAAGCCTGCCTCTTTGTCAGGCTTGTATTCCCGCACTGCTTTAAAAAGCCCCAGCATTCCTTCCTGAATCAGATCTTCATGATCTCCGCCTGCCAGGTACAGGGCGCGGGCTTTCCTGCGGACCAGGTTCTTATATTTGTCCACCAGATAGTCTGCAATTTCCCGTTCCCCCTCCCGCAGCATCCCGATTAATTGATCATCTGAATATCCACCATAATTTTTCATCTTATCCCCGCTGTCTTACGATCTCATAGGCAAGCACCCCTGCTGCCACAGATGCATTGAGAGAATCAATATCACCCTTCATGGGAATGGATGCGATAAAATCGCATTTTTCCCGTACAAGACGGCTGACACCTTCCCCTTCATTTCCGATTACCAGACCGATCGGCCCTTTCAGATCCAGATCATACATCCGGGTTCCTCCCATATCGGCACATGCAAACCACAGCCCCTCTTTCTTGAGCTGGTCGATCGTCATACCAAGATTGGTCACTTTGGCAACCGGTGTATAATTGATGGCTCCTGCGGAAGTCTTTGCCACAGTTGCCGTCAGCCCCACTGCCCTGTGTTTTGGAATAATAACTCCATGAGCCCCTGCCAGATTGGCTGTTCTGAGGATTGCACCAAGATTGTGGGGATCTTCAATTCCATCCAACAGAAATATAAACGGCGGTTCCCCCTTTTCTTTTGCTTTTTCAAGAATCTCCTCCACCGAAGCATATCCATAAGACGCTGCAATGGCGATAACTCCCTGATGGTTCCCCGTCTCAGAAATCTGATTCAACCGTTCTTTCGATACATAACTGATGATTGTATCATGCTTCTTAGCTTCCCTGAGAATCGACTGGATCGGACCGTCATGAGCCCCCATCAACACATAAATTTTATCCACACTGCGGCCGGAACGAAGCGCCTCCAGCACTGCATTCCTTCCCTCTATTTTGTTCTCTGTAAAAATTTCTTTCTTACCGTTTTCCATCCTTTTCCTCTTTCCCGGGCTCCAGACCCAGTTTAACCAAATCTATCATTCTGTGATACTTTCCGGTCAGATACAGGTATCCCATCACTGCTTCAAATCCTGTGGCTCTCCGGTAATCCGCAATACTTGCATTCTTGGCACTGGTAAATGATTTTGCATTCCTGCCTCTCTTATAAATCTGTTCTTCCTCTTTTGTAAAATGAAGTTCCAGAATCTCAATCATCTGAGACTGCTTTTCCGCCTTTACCAGACTGCTGGCACGCTTATGCAGTTTATTGACTTGTGTGTTTCCCTTTTCCACCAGCAGGGTGCGGATCAGCAAATCATAGATGGCATCACCGATATAAGCCAGTGTCAGGGGCGAATAGGTCCTGATGTCCACATCCTCCCGGTGGAATTGTTCATTTAGATAAGTGATTAAGCTCTCTTCCATTTTACTCCTTCACGGGTATCTTCCAGAATGATTCCCTTCGCCAGCAGTTCATCACGAATCGCATCTGCTCTTGCAAAATCTCTTGCTTTCCTTGCTGCCTGACGCTGCGCGATCAACGCTTCAATCTCTTCATCCAACGTCTCCGCTTTGCGTTCCACCAGCAGACCCAGAATATCGGACAATGACACAATTTCTTCTTTTACTGCCTCTGCAAATGCTTTGGAACTTCCCTCATGCACTTCTGTATTTGCAAATTTAACCAGTTCAAAAATTGCTGCAATCGCATCCGAAGTGTTCAGATCATCTTCCATGGCAGTTTCAAATTTTATACGATATTCCTTCATACACTGCAGCTTTTCCTGCTCTTTTGCAGAAAGCTCCTGCGTTGATCCGGTTTCTGCCACATGTTTGCAGTTATCGACTGCCGTCACAATACGTTCCAGCGCGTTCTTGGAAGATTCCATAATATCCGCACTGAAATTCAGCGGACTTCTGTAATGTGCGGACAGCATGAAGAATCGAAGGACCTGAAGATCATACTTCTCACCAATCTCACGGACAGTGAAAAAGTTCCCCAGAGATTTACTCATCTTACGGTTGTCAATATTCAAAAAAGCATTATGCAGCCAATAACGGGCAAATGGCTTTCCGTTACAGCACTCGCTCTGTGCGATTTCATTTTCATGATGGGGGAAAATCAGATCCTCTCCGCCGGCATGAATATCAATTTCCTCTCCCAGATACTTTTTAGACATTACAGAACACTCGATATGCCATCCCGGACGTCCTTCGCTCCACGGGGATTTCCATGCGGGTTCGCCTTCTTTCTTTGGCTTCCAGAGTACGAAATCCAACGGATCTTCCTTCTGGTTCTCTCCGGTCACCAGCAGAGAACGGTTGCCGGAACGCAGGTCATCCAGATTTTTATGAGACAATTTTCCATATTCTTCAAACTTTCTGGTACGGAAATATACGGTTCCATTCACATTATAAGCATAGCCCTTATCCATCAAAGTCTGGATCATCTCAAGCATCCCCGGAATCTCCTGTGTTGCCAATGGATGTGTGGTCGCAGGGCGCACATTCATATCCGCCATATCCTTTTTGCATTCAGCGATATAGCGCTGGGAAACCTCTTCCGCAGATATGCCCTCCTCGATTGCCTTTGCGATAATTTTATCATCCACATCCGTAAAATTCGATACATAATTCACTTCGAATCCTTTGTATTCCATATAACGGCGTGCCGTGTCAAATACAATCATCGGACGTGCATTACCGATATGAATAAAGTTATATACGGTAGGACCGCACACATACATGCTGATTTTACCTTCTTTCAACGGAACAAATTCTTCTTTTTTCTTTGTCAGGGTATTGTAAAACTTCATATTTTTCTCCTCTTCTCTTTTTATTCTGCTGCACTGTTTTTTTCAATATCTTTCAGACGTTTTTCCAATTCCAGAACCCGGTTTATAAGTTCCGTGTTTTCACACTGCAAAACCCGAATATCATCCAACACCGGATCCGGCAGATGGCACTGATCCATGGTTTCTCTCGGAACTCTGACATTTTCCCGTTTTACTACACGTCCGGGAACACCAACCACCGTACAATTGGGCGGTACTGCCTCAAGAACTACGCTTCCCGCCCCGATCTTGGAGTTTTCTCCTATTGTAAAGGAACCGATAATCTTTGCACCCGCGCTGACCATCACATTGTCCTCCAGTGTTGGGTGGCGCTTTCCTGTTTCCTTTCCTGTACCACCCAATGTGACACCCTGGTATAACGTAACATTATCCCCGATGACTGCTGTCTCTCCGATAATAACGCCTGCTCCATGATCGATGAACAGACCTTTGCCGATTGTTGCACCCGGATGAATCTCAATTCCCGTCTTTCTTGCTGCACGCTGAGAAATCCATCTTGCCCGGAAATAGTGCCCTCTCAGATATTGCTTATGCGCCTTCCGGTACTTCAGCATAACCCGGAAGCTCGGATACAGTAAAACTTCCCAGGGCGATTTGATCGCCGGATCACGCTCTTTGATGACCGCAAATTCTTCTTTTACATGCGCTATAAATCCCAACTTTGATACCTCCTAAACGGACATGTCTGCTAACGCAGACATCACTATTCATGAAAGTCGATTGCTCCGCACTTTGTGCTCCCGCAATCGCCGCCAGTATTCGTAATCCGGGCTGTCGCCCTCCTTACTCATACCGGCTTGCCCGTCCAATATCCATGATCCTGCGCGTGCAAGCACGCTCCGGTTCATGGCTGCTGTCCGGGACTTTCATAGTAAACGGACATGTCTGCTGGCGCAGACATCACCATTCATGAAAGTCGATTGCT
>UQAW01000033.1 GCA_900539175.1 uncultured Lachnospiraceae bacterium
ATTAAATTGGCCAGGCTGTATCCGGTTATAGTTTAGAAACTAACCGGATATAGTACTAGAGCGTGTTTGAAAATTCATTCCCGCAATCTGCATCCCCCACTTTGCGGTCTATTTGTCCCAAATTCGGTCAGCGTAGCCCGCTACGCCTCCCTTATTTGAACCAAATATCCCACAAATTGTGGAATACATCTTGCGGAAAGCAATTTTCAAACACGCTCTAGAGTGTGTCTGAAAGAAGAAAGGATGCGTATGGTCAGAAATTTACAGCGTAAATTTATTAAGATTACCATGTTGTCTCTCCTGATTGTGCTTCTTCTGGTAGAGGGGGCCACCAATGGAATTTTTATCTATCAAACCGGTAAGAAGTCAGAAAATCTGCTGCGTATGCTGGTGGACAACAATGGTAAATTTCCGGAAGGGAAAAAGCCGATGGTGCCGGATAAAAATGAAAGGATTCCGGATGGAAGAACGTGGCACCCCGGCAATCACAATCCATTTGGATTTCGGATGTCGGAGGAGACCCCGTTTGAGACCCGCTATTTCTCAGTAATTGTATCGGATTCCGGGGAGATGAATGTGGACATTGCCCATATAGCGGCAGTGACAGAGGAAGAAGCGCGGTCTTTTGCCGAAGAGCTTGTAAAGCAGGATAAGATGGAAGGGTATGTGGAGTATTACCGTTATCGCATGAACAGAAAAGAGGGCAGTTCGCTTTTGGTTTTTGTAGATTGTTCCAATGATATTCAGACAGTTCGGAATTTTGCGTTGGTGTCGTTTCTGGTAGGAGTGGGATGTTTTTTGCTGGTTCTGATTTTGGTGTCATTATTTTCCAGAAGAGCGATCCGACCGGTGATAGAAAGCATTGAAAAGCAGAAACAATTTATTACGGATGCCGGACATGAAATCAAGACTCCGATTGCGATTATTTCTGCCAATACAGAGGTGATTGAAATGTGTGGCGGTGAAAGTGAATGGACAAAGAGCATTCATAATCAGGTAAACCGATTAAATGAGTTGGTGAAGAATCTGCTGACGCTGGCAAAATTAGACGAAACCAGCCAGGCTCTGTATATGGAAGAATTTAATCTGAGTTCTGTGGTAAAGGAAGTGCTTTCCGGATTTGAAGCGTTAGCACAGACAAAAAACCAGGATGTAGAGGAGAAGGTTGAGAAAACGGTTGCAGTGAAAGGAGATAAGAGCAGTATCCGCAATCTGGTATCGATTTTGATGGACAATGCTGTAAAATACACTCCTGAAGGAGGCAGAATCTGTATACAGCTCAACCAGTGTGAGCGCCAGACAGAACTTCTTTTTTATAACGAATGTGAAGAAATTCCCAGCGGAGATTTGAATCGTCTGTTTGACCGATTTTACCGTGCAGATGAATCGCGGTCCAGGGAAAGCGGAGGATATGGAATTGGATTGTCTGTGGCCTATTCCATTGTGAAAGCCCATAAGTGGAAAATTTCCGTGTGGAGGAAAGGGAAAGGAATCTGTTTTCAGATATCTTGTCCATCCCAGGGTCACAAAGTGTGAAAGGTTTGTGAATCCACCATTCTTTAAGGTTCATTTTAGGTTTATCCGCTATACTTCGTGTAAAGAGAAAGTAAAGCAGCAAGGAGGATAAAAGGAATGGATGATTTTCAGATGACATTTAAGCGTTATGAGATAAAGTATCTGTTGGATGAAAAGACATACCTGGAATTGAGAAAGCGGCTGGAAGGAAAAATGGTGGTCGATCAATATGGAGAAAAGACCGTTTGCAATATCTATTTTGATACCCCTGATTCCAGACTGATCCGTACTTCTCTGGAAAAGCCGGTTTACAAAGAAAAGCTTCGGCTCCGCAGTTATGGAACGCCGGAGCGGAACAGTACGGTGTTTGTAGAGTTAAAGAAAAAATATAAAGGGGTGGTATATAAACGGCGGGAAGATATGGTGCTTTCTGAAGCGGAAGCCTATCTGTATCAGGGATGGAAGCCGGGATTTAGCAGTCAGGTGCTCCGTGAGATTGACTGGTTTTTGAAGTATTACGGGCAGATTACACCGGCAATGTACATTTCTTATGAGCGTATAGCCATGAATGAAGTGAAAGATTCAGGGCTTCGTGTTACCTTTGATACCAATATCTTGTGGCGGAAAGAAGAACTGAACCTGAAGGAAGGTTCCTGGGGAAATCCGATTCTGGAGCCGGGACAGCGGCTGATGGAAATTAAGATTGCCGGTGCCATGCCTCTTTGGTTAGGTGAAATCCTGGATAAACTTTACATCTATCCGGTCTCATTTTCAAAATACGGCAGGGCATATCAGGATCAGATAAAACAAGAGATGAAAAACAGAGGAGGAAAGAATTGTGCTTAATAACTTATTTCAGTCAATTTTAGTGGAAGAGACGGTGAATACATTTTCAATCGGAACATTTTTTGCGTGCATGGCAGCATCGTTGGTACTTGGAATCGTGGTTGCAGGGATTTATATGTTTCGGAATACATATACCAAAGGATTTGTGGTAACATTGGCCCTGATGCCGGCAATCGTTCAGATGGTTATTATGTTGGTGAATGGAAATCTGGGAACAGGGGTTGCAGTGATGGGAGCATTTTCTTTGGTACGTTTCCGGTCAGCGCCAGGAACAGCGAAAGAGATCAGCAGTATTTTCCTGGCAATGGCGGTAGGGCTTGCGACCGGGATGGGCTATATCGGAATCGCTGCGCTCTTTGTAATCATCATGGGTATTGTCAATATCATATTTACGGTCAGCAAATTTGGAGAGAATCCTGCGAATCTCAAGGCACTTCGGATTACAATACCGGAATCGCTGGATTATACCAACGTTTTTGATGAGATTTTTGCACAGTATCTGAAACGTTGGGAGCTGATACAGGCAAAGACTACCAATATGGGAAGTTTATTTAAGCTGGAATATCAGATTGTATTGAAGAAAGCGGAGGATGAGAAAAAGTTGATTGATGACTTGAGATGCAGAAATGGAAATCTGGAAATCCTCTGCAGCCGGGCAGCGACAGGAAGGGAGGAATTGTGATGATAAGGCGCGGCTTAAGAAATCGAAGAATTGCAGCAGTCTTGATGGCGGCTGCGATGATGATGACGGTATTTAGCGGGTGCAGCAGCTCCAATTCTGATTCCGATACAAAAGAGCAGGGGGAAGGAGAAGCGGGCGGAATAGAAGGCAGCAGGGGTGCTGAGAGCGTGGATTCGGAGATGGAGCTCACCCAGTCTGAAGTGGATACGGAATTTACGGACAGGGATAAAGATGGAAGCTATTCGGAAAAGGGGGCAGCCTTTATTCAGCTGAACGGTTCTTCTGCAAAAGCGGAGGGAAGTAATGTAAAAGTCTCTGAGAATACGGTGGTGATCAGCGGAGAGGGAACTTATGTGATCAGCGGTACGATGGAGGATGGACAGATTCTTGTGGAGGCCGAAGATACGGATAAGATCCAGATTGTTTTAAATGGAGCACAGATTCACTGTGAGACAAGTGCTGCAATTTACATAAAACAGGCAGATAAAGTGTTCCTTACGCTCGCTGACGGAACCGAGAATAGATTGAGCGGCGGAACCGAGTATGTGGATACGGATGAGAATACGGTAGACGCAGTTGTTTTCAGCAAAGAGGATCTTACTGTGAACGGCAGTGGGAGTCTTTGGATTGATGCCGATTACAAACATGGAATCGTATCGAAAGATGATCTTGTAGTTACAGGAGGAAGCCTTACGATTGATGCAGAAAAACAGTGTATGAGCGGGAAGGACAGCGTGAAAATTCTGGACGGAACCTTTCATTTGACCGGACGGGGAAAAGCCGTGAAGTCGGAAAATACGGAAGAATCTACCTTGGGTAATCTCTATGTGGCAGGCGGAAACTTTACGATTGATACGGAAGATGATGCTTTCCATGCAGGGGGCAGCATTCTGGTGGATGGAGGGACATTTGCAATCAAGACCGGAGATGATGGATTTCATGCAGATGTTGATACCGTGATGAATGGTGGAGAACTTCAGATTACAAAGTGTTATGAAGGGCTGGAAGGCTATCGTGTAGTAATAAATGGCGGAAGCATTGCAATTACGGCGAGTGATGATGGGATCAATGCTGCAGCACCGAATAATGACAGCGAGACAATGGATGCAGTGAATGATGAGAGAACCTCAGAGCCGCCCAGGATGCCAGAAGGCAGGGAACTGCCGAAAGACGGAGAAGATCCCAGAATGCCGGGAGATGGAGAAATGCCGGACAGAGGAGAGCACCCGGGAATGTGGGGAGATGGAGAAATGCCGGACAGAGGAGAGCACCCGGGAATGTGGGGAGATGGAGAAATGCCGGATGGAGGAGAACACCCGGGAATGCGGGGGGATGGAGAAATGCCGGATGGAGGTGAACGTCCGGAAATGCCGCCTGACAGTGAAGAAGGTCGGGAAAGTGGATTTGGCGGTAAGATAGGCGGGGGAGGAATGGAAAATGATACCAATGCCTATATTAAGATTACCGGGGGAACGATTACCGTTGACGCGCAGGGGGACGGGCTGGATTCCAATGGAAGTCTGTTTGTATCAGGAGGTACTACGTACGTTAGTGGTCCTGTCAGCGGAGGAGACGGCGCTCTGGACTACAACGGCGAAGCTTGTGTCAGCGGAGGGACGCTGATTGCTGCTGGCAGTTCCGGCATGGCGCAGGGCTTTGGTGAAACTTCCAGGCAGTGTTCGATTCTGCAGTATTTAGACAGTAATCAGGAAGCCGGAAGTACTGTGGTATTGACCGATGAGGATGGGACAGCGCTTTTGAACTGGACATCGGCGAAGGAATATCAGTCGGTAGTTCTCACCTGCCCGGAATTAAAAGAAGGAGTAACGTATACTCTGGTGGCTGGAAGCGAGAGCAGTGAACTTACTCTGGAATCCGTAGTTACATCGAACGGAAATGGGG
This sequence comes from uncultured Lachnospiraceae bacterium, assembly GCA_900539175.1. Taxonomy (GTDB): domain Bacteria; phylum Bacillota; class Clostridia; order Lachnospirales; family Lachnospiraceae; genus Novisyntrophococcus. Next base: position 4,946 of record UQAW01000033.1, read on the forward strand.
GCAGGGGCATGATGCATGGAGCAGGAGAGCATCAAAGGGGAGAGCGCATGGAGAAATCGGAACAGAAAGCGTAGTCAAGCCAATAAACAGGGCACAAAAAAGGACCATCTTGCGATGGTCCTTTTTAAAATGAGGGGGGAGATAGTGAGTGGTTAATCAACTATCCGAGATTTATTATAAGAAAAAAATGTGTTGAAAGTATGTCTGAAAAGAAAAAGAAATCTAAAATTCGTGAAGAAAAACTGAAGATAAAAGAAAGAAATTATGTAGCTGTCAAAAAGAAACAGGACGCCGGGTAAGTATACCACGGCGTCCTGTGTTTCAGATTTCAGTGCTTCAGATATCCGGTATAATCAGCCGTATGCAGAAGTCTGTTGGCGTTGGCAACACGCTCTGCAGTCGGCGGTTCAATTCCATGCAGCGGATAAGGAAGCCTTAAATCTTCCCACTTGAAAATACCCAGAGTGTGATAGGGCAGTACTTCAAACCGCTCCACGTTTCCAAGAGATTTTACAAACTCATCCAAACGGATCAGGTATTCGTCGTAGTCGTTTCTCTCCGGTACAAGAACGTGACGAATCCAGACGGGCTTTTTGATCTCGGCAAGGTATCTTGCCAGATCAAGGATGTTCCGGTTGCTGCATCCGGCCAGCACTTTGTGCTGTTCCTCATCGATATGCTTGATATCCAGAAGAAGCAGGTCGGTGTATTTCATGAGTGTGTTAAACTTCTGGAAAAAAGGTTCATTTCTGGTAAAAGGATTGCCGGAAGTATCGATCACAGTATGGATGCCTTCCTTCTTTGCTTTCTGGAAAAGCTCAATCAGAAAATCCATCTGAAGGAGGGGCTCTCCGCCGCTGACGGTAATTCCGCCTTCGCTGCCCCAGTAGGAGCGGTAGCGGAGAGCCTGTTCCAGAAGTTCGTCGGCAGACATCAGGTCGGTGTGATTGGTACTCCAGGTGTCCGGATTGTGACAAAACTGACAGCGCATCTTACAGCCCTGTACAAAAACCACAAAGCGGACGCCTGGACCATCTACGGAACCAAAGCTTTCGATCGAGTGAATGGAACCTTTGCGATGACTAAATTCGTTCATGCGCGGAACGAGCGATAACATCCAACTGCTGTTCGCGGGTCAGATCAATGAATTTAACCGCATAACCGGATACACGGATTGTAAAGTTCTGATATTCTTCTTTTTCCGGATGCTCCATCGCATCTTTCAGTTTTTCGATTCCGAAGATATTGACGTTCAGATGGTGTGCACCCTGATCGAAATATCCATCCAGAATACGGGTCAGATTATTGACACGTTCTTCTTCAGTATGACCGATTGCACCTGGGTTGATGGTCTGTGTATTAGAGATACCATCCAGTGCCCACTCATACGGAAGTTTTGCAACGGAGTTCAGGGAAGCCAGAAGACCGTTCTTTTCAGCACCGTAGCTTGGATTAGCACCAGGAGACAGTGGTTCACCTGCTTTACGTCCATCCGGAAGGGCACCTGTAGCTTTTCCGTATACAACGTTGGAGGTAATGGTCAGGATAGAGGTTGTAGGTTCAGAGTTACGGTAAGTATGATGTTTTTTCAGCTTATCAAGGAAGGTATGCAGAAGCCATACTGCGATTTCATCAGCCTTGTCATCATCATTTCCGTAACGCGGGAAATCTCCCTCAATTTCAAAATCAGTTGTGATACCGTCTTCATCACGGATCGCTTTTACTTTGGCATATTTGATGGCAGACAGAGAGTCAACAACGTGTGAGAAGCCTGCGATACCAGTGGCAAAGGTACGTCTTACATCGGTGTCGATCAAAGCCATCTCTGCAGCTTCATAGTAGTATTTGTCATGCATATACTGGATGACATTCAAGGTGTTGACATACAGTCCTGCCAGCCAGTCCATCATCTGATCGTACTTGCGGATTACTTCATCATAATCCAGATATTCGGAAGTAATTGCCTTGTATTCCGGTCCCATCTGGACTTTTGTCTTCTCATCCACACCGCCGTTGATTGCGTAAAGGAGACATTTTGCCAGGTTTGCACGGGCACCGAAGAACTGCATCTCTTTACCGGTCTGTGTAGCAGATACACAACAGCAGATGGAATAGTCATCACCCCATACCGGACGCATGACATCATCATTTTCATACTGGATAGAACTTGTCTCAACAGAGATATAAGCAGCAAATTTCTTGAAGTTCTCAGGCAGTCTGGAAGAATAAAGTACAGTCAGGTTTGGTTCCGGAGCCGGTCCCATGTTGATCAGTGTATGCAGGATACGGAAATCACTCTTGGTTACCATAGAACGTCCGTCCTGTCCAAGTCCGCCGACTTCTACGGTTGCCCATACCGGGTCGCCGGAGAACAACTGATTGTAAGAAGGTATACGGGCAAATTTCACCATACGCAGCTTCATGATCAGATGATCGATCAATTCCTGAGCTTCTGTCTCTGTGATCACTCCATTTTCCAGATCGCGCTGGATATAGATATCAAGGAAGGTTCCGATACGGCCCACACTCATGGCAGCACCATTCTGTGTTTTGATGGCAGCCAGGTAACCGAAATACAGCCATTGAACTGCTTCCCTGGCATCCTTTGCAGGCTGGGAGATATCAAAGCCGTAGCTTGCAGCCATCTCCTTCATGCCGGCAAGTGCATTATACTGCATGGTGATTTCTTCTCTCTGGCGGATCACATCATCCGTCATAACACCGCAGCCGCAGTTATCAAAATCTTCTTTTTTCTTAGCCATCAAAAAGTCGATACCATACAGTGCCACACGGCGGTAATCACCGACAATACGTCCGCGGCCATAGGTATCCGGCAGACCTGTAATAATCTTATTATGACGTGCTTTTCTCATCTCAGGAGTATAAGCATCGAAAACACCCTGATTATGTGTCTTGTGGTATTCTGTAAAGATTTTGTGGAGTTCCGGAGCCGGTGTATATCCGTTGGTTTGGCAGGAGTCTTCCGCCATCTTGATACCGCCGAAAGGCATAAATGCTCTTTTCAGAGGTTTGTCAGTCTGAAGACCTACAATTTTTTCCAGATCTTTTAATTCTTCGTCAATATATCCAGGTGCATGAGAAGTCAGAGTGGAAACGATTTCCGTATCCATGTCCAGAACGCCGCCTTTTGCACGTTCTTCTTTCTGCAATTTCTGCAGGGCACCCCAAAGTTTGTTTGTTGCTTCTGTTGGTTTCGCAAGGAATGAACCATCTCCGTCATAAGGAGTGTAGTTGTTCTGGATGAAATCGCGAGTATTTACTTCTTCTTTCCAGAGTCTTCCTTTAAACCCATTCCATTGTTCCATCTGTATCATGTTTAGTCCTCCTTGTAAAATGGAAAAAAAAGCTGACCTGTCTTAAGGACAACTTTTTGCCCAGACGGTCGGCTATGATATAGTTATACTTCCTGTGGTCAATTCCACTTCCGTCAGTCATATAACTCTACTATAATATACAAAGAATGCAAAAAACTGTCAAGAATTTGACAATTGTTTTTTGCATTTCTTTGAATACAATCCAATAATACAGGTATTTCTAACGGAATACCCAGAGATTTTTGATCTGGTCTTTTATGTCTGCGTAGGACCAGAGTTTTTCAGAATTTGCGTGGCTGTTGGGATCATTAACCTGAATTTTACCGTCTTTATAACCGGTCATTACAATGAAATGACCGGAGGTGGTAAAATCTCCTTTGCCCACTACGACGATAATCGGATTTCCGACCTGGAGATTGTTGACAATCCGCTGCTCGTCCAAAGGAATCTCTGTTACGTCAAACCCCAGTGCCGGGCCGCCTTCTGAAAATAAAGTCCAGGAGGATCCATTTCCTTCGGAAGCATAACCGTGTTCCGTAGCAAAATCAGCCATCCATGCGGGATTCATGGTGGTTTCGCCGGTCAGGTAGACAGCAACCATAGAAAGGCAGGTGGGGCCGCAGCCGGTCAGACCAAAGAGATTGCCGGAATATTCCTTGTATCCCCATTGCTGATCCCATTGCATAAAAAGCGGGACAGTGGAAGCGTGTTCGTATGAGCTCAGGTCTATGGACGGCTGCAGATCTTTTTTCTGCGGATATTCCAGTACGAATTTTTCCGTTTCCGGATTTCGTTCATAAAGCTCTAACAGCTCCTTCGGATATTCGGAAAGGGTGAGATCGTTGGAAGCGGTATATTGTTTCAGTGTCATGATAGAAGTCAGGCGGTGTGTTCCGGGAAATACGGTTATTGCAAAAAGAAAGAGTGAAAAAAGTATCATAAGACACAGAAAACTTCGTTTTTTCCGCCTTTTCCTGTGTCGTCTGCGATTGGCAGGCTGATTGTGCGGAGAAATCATATGTTTTTCATTTGTTTTTGAATATCTGTGCATAGGGATACTCCTCCTTTTTATGAGTCGCAGGGAATAAAACAGCCCTGTTTGGATGCTTTTCAGTATACCAGAACAGGGGCTGCTTTTTTTTCAGATTTCAGAAGGAAAATCCTCTTTTTTTCACTCGGAAATTTTAAGATTTTATGAAGAAAATGGAAGTGCCACATGAAAACAGATGGTATCATCATGGCTTTCGGCAGTAATCGTACCCTGGTGAAGCTCTACAATTTCTTTGGCGATGGCAAGTCCCAGTCCGGAACCGCCGTTTCGGGAGGTTCGGGCACTGTCCAGGCGGAAAAATTGTTCAAAAATCCGCTCCAGTTTTTCCTGCGGGATGGCAGGACCCTGGTTCTCCATAACAAGCGACAACTGCGTTTCATCGTGGGTGACATGAATCAGGATTGAACTGTGTTCATAACTGTAATTGACAGCATTGCGCAGCAGATTATCAAAAACCCGCTGCAGCTTTTCCGGATCACATCGCAGCATCAGATTGTCTTCCATGGATAAGCGGCATTGCAGGTCCTTCTCCTGGAACATGGGGGCAAACTCGTAAATTGTCTGTTCCAGCATACGAGTCAGGTTAATTTTACTTCGTTCCAGAGTCAGGTGGGTCAGACTGAAGCGGGTAATTTCGAAAAATTCGTTGATTAAGTCTTCCAGACGTTCTGCTTTATCCAGAGCAATGGTCAGATACTTGCTGCGAATCTCGTCTGAAATCTGCGGTTCATCCTGTAAAAGTGTCAGATATCCAATGACAGAGGTGAGGGGAGTTTTCAGATCGTGTGCCAGATAGACCACAAGGTCATTTTTCCGCTGTTCCGCATCTTTGGCGGCGCGTTGATTCTTCTGTACCTGTAGTTTGAGTCCATTCATCCGCAGTTCAATTTCGCTCAGCTCCTTAGGAAGTGTGATCAGCTGATCATCGGTTTTGAACAGTTCCCCGGTAGCATCAATAATGTGTTCCAGGTAGCGGAAGAGTTTTTTCATGTTATAGAGGCAGATCGCAAATAATCCGATCAACAGATATCCGGTGATGAATACGCTGCGGTTCCGATCCAGAAAATGAAGAAGTTTATAAAAAGTTTCATAGCCGTACCAGATGTTCTGCTGATAGATCCAAAGCATCAGAAATGCAGACGCAATACCGGATAACACATAAATAAAAAAGGCAAGAAGGATATGCAGCATCATGCGTTGTAAAATATTTTGTGAGAGTTTCTTTGTATAAATATCTCGTGTGTAGTTACTCAATTTGATAACCTACCCCCCAGACTGTTTTTATATATTTCGGTTTTCTGCCGGAATCGTGCATCTTTTCCCGGATGCGTCCGATATGTGCCATCACCGTATTATTCTGATCCAGAAACTTTTCGCCCCAGACCTGTTCGAAAAGCTCTTCGGAAGAGATGACCTTTCCCCGGTTCTGACAGAGATACCAGAGTAATGAAAACTCAATCGGAGTCAATGCAAGCTCCCTTCCGTTCAGGGTACATCTGTGAGCTGCTTTATGGATGGACAGACCGCGGACTTCCAATTGCTGCAGGGGCTCAGTCTGAGAATCTTCCGGATGGTTATAACGTTCACATCTGCGCAGCTGTACTTTGACACGCGTGATGACCTCAAGGGGATTAAAGGGTTTGGTGATGTAGTCGTCAGCGCCGATCGTCAGTCCGGTAATCTTATCCATATCTTCAGATTTGGCAGTCAGCATGATGACCGGATAGTAGTGTGCTTCACGGATTTTCCGGCACAAACAGAAGCCGTCAATGTCCGGAAGCATGACATCCAGAATTGCAAGATTCAGCTGTTCCCGTTGGATACAGCGCAGTGCATCGGAGCCATTGTAACACTTGAATACCCGGAAACCTTCATTGACCAGATATACCTCAAGTAAATCAGCGATTTCCTGTTCGTCGTCAACGATTAAGATTTGTTTTTCCATAAGGTTCACCTCTGTTTTACATTTCGTATAACAAAAAATCCAACGATAACCGTTGGATTCTAATAAAAAAAGCGCGAGACGGGATTCGAACCCGCGACCCCAACCTTGGCAAGGTTGTACTCCACCCCTGAGCCACTCGCGCATAAGAGCGGGTGATGGGAATCGAACCCACGTATCCAGCTTGGAAGGCTGGTGTTCTACCATTGAACTACACCCGCATGTGTTATTTAATTGCTGCTGACAATGATGTATTCTACACGATAGAAAGCCATTTGTCAACACTTATTCGAAAAAAAATTAAAAAAATTCAAAAATGGAGAAATGGAAGGAGCAAGGCATGTAGAAAAGGACCGAAATACAGGAGATTTCAGTTGTCACCGATCGGAGATAAGGGTATAATGATCTATAAATATGTTGAAAATAAAGGAAAAGAGGATAGAAGCGATGGCATTTAAAAAGAATACAATTTGTATCCAGGGCGGCTGGGAGCCTAAGAACGGAGAACCTCGTGTTCTCCCGATTTATCAGTCTACAACTTATAAATATGAGACGAGTGAGGAGATGGGAAAGCTTTTTGATCTGGAGGCAGAAGGATACTTCTATTCCAGATTACAGAATCCAACCTGTGATGCCGTAGCACAGAAAATCTGCGATCTGGAGGGCGGTGTGGCAGCGATGCTTACTTCTTCCGGTCAGGCGGCGACGTTATTTGCAGTGACGAATATCTGTTACGCAGGGGATCATGTCATCTGTGCAGCCAAAGTATACGGCGGAACCTCCAATCTGCTGACTGTGACATTAAAGCGTTTCGGAATCGAAGTGACACTGGTGGATCAGGATGCACCGGCGGAGGAGTTGGAAAAAGCATTTCAGCCGAATACGAAAGCCGTATTTGCCGAGACAATCTCGAATCCGGCAGGAGTGATTCTGGATATTGAGAAGTTTGTGAAACTGGCACATGATCATGGTGTGCCTATGATTTGTGACAATACATTTGCGACACCGATCAACTGCCGGCCGTTTGAATTTGGTGTGGATATCGTGACCCATTCCACAACAAAATATATGGACGGTCATGCGATGGCGATGGGAGGCTGTATCGTGGATTCCGGTAATTTTGACTGGGAAGCACACGCTGATAAATATCCGGGACTTACTACACCGGATGAATCTTATCATGGAATTATCTATACGAAGAAATTCGGAAAGGGAGCTTACATCACAAAGGCAACGGTGCAGTTGATGCGTGATATGGGAGCCTGCCAGTCCCCCCAGAATGCGTTCCTGACGAATATTGGTCTGGAAACCCTGCATCTTCGTGTGCCGAGACATTGTGAAAATGCCTTGAAAGTAGCGGAATTCCTGAAGAATCACGAAAAGGTTGCATGGGTGGAATATGCCGGATTGAAAGAGGATAAGTATCATGCGCTGGCAGAAAAATATATGCCGGATGGTACCTGCGGAGTTCTTTGTTTTGGTCCGAAGGGAGGAAAAGACGGTGCGATGCAGTTCAGCAATGCCCTCAAGATGGTATCTATCGTTACCCACGTTGCCGATGCCCGTTCCTGTGTCCTTCATCCTGCAAGCCATACACACCGTCAGTTGAATGATGAACAGTTGGTAGAAGCAGGCGTATTGCCGGATCTGATCCGTCTGTCCGTAGGAATTGAAGATGTTGACGATATCATTGCAGATCTGGATCAGGCATTAAATGCGATAAGTCTGTAAAACAGGTTCTTCATCAGATTTAAGAAAAAGTCTTTGACAAATACAGGTACGGGAATTAGAATAGCATATGTGACATCTTTAAAGCGTAAAGTGGTTTGAAACGATGAAGGTTACATATGGATATAAAATGAAGATAGACAAGGAGGGACTATGGATTCCTTAGTACAATGGTTTACTCAAAATCTGTCACCGTACATTTCAGAACAGGCAGTTATTTTCATTATTTCACTGCTTCCGATTCTGGAGCTGAGAGGCGGTCTGTTGGCAGCATCGCTGCTGAAAGTACCGTATCTGCAGGCGCTGCCAATCTGTGTTATCGGAAATCTGCTTCCGATTCCGTTTATTTTATTATTTATCAAGCAGATTTTTAAATGGCTGAAGAAGACAAAGGTATTCCGGCCGATGGTAGAATGGCTTGAGAATAAGGCGATGAAGCGAAGTGATAACATTAAGAAAGGGGAATTCTGGGGACTGGTGGCGTTTGTCGGAATCCCGCTTCCGGGGACAGGAGCATGGACAGGGGCATTGATTGCCTCTTTGCTGGGGATTGAGGTCAGGAAGTCTTCGAAGGCGATTTTGCTTGGTATAGCGATCGCAGCGGTAATTATGTCGGTCGTATCTTACGGTGTGCTTGGAAATATTCTGGGTTAGAGTGTGACAGCCAGAACCAAAGCGGAAGAATTTCGAATGCTTCGTGAGCTGCCATGCGGCACCGATGTAGAAAATAATAAAAATTGTATTGAAAAATGCTCTGAGAGGATGGAACTTTCAGAGCATTTTTCTTTTTGTTGATTATCTATCACCGTAGTGGGTGCGGCATTGCAGGTTTTCCGATACCTGTGTAACCATTTCGGTCAATATCCTGTAACAATTGGTTGATACGTTTCAATGTTTTTTTATCTTGTTTTTGCCAATACAAATAGTCTTCCCATGCGAAATCGTCCCAGGCTTTAATCATCATCGACCTCGATCATTTCGTGAACAGTACCGCCGTTCTGTTCCATACGTTCTTTTGCGGCTGATAGGCGGTCTTGATTTTCGGCTGAATAAAATGGATCGGCGCGAAGTTCGAAGGGAATTCCATTGTGACGGACTACTTGTTTCAGAAACATTGTAGTTGCAGCTGAAAGCGTGATTCCAAGATCGGAAAATATCATCTCAGCCTGCTTTTTAAGTGTGTCATCAACATGAATATTTAAGTTTGCCATATTCATTAACTCCTTGTATATAGAGTATAGTGATACAAAATTCGTAAAATGTCAACACAATGCACGAAAATAGAGGCGGAACTTTTGCTGTTTAGAATTCTCCAGGAACTCATTTGCTTGACCCAATATAGATTAGTTCTGAATATACCTTGACAGATGAGGTATCATGTGGTTTAATGTAACTAAAGGAAAGGAGGTATCACATGTCGATAGCATCGGATTTGATCCGTGGACATACGGAAACCATCATCCTGGCACATCTGATGCAGGAAGATAGTTATGGTTATAAGATTAATAAGGATATTCAGTTAAAGACAGAAAATCAATATGAACTGAAGGAGGCGACCCTGTATACAGCATTTCGCCGGTTGGAAGAAGCCGGATACATCAGTTCTTATTGGGGAAATGAAAATACGGGAGCAAGAAGACGCTACTATACGATTACACCGGAAGGACAGCTGGCGTATCAGCGGATGAGGGAAGAGTGGGAGGAATGTAAGTGTCTGATTGACATTCTGATCAGGATTGATGAGGAGGAAAAAGATGGAAGATAAGTTAAGAGCGTATATGGATTATCTGTTCCGGGACGTGAAGCCGACCAGAAAATCCGTGGAATTAAAAGAAGAGATTTTACAGAATCTGATAGATAAGTATCGGGATCTTCTTGCAGAAGGCAAGACGCCGGAGGCGGCGTATAATATTGCAGTAGCCAGTATCGGAGATATGGATGAACTGTTGGCAGGGCTTAATGATGAGCTGTCTTTTGAAAAGGAAGTAAGCGGTGAGCAGCTGGAACGGGGAAAGAAGAAGTCGGCGCTTCTGGTTTCCGCAGCAGTTATGATGTATATTTTATGTTTGCTTCCGCCAATCTTACTGAGCGGCACCCGGTTAGAGGAGAATCTGGCACCGGCGTTAATGTTTCTTATGATTGCGTGCGGTACAGGGCTGCTGATCTATGATCATATGACGAAGCCGCGTTACCGGAAGGTAGACGATTCGATTGTTGAAGAGTTTAAGGAATGGAAAGATCAGGCGGATTCCGACCGCAGGGCGATGAAAGCGCTCAGCAGTGCGCTTTGGTCGATCATTACCGTAATCTATATTATCATCAGTTTCTGGACGATGGCATGGCATATTACCTGGGTGATCTTCCTGATTGGAGCAGCGGTTGAGGGAATTTTGAAGGTAGTGTTTGAATTGAAAAGGCAGGGATAGAAGATGAATAGAAAACAATCAGCAATCATCCGGATTGTCGCATGGTCCATTTCGGCAGTGCTGTTAGCTGTGATACTGATTCTGGGAATCAGAGGGGACTTCCGGAATGTAGGATTCGGCAGTTTTTCTTTTGGATTTAACAGCAGTGTACAGTATTCGGATGCGGATAAATACCGGCCCGGCAATGTTGAAATCAACGGAGATGAGATTGAGAGCCTGGAAGTGAATTGGGTTGACGGCACCATTACCGTGGAAGTGTATGATGGAGATACCGTACAGGTTTCGGAAAAAGCGCGGAAAGAACTGGAAGAGAGCAAGCAGCTTCATTACTATAATAAGAACGGAAGACTGATGATACAGTATCGGAAGGCAGAAAAGAGCTGGTTTTCCTTTGGAGACAATCTGAGGAAAGAGCTTACAATCCGGATTCCGGTGAAAACAGCCGAAGCCATGGGAGAGATACAAATTGATACGGTTTCTTCTGATACGGAGATTCGGGGGATTTCTGCGGAACAAATGAAGCTGGATTCTACATCTGGTGATTTTGTGCTGACGAAGTGTCATATGTCTGAATTGGATATGGATAGTACCAGCGGAAGCCTGAAGGGAGAAGCTCTGACGGTGAAGGGGAAGATGGATACAGATACGACCAGCGGTACGATTGATGTAAAGGGAAGTTTTGGGAGCGTGGAAGCGGATACCGTTTCGGGAGATATTACCGTAGATTCCGGAATCTGTCCGGAAAAGGTGCGTACGGATGGTGTCAGCGGAGAGGTAACTTTGATTCTTCCGGATAACAGGGGATTTACATACGAGAGTGATACGGTAAGCGGTTCTGTCGAATGTGAATTTCAGATTACGTATAAGGATGATAAAGGAATTTATAAAGATGGAGATGCTTCTTTTTCTTTTGATTCTGTCAGCGGTGATATTATAATTAAAAAACGGTCATGAAAGGCGGCAGTTATGGATACAAGGGAAGTCCATAGCTGCCGTTTTCTTGACAGGGAGGCAGGAACAGTATAAAATAACGTGAAATATAGGAAGTGCAAGAGGAGAAGATGGAAAATTATATTTTAATTGTGGAAGACGATAACGATATCAGTCAGATGTTAAAGGAACTGCTGCAGCAAAATGGTTATGAAACTGCACAGGCATTTTCGGGAACGGAAGCGTTATTCTATATCGAAAAGGAGTGTCCGGCAGCGATGATTCTGGATTTGATGCTGCCGGGAATGAATGGAGAAGAAGTACTGGGTAAAATGAAAAAGGAATATCCAGAGATTGCGGTCATCATCTCATCGGCCAGAGATGACATACAGACAAGGATCGCAATGCTTCGGGCAGGAGCGGATGATTATATGATAAAGCCTTTTGACACGGAAGAATTGTTGGCAAGATTGGAAGCGGTTTTAAGGCGCAGCGGAAAAAATCCAAAAGGGGAACGGGAGCCGGAAGAAGCGAGCGGAGGGAGAGTCCTGCGGTACAAGGATATCCTTATGGAACCGGAGGATTTTCGGATTACAGTTTCCGGAAGGGACATCCGTCTAACACGGCGGGAATATCTGATTCTGGAATTGCTGATGGAGAATCCCGGCAAGGTATTTACGAAAAGCAATATCTATGAATCCGTATGGAATGAGGAATTTCTGGGAGAGGATAACGCCGTGAATGTACATATCAGCAACATACGCCAGAAGTTAGCGAAGGTTCATGGGGAGGAAACCTATATTGAAACAGTGTGGGGGATTGGATTTAAAATGAAATAAGAATTGAAAACTTTAGGATTTCTTTATACTTTTCCTAAAATTTCTAAAATACCGGATGCTATGATAGGTGTGTAAAGAAAGAACGGAAAGGGGAAGACAGGTAATAGAGATGACAGAGGTATTGAGAACAGAAAATATTACTAAAGTATATGGAAAAAATAAGGTGGTAGATCATGTCAGCATGCATGTGAAGAAAGGGGCAATTTACGGTTTTATCGGAAAAAATGGAGCCGGAAAGACAACATTTATGCGGATGGTGGCAGGACTTGCGGCACCAAATGAGGGAACCATTGCGTTGTTTGGTTCAGAAAATCTGGAACAGCAGCGGCTTCGGGTGGGAAGCCTGATTGAAAATCCGGGTGTGTATCCGAATATGACAGCAAGAGAAAATCTGGAAGTCATAAGAAGGAGTTTCGGCATTACGGATAAAAAGGCAGTTGACAAGATGCTTGCATTTGTAGGGCTGTCAGCATCGGAAAAGAAAAAGGTCAAGAATTTTTCCATGGGTATGAAACAAAGACTTGGGATTGCGATTGCGCTGCTTCGAAATCCGGATTTCCTGATTTTGGATGAGCCCATCAATGGTTTGGATCCGGAGGGAATCCGGGAAATCAGAGAATTGCTTTTGAAGCTGAATCGGGAAAAAGGAATCACAATTTTGATTTCCAGTCATATTCTGGGTGAACTTTCCAAGATTGCAACCCAATATGGAATTATCCGAAACGGAGTTCTGATTGAAGAATTCGATGCAAAGGCGTTGGACGAACGGTGCCGACGATGTCAGAAGCTTGTGGTTTCTGATGGAGATCTGGCTGCGAATATCCTGGAAGAGAAACTTCATATCCGCAATTTTGATGTGCCGGACCAGGGAATTCTGCGTGTCTTTGAACACCTGGATGAGCCGGAGAGAACCAACCGGGAGCTGATCGCGGGAGGTGTGGATCTAAAGGAAAGCTATCTGGCAGGGCAGGATCTGGAAAGTTATTTTATGGAGTTGTTAGGAGGTGGACAGGATGCCTAAGTTAATGTACAGCGAGTTTTATAAGCTGCGGAAGAGCAAGAGTTTTTATATCTGTGGGATTGTAACGATAGTATTTGTATTATTAGTATATGGAACATTTTTTCTGATGGATAAAGCACAGCAGGAACATGTGGAGAATGGCTCCTATGGAGTTACTGTGACGGTAGAGAATGTAGAGGAAAATGCTCCTGTCTGGGACTCGATTGAGATTTTAGATGTGGAACAACAGATGTTCGGAGGTTTTGCCGGAATTATCATCGCAGTTTTCTCAGCGATTTTCGTGATTGGAGAATATGGAAATGGTGCTATGAAAAACATAACGGGAAAAGGCTATGCCAGGTGGAAAATCTTTCTTACAAAGTATATTGCTACCGGGATTGCGGTAATTCTGCTATTGCTTTTTATGGTCTTTGCAGTCGTGCTGTTTGGAATTATTTTCAAAGGTAGCGGCGGGTTAACGGGAGAATTCTTTAAAAACCTATGTGTGTATACGGGAATACAGCTTTTGCTTGGAGTTGCATTGACTGGAATTATGGTTACAATCAGTGAATTGTGCAGAAATTTCGGAGCAGGAATTTCAATCAGTATCTGTGTAGTTATTTTTTCTACTACGTTGACATCTGCGCTTGATCTTGTGTTTCGCAAATTACAGTTCCAGCCGTCTGGTTATTGGCTTCTGAACCTGGTTGAGCAATGTCCGGTGACAGGGATTGACAGTCATTTTCTTGTTCGTATGGCAGCTTCAGTTATTTTCTGGATGGCGCTGTCCCTGATTGTGGGTGTCTGGCATTTTCAGAAAACAGATGTAAAATAGGAGGAATCTATGTCGGTGATATGGTGGGGAATCACTGTGGGAGTGGTTACAGCGGGGGGCATCTTGTCCGCCCGCTTGTGGCGTTATCGGAAACAGATCAATCATATGCGGAAAGAACTTGCCTTGTTGAAAGAAAAAGATACGAATTATCAGATGACCTCTTATTGCCATGTGGGAGAAACGGAGAAAATAATTTCTGAGATCAATAGCCTGGTATTGGAGTATAAGACGGAGAAGAATCGGCTTCAAAATGAGAATCGGGTTTACCGGGAGAGTATTACCAGTATTTCCCACGATATCCGTACACCCCTTACTTCTGCAAAGGGGTATCTGCAGATGCTGCAAAATCCAAAGACAGAAGAGGAAACAAAGATACGATATATCAAAATTGTGGAACATCGGCTGGATGATGTGACCGATATGTTGAATCAGTTATTTGAGTACGCGCGGATTGAAGCGGGTGAGATGAAATTCGAACCAGAGGTATTTCAGATCAGTAATGTGTTTGCTGATACGATTTCCATGTTTTATGAGGACTTTCGGAAGAAAAATTGCGAGCCGGAAGTAAGTATTACACAGGAAGTCTGCCGGATGAAAACAGATAAACATGCGTTTGTCAGAATTGTCGAAAATCTGATTAAGAATGCTCTGGTACACGGCAAAGGAGGATATCGGTTATCACTGACCAGAGAGGGAAATCAGGCAGTGATCTGTGTTTCAAATCTGACAGACAGTATTGAGCGTGGTGATATGGACAAGATTTTTGATCGTTTTTATACCACGGACCAATCGAGAAGCAGAAAGACAACGGGACTTGGACTTGCGATTGTAAAGCGGTTTACGGAACAGATGGGAGGAACTGTAAAAGCGTTGCTGGAAGAAGGGCGTTTTACAATCGAGGTTCGGCTTCCGTTCGGAAAGTAACTGGTAAAACGATGATGAATCCTATTGACAAAAGAAGTATTTCCTAATATAATTAGGTAAACGTTTACTTAGAGGGTGGTACAGGGATGCAAAAGAATCAGAATCGCACTACAATTAAAGATGTGGCTATACAGGCGGATGTTTCAATTGCTACAGTGTCAAAAATTATTAATGGAAAAGATGAGCATATTTCAGAAGAAACCCGGCAAAGGGTATTTGAAGTAATTGGTGATTTGGGATACGTTCCGAATAGTATGGCTAAAAGCTTAAAGGAGGCTAATACGAAAACATTAGGATTGGTTATTCCAGACATTGGTAATGCGTTTCCTGAAATGGCTAAGGGTGCACAGGATGAGGCATTTGCGCATGGGTATACGATGTTCTTTTGCAGTACAGATAGTAATTCGGTACAGGAAGAAAAGTTTTTAAATGTTTTAAAATCCAAGATGGTAGACGGCATTATATATGTTAGCTCTGATTATGCGACGAGCAAAAGACTGCTTTCAGAGATATCCATTCCAATCGTAGCTATTGATAGAAAAATAGAGACGAACCAGAACATGGGGAGTGTCCGAATTGATAACTTCTCGGCAATGAGAGATGTAGCTAAATACATTGCAGAGAAGGGGTGCAAAAAGATTGCATATATTACAGATGATATTCTAATGTCTCCAAGTAAAGAACGGTACGAAGGACTGATGGCAGGTCTAAAAGAGGCGGGAATAGACTTTGATAAAAGGCTTCATTATCCGGGAACCTTTTCTGTAGAGACCGGGCATATAGGGGCGATGACTTTATTGCAGCGGAATTCGGGGATTGATTGTATCGTATGTGGAAATGACTTAATTGCAATTGGAGCGGTCAATATTTGTCAAAAACTGGGGAAAAGCATACCTGAAGATATAAAAATTATAGGATTTGATGATATATATATTTCAAAATATATGAATCCTGAACTTACTACAGTCAGGCAGGATGCGTATGAGATGGGAAAGCGGGCTGCAAGCATGCTGATTGCCCATATAGAACAAAAAGCTCCATTAACGGATGTTATATTACCGTATGAAATCATGGAAAGAAGTACCGTATAAATGATAATAAAGATGCGTAAAAACGCATTTTTATTATAATATGAAAACGTTTAACTAAAATTTCCTAAAGGAGGATGTAAAATGAAGTATCGTAATGTAGGGAAAGCAGGAATTAAAATCAGTGAGATTGCACTTGGCAGTTGGATGACAGATCTGAAAGGAAGTTCACAGGAAGACATAGCGAGAGAAACAGTTAAGCTTGCCTATGAAAACGGCATTAACTTCTTTGATTGTGCAGATGCATATTCCGGCGGTGCAGCAGAGCAGTTTTTAGGTGAAGTTTTAAAAGGTTATCCCCGCAAGGAGCTTGTGATTTCAAGTAAGGTGTATTTTCCGACAGGAGATGGTGTGAATGACAGAGGACTTTCAAGAAAACATATTATGGAAAATTGTGATCAATCTTTAAGGAATATGCAGTTAGACTATCTGGATCTGTATTATTGCCATCGCTATGATGAAAACACTGACCTGGAAGAAACATTACGTGCAATGAGTGATCTGGTCGCACAGGGAAAAGTTCTCTACTATGGTGTCAGTGAGGAATGGGGCAGTGCAAGAATTGAGAAAGCACAGAAAATTATTGAGAAACTTGGTCTTTATCCTATATCTGTAATTCAGCCGCAGTACAATATGGTAGACAGATATATTGAGCATGAAATCATGGGTACATGCAGAAAATACGGTATTGGTATTACATCCTTTTCTCCGCTTGCGCAGGGACTTCTGACTGGTAAGTATAAGAAGGGACAGCCATATCCGAAAGGTTCCCGTGCAACGCATCAGGCTGACAGACAGATTAACGATCTGCTTACAGATGAAAATCTTGCAATCGTTGATGAACTTACAAAGGTGGCAGATGATTTAGGGACGAATGTAGCAATCCTGTCGATGGCATGGATTTTACAGCATCCGGAAATAAGTTGTGTGATTGCAGGTGCGAGTAAGCCATCCCAATTGGAGAATAATATGAAAGCCAGTGCTTTGGTGATTCCACAGGATGCAATGGACAGAATTGAAAAAGTTCTTGGATTCACAAGATTTGAGCGTCATGTTGGATAAGGAAAGGGGAACAACATGAGTGAAGTTAATTATGAAGAAATCAAAATGATGACGGAGAAACAGGAAAAAATACTCCGGTTTGAACATTTCTCCAATAAAGATGCGTTGGAGTTGGGGACATTTATTACAGATAAGATATATGCAGAAAATATGGCTCTTGCGGTAGCAATTCGCAGGGTGAATGGTACGATTATATACCAACACCTGACAGATGGTACAAATCATATTAATCAAAATTGGATGGAGAGGAAATTCAACACAGTATCCTATTTTGAACGTTCTTCATTGGGTGCCTGGGCACTTGAGGCTATTTCGGGAGAAACGGTAGATGTTCATGGCTTATCAAAAGAAGATTTTATATTTGCAGGCGGTGGTTTTCCTATTCGTTTAAAAGCGGGAGAGATTGTAGCAATACTTACAGTTTCCAATCTGCCCCATATGGATGATCACAAGTTTATAGTAAGAGTTTTGTCAGAATATCTGGAAAAGAAAATATAAGCCGCCAGAAATGCGAATGAATCTTCCGCATATTGTTGAAAATATGTATTTACTGCTATTTAGCAATAGAAATTTCTAATGTATGCATGAGCTATAAAACAGAATCTAAGAATATTCCATATGCTTCAAAGAATTTTTCTATTATTTTTCTGAACGTTTCGTATAATGCAAAGGACAAGCTGCACTTAGATATTATTCATTAAGTTATCACGATACCGCTATGGAATTTGGTTGATAGAATGGGTGAAAAATTCAATAGGATTGCAGGAACATGAAATGCGAAGCAATCCTAAAACACCTCAAATTCGCTCATTTTTCTACGAAAAATGGCTACTTTTCGGTGTTTTTCGCGTCCCAAAGTCATGCCTTTTCATGCAAGCATGAAAAGCATGACCTTTTGACGCTTGTATCATCATAATATAACTATTCAGAAAATGGAGGATGAAAAAGTGGAGTATATTAATTTGGGACGTACCGGTTTACATGTAAGCAGGATTTGTCTGGGCACAATGAATTTTGGTGCGGTAACTGAGGAAAAGGAAGCGTTTCGTATTATGGATGCTGCATTAGACGCAGGAATTAATTTTATTGATACAGCTAATAACTACGGACAAATAGTAGGGAAAATGGGAATTACCGAAACCATTATTGGACGCTGGTTTGCTCAGGGAGACGGGAGACGGGAGAGAACCGTTTTGGCAACGAAGGTACATGAGGATATGGGGAATCCATATGACGGTCCTAATACCGTTCCAGGACTTTCAGCATATAAGATACGCAGACATTTGAGAGCATCAATGGAACGTTTGCAGACAGAGCATATAGAGCTTTATTATATGCATCACATAGACAGAAACTGTAGCTTTGAAGAACTGTGGGGAACATTTCAGGCGTTGTTTCAAGAAGGGAAGATTGACTATGTGGGAGCAAGTAATTTTCCTGCCTGGAAGATCGTACAGGCTCAAGAAAAAGCAGTGATGCGTCATTTTCTGGGAATTGCGGTACAGCAGGAGCGTTATTCACTGGTGGCTCGTTCTATAGAATCAGAAGTACTACCTGCCTGTAAGGAATATGGCATAGGTGTGGTGACTTGGGCGCCTCTTGGAGGAGGATTGCTGGCAGGTAATGTAGATAATATGGCTCGAAGAAAAGGAAATTCAGCAAAAATAAAATTGTACGAAAATCAACTTCGTGCCTATAGTAAATTGTGTTTTGATGCCGGACTGAAGGAAGAGGATGTGGCTTTGGCATGGATATTAAATAACCCTATTATCACGGCACCTGTAATCGGTCCCCGCACCTATGAACAGTTTGAGTCCTCTTTGAAAGCACTTGAAATAAAACTTCCTTCTGACATGCTGGCTGATCTGGATAAAATTTTTCCTGGACCGGGAATTGCACCGGAAGCTTATGCATGGTAAGTTCTGGAAGGTTTTTCCTTTTATGTAATTATCGGCTCTATTACAGTACCAGGAGAGAATGAGTTCCTATCCAGTTATTATCAATTGCAAGGAAAACAACGTGAATTCGTCGAATCACACACCTTGGTTTCCTTCCATGGCAGCCGGGAATGGTCATTGACTGTCAAAATGAAAAAAATCATGAACTATTTGTTCAAATTCTAATTAAAGTTTAACCCCAATTTTAAAATATTTAAATTGTAGCTGGCAAATCAGCAAAAATGTGCGGCCGCTTTCACTACTGATGATTTTCAGAGATAGTGAAAGCGGCTCTTGGTTTTGGATTCCCGCTTGTGGCGTTATCGGAAACAGATCAATCATATGCGAAGAGAAGAGCAATGGCCTGGCATTGGAGTATAGGAAAATTTTAGTATAGATAGTATACAAAATATGATCTAAGAATATTCCGGAAACTTCTAAGAATTTTTCTATCATTTCCCCAAAGATCTTGTATGATATAAGAAACAAGCTATATCACTATGAAAGTTCTGGACAATAGACATAAACCAGAGTGTGCTTGCACATGCAGGTGATATAGTAATGGACGGAAAAACGGTGTGAGTAAGCAGAGAGACAGCCCGGCTTATGAAGACTGGCGGTGATTCCGTTTACAGAAAGGAAGAATTTTAGATATGTATCAGGCGGATAGAAACAGGTACAACGCGATGAAATATCATAAGTGCTTGAACGTGCGGAGTTTCCACAAGATGAGCTGAAAAAAATTGATGACATTGTATTGTCATAAAGAGCAGAGCTGAGAAAAAATAGAGGCGGCGTTTTTAGTATGTGATAAAGAAGCTATTGAAGGAGGAGAAGAGAGTGCGAAAGAAAATAATTGCGTTATGTCTTGCAGGGGTAATGGCCGTTATGCCCATCGCGGGTATGGGAGGTACTATGACCTATGCAGAAAATACCAATGCTGTGGGAAATAGTTCTCCCTCTGTCAGTACAATGAAGCTGAACCTTCTGGAAAAGCCTTTGGGTGTAGACAAGGAAAACCTTTCCTTTTCCTGGGCGATGGAAGACGGGGATATGGATGAGTATCAGACTGCATATCAGATTGTAGTGGGAACAACAGAAGCTGCAATAAGAAAAGGCGAGTTCTTATGCGATACCGGTTGGGTTACATCCGCACAGTCTTCCGGTGTAAAAGCGGATTTCGGCGGTAAATTATCGGATAACAGTCTCTATTACTGGAGTGTCCGGATCAAAGATAAAGATGGTAAGGAAAGCGGATTCTCTGCGCCCCAGGCATTCACTACGGCAGTGGGAAGCGGCTGGGAGACGATAAAGGGAATCTGGTATCAGGCAGGTTCTGCAGCAGCCGGAAATATATTCGAACAGCATGGATGGACGGATTACGCGGTTGAGATGGATGTAAAAACAGATACGGTAGTGGGAATTGCGTTCCGGGGTGTGGATGCAGGCAATAATTATGTCTGGCAGATACGGACGGGGGACAACAAAATTGCACCCCACTATACATACAACGGCACAGTCGCAAGCTACAATCAGGATACGGCAGTCAGCGGTCTGGACCTTCCAAAGGGCGAATGGTTCCGGGTAAAGATCCAGGCGTTGGGGGACCAGGTAACGACTTATGTGAAGCTGCAGGGGAGCGGCCAATTTACGGAAGTATCCTCCTACCAGGTGGATAAGGGTTTTGCTTACGGAAGTATCGGGTTCCGTACCGGCCGTACAGAGTCCGGGTCTGTGGATAACCTGGAGGTATACCAGGTAACGGAGAGCGGAGAAAAAGGAGAGGTGCTTTATAAAGAAGATTTTGAAGGCCAGACAAGTCCCGTAGAGGGATGTACGGTTTCAGACGGGGTTTTGAATATCCCAAATGCCCTGCTGACTCCGGCGCTGCTTGGCGGGGATACGGTTTATCCGGAGACAGGGCTGCCGGAAAAAGGAAGCTTTATCTTTGCAAGGGATTCTTTCCGGATTGAGGATCCGGAGAAGATAGAGAAGGCAGTAGTGAGTGTGACAGCGAAAACACCGGAGAAGACCAGGCAGTACGTCTATAATCTCTATGTGAACGGTCACCATGCAGGACTTGGCCCGTCCCGGTTCGGCACGGACCCTTCGGATGGTTCCGGTGTCCTTTACTATAATACCTACGATGTGACGGAGCAGATACGTGCCGGGGAGAATGTAATTGGAGCCATCAATTATACCAGGGACGAAAAGTCATTTCTCTGCCAGCTTACGGTATTTTATAAAGACGGAACAAAGCAGGTGGTGTCAAATACAGGAAACCCGGCATACGGGTGGAAGGTCAAGGACGGGACCAATGCATTCGGCGATAACGGGACCGGCGGAAACGGCGGCAGCATCGGAACCGGGTATTTTACAGCGGATGCACAGAACCTGAATGCCAATGCATGGCCTTTCGGCTGGAATGAGCCGGGGTTTGCGGAAGATGCATCCTGGACAGCTCCGGAGGACCGGGGAAACATCGTGGGCAGTTATGATCTGGCGCCTTATACGGCGGATCCCGTGGGCAGATATGAGACGGAGCCGGCATCTGTGACCAAAATCGGGGAAGGCCACTATTTTCTGGATATGGGAAAGGAAATCGTCGGCGGCCTGAAGCTGCAGGCAGATGCCCCCGCAGGAGGGAAGATGGAGCTTCGGTATGGGGAAGAGCTCTCCGGAACCAATACAGTAAAGTGGCAGATGCGCACCGGGAACCGGTACCGGGAGTACTGGACGCTGAAGGCAGGGGAGCAGACGCTTGAAAATACCGGGATGATGACCTACCGCTATGTGGAAATCCTGAACTGCCCGGCGGAGCTGACGGTGGATAACGTCCGGGGAATTGCCATACGGCAGGCGTTCTCAGACGAAGAGTCGGAATTCCATTCTTCGGATGAACTCCTGAACCGGATCTATGAATTCTGTAAGTATTCCATCAAAGCCACAAACCAGGATCTGATGGTGGATTCCCAGTCCAGGGAGCGGGGAGCTTATGAGGGGGATGTGCTGATTAACGCATTGTCGGGCTATTCCTTTGAAGATGACTATACACTTGCAAGGTTCAGCAATGAATATCTGGCAACCCACCGCACCTGGCCTGTGGAATATGTCTATTATACAATTATAAATGCATGGAACGACTATCTTTATACAGGAAACAGCGATTCCCTGGAAAACTATTATAACATCCTGTGCGGAAACGGCTATAACCGTTCCCTTTACTGGAATCTGTTCCAGCCGGAGTACGGCCTTCTGAAAATCCCCACATCGGGGCAGAACACGACCAATGCGGTACTGGTGGACTGGCCGAACACGGAGACGGACGGCTATGTGCGCAAAGACTACAACACGGTCATGAACGCGGTTGCCTGCGGGGCATTTACCGACCTTGCAAACATTGCGGGAGTTCTGGGGAAAACGGAAGACCAGGCTCAGTGGAAGGGTCACGCGGATACGCTGAAGGCGGGCCTTCTGGAGCAGCTGTACGATGAAGGAAAGGGAGCCTTCCGCGACGGTGTGGGAACGGACCACTGTTCCCAGCATGCCACAGCGTTCGCACTGGCTTATGGGATTTACCGGGACCAGGAAATGGCGGAACGGATGGCGGACTATATCAGGAGCCAGGGAGAAATCAGAACCAGCGTATATGGTTCCTGGTTCCTTCTGGAGGGACTGTACAATGCGGGCGCCGGGAATGTGGCCATGGACCTGATGACCTCAGAGGGAACAAGAAGCTGGAAGCATGTGATGGATGACCTTGGGGCGACGATTACGACGGAAGCCTGGGATCCTGCAAATAAAAGCAATATGACCTACTCCCACCCATGGGGAAGCGCACCGGGAAGCCAGATCGTCCGGGGAATGTTCGGAATCCAGCCGCTGAAGGCGGGATTTGAAGAATTCCAGGTGAAGTTCCAGCCGGGAGACGTGGCGGAGGCGTCCGTCAAAGTACCGACGGTCAAGGGAAGCATCCGCGCCGGGTACACAAAGGGTGAGGACAGTTTCGAATGTCAGGTGACCGTACCGGCGAATACGACAGCTGTGGTCTATATTCCACGAACAGGAGAGACAGCAAATGCAAGCCTGACGGTAGACGGGAAGAAGATGGGAGAAGCTGAAGGAGACTTCCTGAAGGTAACCCTTGGGTCTGGTACCCACACGATGACAACAGCAGAGAAGCCGGAAGAAAAGCCGGAGGTGCTTGCAGAGTTCACATTTGACGATGAAGAGACCGGTTTCACCAACGGCTATGGAGTGGCTGCAGGAACTTATACACTTCAGGACCATGACGGAGGCAAAGCCCTGTATCTGGATGGAACTTCCCAGTTCCTGGAAGTAAAGACGAAGGATGGAGGCAGCCTGCTGAGCGGTGTAAAGGAACTGACGGTTTCTTTCCAGGCAAAGCCGGATAAGAAAGACGGAAACTGGCTGTTCTATGCGGCACCGGATGCAAATTCGCAACAGTATCCATATGAAAAGTATCTGGGTATTCTGGGAGATGCAGGAGGAAATGCCGTTGCCCAAAGATTCAAAAATTCCGGTTCACGACCGGGAGAAGCAAAAGCTCTGGCTGACGGGGATGACTGGTATTATCTGACCGTCGTTCAGACAGAGACAGAGACGATTCTTTATATCAATGGAGAAGAGGCAGCAAGGGAGCCAAGCAGTTATTCGCTGACAGATATTCTTGGAGAGAACAGTATCCTGTATATCGGAAAGGCAAACTGGGAAAAAGGAGAGTATTATAAGGGGCTAATTGATAATTATAAAATTATCGGACGCGCCTTAAGTGCGGAGGAAGTAAAAAAACTGGCGGATGAGTATACCACAAGACCGGTATATTTCGATAACGCACTTTCCAGACTGAGTGCTGTACAAAGCGGGAGGAACACTTTTGAACAGATCACGGATAATGCGCAGTTTGAACCTGGAAAAGAATATCTGGTGGTGTGCGGCGATCAGGTCTTGCGCTGGAATGGCAGTAGTTTGAAAGGGGAAACACCGGAAGGCATTGCAGGAATCAATACTTCTCTTATAACTTTACCAGATACATTGACCGGGGAAGAGGGGAATACCTATCTCTGGTGTATGCAGAAGGCATATAATGGAGATGGTGAACAACAGTACAGAATGTATAATGTCTCTGCAGAAAAGCAGGAGAAACGTTACTGGAATCTGACTAATGGCGATGGGAAGAAACTTTATGCTGTTGATGAGAATAACGATGGTAATTATAACAAGCTGAGTTTTGTAAAAAACAATGATGGAAGCTTCAATGTTGTTACAAAGTTTGATAATCGCAGTTTCTATATGGGTTCGGATGGAACGATAAATAATGCTAACGGGACAAGTCCTGTAAAAATATATAAACGGCAGATTGAATCAGAAGGTATACAGTACTCCACAGACAGCGGTCAAACATGGCAGATGATGAGCCGGTTATCTGATCAGGATGCGCCTGAGGGCGAGTATGTATGCACAGAAAACCTGTGGCGGGCGCGGATTCCCAAAGATGCAAAAACCATTAGGTTCCGCGGGAAATATCAGCAGATGAGCATGCATAACGGCGAGTACAAAGGTGGAATTTATGCCACAGAGGAATATAATCTTGCGGAATTTGAGGCTGAAAACTGTTTTTACGGTGCACCTGTTGTAGATGAATTGAGTAAGGATACAACGGTTGGCGGAAGCTGGGGAAAGGTTGATGAGATCAATGACCTTGGTGATGCGAGCCGGGATATACCGGAGGGAGCATATGCCCGGGATCCGAATTTGTATTACGCGACATCTGAGTTCTATGATTATTACTCTGATTATGAGCTTTGGGGAAAGAAGCTTAAGGATAGTTCCAAAACGGAATATGAAGATCAGTATGATGATCAGCCTTTATTTTCGTGGAATCTGGCAATCAGTAACCTGTATCAGAATTCTGAGGGAGTATATCCGCTCTATTTTGGCGGTTCCCGAATGTTGAATGCGCCAACCGGAAAGTATTTGAGATCTCAACTGTGGAATTATAGGACGCAAATCGCCTGCGGAAACGGTTTTGCCGGGGTGAATACGGAGCTGAAGCCCGGTGAAACTGGCAGAGTCTTCCCGAATATGGGTCTTTTGAATCAAGAGAATCCTCTTAGTACTTTAGAATCGGGAAATGTACTGCTGAAAAACAGTGAGATAGAATCCCCTTACTTTAATAAAGAGTTCCTGACCGGCAAGAATCAGGAAAAGGCGGTTTACGGGGCGGTCTATGAGAATGTGGAATTTCCATTTGAAAGAGATACAGAGAGCGGATACTGGACGTTTGACAGTGCAAAGAAGCATTATGCAGTGCGTATGATGCAGGATACAAAAACAGGGGAATATTATCTTGAACGGACAGGAAGCAGTGACGAAACGAAAGCGGTAACATATGCCGGGAGACCGTTTTTCTTCCCCTTTAATCAGGGCGGGGATTATACGGAAAAAGGAAAAGCTCCGTATTCGGTTGCGAATCTGGATTATATGTTTGGTGCAAAAGTAGAAGTGCCGTTTTCTTTGTCAGAGAACAGAACAACTACTGTAAAAAAGGATGAAAACGGAAAGGATGTAGAGAAAGATTGTATCTTTACATTCTCAGGTGATGATGATGTCTGGATTTTCGTTGAGGGAACGGATGGAAAAGAGCATCTGGTACTGGATATCGGAGGAAGCCATGGGGCAGTCAGCGGCGCCATTGATTTTACCACCGGTAATGTAGCGGTCAGCGGAAAGTGGAATTACCTGAATGGCGACACGACGGCGTCTGCCATGAGTAAAGATGGATTTCTGACGGATGTAGAAAAGTATGGACTTTCGGATGCTTACGTGACAGAAAATGATCAGTGGATCTGGCACTCTACATTGGAAGAGCTGGGCGTAGAATCAGCGGACAATAAGTTTGAGCCATATAAAGAATATAAGATTAAAGTTTACTATATGGAACGAGGTCTTGACCAGTCCAACCTTCGAATTACGTTTAATTTTGCAAAGAATAAAAATGCAGAGATACAGAAGATATGGTCGGATGGCGAAGAGCGTCATGCCGGTGATTCGATTGACATGTGCCTGTATCAGGCGGAGGGCAGCAAAACCACGGACGTGAAAGTTACAGCTACGGAGGATATTGGCGACGGACAATCTGAGTCTGGAGAGATAGCTCTGAATGCCGGGAATCGTTGGTCCTATAAGTGGGGCAGACTGAAGCCCAATGTGGATTATGATGTGACCAAGGCGGAATACCAGTATTATATAGGTGAGAAACATGTACCGGATGGATATCGTGTCAGATATTATGATCCCGATGGAGAAGAGATTCCGCCGATAGAACTGACGCTTACGGATGGAACAAAGGTGAAAGCAGTTCCTGCCGGGGACGGTGTGAAGATAACCGCAAAGAATTACCTACCGGGAACGCTGGCTCTGGTGAAGGAGGGCGTCGATGAAGGTACGGGGGCACCGGTACTGCCGGGTGTCGGGTTCGAACTGTACAATGCTTCTGTAAATGAAGACGGAAGCTGGACAAAGACCGGCCTGGTTACAGACGGGGCTAAGACTACGGATCAGGGTGGAAACGTTGTATTCGATGATCTGATTGACGGAAATTATCTGCTTTATGAGACCAAGGCTGCGGATCGTTATCTTTGTCCGGAAGAGCCATGGAAGATTACTGTGGACGGCCGCGGAAATGTAACCGTGATGTTAAATGACGGAACAGAAGTTACACAGACCAGACCGGGTGAGGGATTGTCTTATAAGGTAATTACCAATGAAAAACTGCCGCTGAAGCTGAGCATTCTCAAGGTAGACAGCCAGGATGCGGAAGTTACACTGGCAGGCGCCCAATTTGTCATGAAAAAAGGAGTCTGGGATAAGAACGAAAAGATGTTCCATGAGGACAGCGAGGTTGCACCGTACAGCGGCACTTCCGATCCATCCGGTCTGATAGAGATGAAGGCATTGCTGCCCGGAGAATACCGGCTGGAGGAGATCCAGGCTCCCGACGGGTATTCGAAACTCGTAAAACCAATCATTCTGCGTATAGAGAAAGACGGCGGAGAAATCTTAAGCGGCAGCGGAACAGGAAGCACTGTTACCGTATTGGAAGAGAACAGCCTTAAGATAACAGTTGCCAACGCAAAAGGATATGTTCTTCCGGATACCGGAGGAACCGGGACTTATGGATATACGATAACAGGAAGTATCCTGCTCTTTCTGGCACTTGTTGCTTTTAGTATAGATACATGGAGAAGGAGACAAACTTGCAGGGAGGGAGGTAAGCGGACGGAAAAGGGTCCGCACGATAAGGTAACATGTCAATAAGGATAATCTGAGAAAGGATGAGAAAAAATATGAAGACAATGAAAAAATTAGCTGCACTGCTGCTGAGTGTTGTTATGACACTGGCGATGGCAGTGACCACATTTGCAGCAACGACAAACCCGCAGCCGGCGAACGATGCCACACCGAATGTAACAAGTGATGCCACAACAGGAACCATCACGATTGACAAAGAAGGATCAACCTATAATTTATACAAACTTTTTGCAATCAGCAGATCCACAGAGTATGATAAATATGATTACACAGCCACAGATCTGCTGAAGAACGCGGATGCATCTGTAACTGCTGAACAGGTCAGAGATTACACAGCAGCAGAGCTGCAGGCACTGATTGCAAAAATTGATACAAAAGCTGCAGCTGCAAGTTATACAGGTGTAAAGGGAAATACAAAAACCACAGTTGATTTGGGCTACTATCTGGTCGAGGAGGTTTCAACAACAGCAGGTCACGTGGAATCTGCTTCCTTCCTGGTAACTGTTCCGGAAGTAGTGGACGGAGCATGGAATTATGACATTGAAGTAAAGACAAAAGAGTCCACTGCAAATGTTGACAAAGTGATCCTGAAAAATGACAAAGAGAATAAAGCCTCTTCCGAAGATATCGGGGATACCGTAAGTTATAAATTAAGCGGAGATGTTCCGGTATATGAAGAAGGAACTACAGGGCTGACTTATTACATGACAGATACCCTGAGCAAGGGACTTACCTTTCAGAATGACATTGTAGTAAAAGGTGCGGCAGAAGATGGAACAGAGACAGTAATTGCAGCATCATCCTATACGGTTACTACAAAACAGGGCAGCAATGAGGACAATGCAACGCTTGTAGATGGACAGGAAACAACCATCACGATTAACTTTACATATGCAGATATCAAAAATTACAAAAAAGTGAATGTATATTACAGCGCCGAGCTGAATCGATATGCGGTTCTCGGAAATGCAGGAAACCCGAATGAGGTAAACCTTACCTATACAACAAACCCTGCAAACGGGGAGACGCATACGACAGATGACGTTGAAGTAAAAACCTATACCTGGGGTATCGCAGTGAATAAGACAGGCGATAACAACGCAAAACTTGCAGGTGCAACCTTTACACTGAAAAAAGGTGAAGCTACAGTAGCAAGCTATACATACGGAGAGGGCAATGTACCGACAGTGACGGAAGGGGATGCAGTGACCGACGCACAGGGAAGATTATATTTCCCAGGTCTGGATGAAGGCACTTACACACTTACCGAGACAGCAGCGCCGGCAGGCTACAGCAAGCTTGCAAAGCCGATTACGATTGTAATCACAGCAGAGAAGAATACAAAGGGAGAGCCTACCGGCACAGCAGCAGTGACTGCTGACGGCAAGACACTTACTACGGTGACAGAGCATGAATACACATTCTTTGAAGTCGGCGTACTCAATACAAAAGGATTTACCCTTCCGGGTACCGGCGGCATCGGTACAACGATCTTTACCGTTGCAGGTATTGTGCTGATTGCAGCAGCAGCTCTGATGTTTGCAGTGTACCTCAGAAAGAGCAGAAAAAGCGCACGCTAAGCAAAAGACAGGATAAGTTTGCATCGGAGAAACATAAATCTCAGGGGTGCGATCAATAAGAAAGAGGAGTGCTGAATCCAGATGAGAAAAAAATGGCCGCTTATTGGCATTTTCACAGTATTTATAATCGGGATTGGGATACTCCTCTATCCTGTTATCAGTAATATGCTTCAGGCTGCAACTTCAGAAGCCACAATCGCTTCCTATCAGGAACAGGTCAGGAATTTGGAAGAGGAGGAGATTGAGGAGATTCTGGAAAAGGCAAGAGCATACAATAAGACTCTGGTAGGGCGGGTGCTGAGCGACCC
Organism: uncultured Lachnospiraceae bacterium; assembly: GCA_900539175.1. GTDB lineage: Bacteria > Bacillota > Clostridia > Lachnospirales > Lachnospiraceae > Novisyntrophococcus. The sequence continues at coordinate 34,265 of UQAW01000033.1, forward strand.
CTTTGACAATGAAGCGGCAAAGCGGGCAGCTTCGCAGGTGTCAATCCTCAATATCGGGGATTCGATCGGATATCTTGAGATACCGAAGATTAAAGTTTACCTGCCGGTTTACCAGGGGACTTCAAAGGAAATTCTTCAGAAGGGAGTAGGGCTTCTGGAGAATTCCTCTCTTCCGGTGGGAGGAGCGGGTACCCATGCAGTATTGTCCGCACACCGCGGACTGCCGTCGGCTAAATTTTTTGATGATCTGGACCAGATGGAAGAAGGAGATGTATTCTCTGTACATATCCTGAATCAGGTGCTTACCTATCAGGTGGATCAGATTAAGACGGTGCTGCCGGAACAGACAGAGGACCTGGCTGTTGATGCAAACGGAGACTATGTTACCCTGCTGACCTGCACGCCGTATGGAATCAACACCCACCGGTTGTTGGTAAGAGGCAGCCGGATTCCTGGCGAAAGCACCGGTGAAGAGGAAGAAAAGCAGATGGTTGATACATCCGAATCCGGAGGAGAGACCGTGATTCTGATACTTGTCATTCTGTTCATAATTTTCGGAGGTATCTGTCTCCGAAAGAAGGGACATGGAAAAAGCAGAAGATGATGGAAGGAGCAGGGATCCATTATGAAAAGACGGTTGGCGACAGGATTTATGAGTCTTGTATTTATAACAGGTATTGGATGCCTGCTTTATCCGAAAATCAGTGATCTTATCAGTCGTCTGACTTCTACGGTGGAGATCACGGACTATGATCAGGCAGTGGCGGAGATTGAGGATGCGGAACTGGAAAAACGAAAAGCGCAGGCAGTGTCTTATAATCAGATGCTGGCAGGCAGAAACTCACAGGAAGCGCTGAACGGGAAGTATGGGGACCAGGAAGAATATGAAGCGGTTTTAGATGTAGGAGGAATTTCAGGATATATTGAGATCCCCGGAATAGACGTCTATCTGCCGATTTATAACAAAACAGATGAAAAATTATTGCAGAAGGGTGTCTGTCATCTGGAAGGCACGTCACTTCCCATTGGAGGAGAGAGTACACATTGTGTGTTATCCGGCCATACAGGCCTTCCGTCGGCGGAGCTGCAGACGGACCTGGATCAGATGGAGCCGGGGGATCTTTTTTACCTTCATGTATTGGATGAAACGTCAGCCTATCAGGTTGACCAGATAAAGGTTGTTCTTCCAGGTGAGACAGAGGATCTTCAGATTGTAGAGGGAAAGGATTATACCACGCTGGTAACCTGTACGCCCTATGGGGTGAATGATCACCGGTTATTGGTAAGAGGGGAACGTATTCCTTACGTTCAGGAAGATTTACTGGTGACAGCCGGGAAAAAGCAGACAGAGGTTCCTGAGCAGCTTCAGATTTTGATCCTGATTGGTGCAGCGACTCTCTGTGTTGGGATTGTTATCGCGGCAATCGTTATCAGAAATCGAAAAAGGAGGTGAGATAATTGAAAGCATTCAGTAAAAAAGTTCTGACAATCTGCATTTGTGCGGCTGCACTGGTCTTATGCCTGTGCAGGATTGTTCCGGCGGCTGTATTTGAAGATAAAAAGGGCAGTATCAGTTTGGAGTTTCCATATGATTTAAGCGGTTATCGTTTTAACTTATACCAGGTCGGAAGTGCTTCGGATGAGGGGTTCCAGATGCTCCCGGAATTTTCAGAAATAAAGTTTGAAACGCTTAAGACTGCTTCTGACAGGAAGAATGCGGCGGAAACCTGTGTAAAACTTGTCAAGAAAAATAAGAGTAAAGGTACCGCTGCGGTTGTGGAGACAAAGGGAGGAAAAACCCTGGGATTTCCTGAAGTCTCGCCGGGTATTTATTTAATCGTGCAGGAAAAAAGAAGCAGTGATCTCTATGAGTGTGAAAACTTTCTGGCGGTGCTCCCTTCTTTTAACGAAGACGGGACATGGAATTACGAGGTACATGCAAATGTAAAGGCGGAGAAGATTCCGAAGCCCACAATTACAACGAAAAAGCCGAAAACAGGTGACAATCAGGTGATATTTCCCTGGGTAATCTGTATGGGAGCTGCTGCAGCTGTGGGTATTATCTTATATAGAAAAAAACAGACTTCATAGAGAAACAAAAAACAGAAAACCTTATTTAAAATAGATTTGGAAAGAGTTGCTTTTCAAAATATATTTTAAATGGGGTTTTCATTTGATCCTAGAGCGTGTTTGAAAATTCATTCCCGCAATCTGCATCCCCCACTTTGCGGTCT
>UQAW01000034.1 GCA_900539175.1 uncultured Lachnospiraceae bacterium
GTGACTGGAGTTCAGACGTGTGCTCTTCCGATCTATAGTACGGTTCGGGTGCGGGCTTATCATTTACCACTGGCGGGTCTTTATAATCCCTCGCCATCAAAGTCGGTGCTTTTTCCTTCACCACCTGGGAATATTCCCCGGTAGTCATGCAATAAGCCACAGCATGGCGGTCGGCCGCATCCAGCGTAAAAGACACATCTTCATTGACACCGCTGCCCTGTGGTCCATTCTTGTCCTCCCTGCCAATCATGCTACCCTGCAGGACATAGGTCTGCTGTTTCATTCCCGGTTCTGCCGCAAGCGCGCCGGATTTATCCCCAAGTTCACGAACCTCATCCCTCTGGTTCTGTGCAAAGGCAACAATGGCAATCCCGCCCTGGTTGCAGCCCGGATTCCCGCCATTCGCATCCAGCGTCCGGCTGGTCTGCGCTTCGTAAAATCCGGATTTCGGATTGTCTGACTTCATGGCGTTGCTGTCCTTGGAGCAGATACCAAACGCACCCACCACCAGTTCACTGCACCGGGTTTCCCCGACATCAAAGGTGTTCAGCGTGTTTGCCACATCCCCTTCTTTCCAGACCTGGCCTTCCTCAGATGAATGCGGGCGCGTCCCTTTGCAGAACGGCACGAACACCGTCTGGTCGTTGTTACAGCCAAGGGTCGCTGATTTATCATCTTGTAATAAAATGCCTTTTCCCCCACCGTCACATCCGCTGCGGATTTTCATTGTCTTTGGTTTTTCAACTATAAAAGGCTGGTTATTGCCGCCCATGCCATAAGTGGCATTGACCGTAGGTGCTGTGTCCAGCGGTCCTTTATACCGGGTATCCTGCGAGTGGTTCTCATACATCTCGGATTCTGGCGGTTCCCCTGACTCAGCCATGACCAGCGGCACGTTCCCGCCTCCAGTCCCCATCCGGCCAGTCAGTGTCTGTACCTTATCGTCCTCAGAAATCTTCACACGGCTGTCCGCCGGATGGTTCTCCAATGCGACCGCCGCCGGAACTACTCCGGCCCGCAGCGTGGGGGAGGTTTCTTCTTCATACCCAATGCCCCTCGACTGTGCGGAATGCTCCGTGCAGAACCCGGCCGCCTCCATCACGCATGGGGGATGGTGCGCCTCGGCCCGCAGGGTACAGGCAACCTCCTCTGTCACATCCATACGGCTCCCGCCCTGGTCATTTAGGACGATCCTTCCGGTTCCTCCGCAGCCTGCCTCTCCAGCGCAATCCGCAAGATCTCCGGCAGCTCTTTGCCACGCACGGAAGCCCTCCGCAGAATACCCCGACACGCCTTCGGACTCAAATAATATCTCCGGGGCACGTTCACCTGCAAAATCTGCGACAAGGAAGATACGTTTTCTTCTCTGGGGCACTCCCCACCACTGCGCATCAAGGACTCTGTATGCGGCTGACCATCCGTCTCCCACATAATAGTCGGCGTAGGGCCAGCCTTTTTTACCAGGCGCAGGCACCTGGGCGGCCGGTTCTTTAATGCCGATGACGGCTTCAAGGACCGCCCTGAAATCTTCTCCTTTGTTGCTGGAGAAGGCGCCGGGGACGTTCTCCCAGCAGATAAATCTTGGTTTCTCTCCATTGGTCTTCTCCCTCATTTCTTTCACAATCCTGATTGCCTCATAAAACAGGCTGGAACGTGAACCGTCCAGACCGCTCCGCTTTCCGGCGATAGACATATCCTGGCAAGGACTCCCGAAGGTGATGATATCTACAGGCGGAAGGTCTGCCCCGCTGATGCCTGAAACATCACCATAGTGCTGCATCTGCGGAAGCCTTGCTGTGGTCACCCGCACGGCAAAAGGCTCAATCTCAGATGCCCACAAAGGCGTCACCCCGGCAAGGATGCCAGCCAGAGGAAAACCACCGGAGCCGTCAAACAGGCTGCCGAGGGTCAGCGTCTTATCTCCCGTCATTCCAGCACACCTCCAGACTCCGTGGCTGCCTGCTCCCCTGACGGAAGATCTTCTGCATCCAGCTGTACCACCTCATCCAGTGACAGCTTCTGCCCGTCACGGATGACGTACACATCATCATACCGGCCTTCTTTGTACTTGATATAGCGTTTGACCGCCACATCCACAAATTTCTCTTCCAGTTCCACGCCATAACAGATGCGGTCAAGTTCCTCACAGGCAATCAAGGTGGACGCCGAACCAAGAAATCCATCCAGTACAACGCCATTGGTCATCGTACACTGCTTAATCAGGTAAGCAATCAGCGGAACCGGCTTGCTGGACGGATGCCCGCAGCCTTCCTCCTTAGAATTTTTCAGCCTTGGAAAATCAAAAACAGTTACCTGTTTCTGGTCGCCGTACCAGCGGTGCCGTCCATCTTTACGCCATCCAAAGATGATCGGTTCGTGGATGTATTTCCAATCCGTCCTTGTCAGTACCAGACGGTCCTTCTTCCACACCAGCCCCGCTCCGACTTTAAAACCGGCATCCTCAAAAGCATCATGGAAGATCCGGGCTTTTGCCGTAGCGTAAAACACATAGATAGATGCGTCATTTGCCATCGCTTCATGGAAACAGGAAAAGGCTTTCATCAGAAATTCCACTGCATCGTGGTCATTCAGGTCATCGTTTGTAATGGTACCGGATGTACTTTGCAGCGCCACCATATATGGAGGGTCCGTACACACGAGATTTGCTTTGACTTCACCCATCAGCCGGGTATAGGTTTCCGGCTGAGTGGAATCACCGCAAATGACCGTATGCTTGCCAAGATGCCAGATATCACCTTTCTTTGAAAAAGCCGGCCGTTTCAATTCGCTATCCACATCGAAGTCATCTTCCTTGACTTCTTTGTCATGGACTTTATTGAAAAGTTCATCAATTTCAGGCGGTTCAAAACCTGTTTTTCCCAAATCAAAGTCGCTGTCCTCGATGTCCTTCAGCAGATCAGCCAGCAGGGAATCATCCCACGCACCCGTGATCTTATTAAGGGCAATGTTCAGTGCCTTCTCCCGGACTTTATCGACATCAACCACCGCGCACGGCACTTCTGTATAGCCAAGGTCGATAGCACAGGATAATCGCTGGTGCCCTCCTACGATTGTCATATCAACATTGACCACAAGAGGGTCTGCAAAGCCAAACTCCATAATGGAATTTTTGATCTTCTCGTACTCCTTATCCCCCGGCTTCAGTTTCTTCCGGGGATTATATGCAGCCGGTTTGAGTACGTCCACCGGCAGCACTTTCAGTTGTGCAGTTTTCTGCATCCATGCGTCCTCCTTTACTCAGACGCGCATGACCTCTGAGAACGGCACGAAAAAAGAACCGAATAAGAATCCCGGCTCCGTCTCTTTTCCGCCCTCCGGCGTCTGTTCTTTCATGGGACACCACTGCGGGTTTTCTCCATTTGCGGATGCAAGCACCCTGTCCTCACAGCAGTCAATCTCATGTACGCAGATACCCATCGTATTGCAGACGCAGTACACACCGATGGTTTCAATCTTATCCTTCATTTCCCTCACGCTCCTTTCGTTTTGCCCGTCCTCTGTTGGCGCAGGCATGGCTGCAATATTTCCTCACTCTCCCATACTCCCGGCTTGCCAGAAATGGTTTTCCGCACTCCGGGCAGACAGCCGTCCGGGTGGATTTCCAGTTTTCCGGGTGCGGGTTTCTGTTCTTCCACGCATACCTGCAGGGTTCCGAACAGAATATCCTCGGACGGCCTCTGCCGTTTGGCGTGACCGCTGCACCGCAGTTGGGGCAGAACCGTTTCGCCATATCCTCCAGCATCTCCGCTTCCGTATTTGCTTCCATCGCCGCCCCTCCTTCCCGTATGGTTCATGCTGCACCGTTTCCATGCTGCGCCGTAACCCCGCCCATTTTGCGAAAAAATCCCCAAAAACTCATAAAAAATGACGAGGTAAATTTTCCTCACAGCGGTGTCGCTGATACCTGGATAGTTCCTGTTTTATTCCAGATTTTCATGTTTCGCCGGAACAAACAAAAACACACGAAAGCTCCCATTTTATCAAGGAATTTCATGTGTTTTGGTTCATTTCGGATATTTATATGATGGGGGCTGGCAGTGCTGCCGCGCCTCTTCGTCTGCTGGTTTCATTTTGCGCCGTAACTGCCAGACCCCCGGCCTATCAAATTCGCGGTTTTTTACGTTTGAGGGGGCGGCGGTCTCCGTGGCACTTCACCACAGAGAAGTGAACCCGGCCCCCGGCGGGCCCTTTCCGCCATATTGTACACAAACAAAGCCCCGGAAATCTGTGTAATTTATGGCGTCGAATCTGCTGGATATATTCTGCTTTCAGAGGTAACATGACCGTACCGCAAAGAAAGGAGGCATGAACCTTTGAAAGAAAAACAGAAAAGGAACCGCCGCAGGAAAGTCTACTGCACTTACCAGGGCAGGAACCTTTCTCCACAGATCCGTCTGGAAGGGAAGTGGCTGGAGCAGCTCGGCTTCACAGCCGGCAGCTTCGTATCCATCCAGTGTGAGGAAGGACGGCTGGTGATTGAAAAAGACATGGCTCAATAGGTGTAAGTCGGATTGTTGTCTTCCGCCCGCGTCTTTTTATCATGGCACTGCTTACATAAACTTCTCCAGTTGCTCCGGTCCCAGAACAGCTTTTGGTCGCCGCGGTGTGGGGTGATGTGGTCAACCACTGTCGCCTTCACATACCGTGGCGGCTGTTTCTTCATGCACAGCACACACAGCGGATGCGCCTGCAGGTATTCCCGGCTGGCTTTTTGCCATCTCTTTCCGTACCCGCGCTTCGAGGCTGACCGCACTTCTTCCGGGTGCAGTGCTTTGTGTTTTTCACAATATTTCTGTCCGTAAGGGACAAGAGCCGCACAGCCGGGATGTCTGCACGGTATGTTTGGTCTGTATGGCATTTGATTCATCTCCCATCTTCAAAGATCGTCCAGTTCTTTCTTTTTCGTCCATTTTTCTTTTAATCTGGACAATTCCAGTTTTAAGCAAAGAAGTAACTAAACTATTGCTATTTCTCTCCTTGCCCTATATAATAGCAATGAGTTAGATGCTCAATATTCTTTACAGTGTGCATCTCATCCACTGTTTTTACAAAAACGCTTCGCAATGCGCGGCACAGAAACATTGCTTAACAGATTCCGTTCATGACGGCAAGAATATCATGAACGTATGTGTTTAGTTTCCGCAAGCGACGGGGTGCTGCAAAGCGTAGAATATCGCTTACTTGTACTCAAAAAATTTTTCAAATTCTGATTCATTCCTCTTGATAAAAAGCTCACTTTCGCATATAATATAAGTGAAAGAAGAACATTCTTCTTTCCTTCGCTAAATGATGACGAGTGACGGTTCTGACTCGTCGGTAAAATAAAAACTGACCGAGCGAAGATGATGTGTGACGGTTCTGACACATCGGTAAAATAAAAATTGACCGAGCGAAGCGAAATCCCGGCGAGGTTGACTCCAACTAGTCGACCTCGCTTTTTTACGTTGTGAGGTGTCGAAAAATGGAATATGATTCAGAATTATCACTCCTATCATCCAAATTTACCCAGGACTACCCTCCTGCTACATATCCTGAACTGATGCACAAACACGGACGTCCTTATACCTGCCTGTTAATTGATTCGCATGATGATTACTTTATTTGTGTGCCGTTCCGCTCGTCTATCGGACACAAAAACGCGTTCATGTTTACCGGAACTGTGCGTTCAAAGAAAACGAAATCCGGTCTTGACTATTCCAAAATAGCAATCATCAAAAACATTGATTACTTCGATTCAAACACAACAGCCCTTGTCGATCAGGACGAATATGCTGAAATGATGAGGAATCTTCCAACCATTGTTCAGGAAGCAAACGATTATGTGGATACATACATCAACCACGTCAATGGAACCTCGCCTATGCATCCACGGGCATTTTCACGAAAATATCAATATTCCACTCTGCCTTATTTTCACGATATTATGGGAATCTAAAAGCCTGCTATTGCCGCAGGCTTTTTTTATTCCTCCCATGGAAGTCCGGGCTTCCCGAAGTGTCCGTAGGCGGATACCAGGTTGTAGTCCACATCCAGTAAATGCAGCCGGTTAATAATCCCCCTCGGTGTCAGATCATAACTGTCACCCACATAAGCCTGGATAAAATCCAGCGGCTGGAACTCTGTACCGAAACAGTCCACATTGACTGACACCGGATGTTCCATCCCGATGGCATAAGCAATCTGTATCTCACACTGCTCCGCATATCCGGCCTGCACAATGTCACGGGCAATCTTCCGTGCCATATACGCTGCCGAGCGGTCTACCTTACTTGGATCTTTCCCGGACAGCGCACCGCCGCCAAGCCTGCCGATGCCGCCATAGGTATCACAGGCAAGTTTCCTTCCTGTCACGCCGCAGTCAGCAAACGAGCCGCCGACCACAAACCGTCCGGTCGGATTGACCAGTTTCACGAAGTCACCATTCAGCCCGTACTCACAGGCCGCCAGCACCATCATCCCTTCGATGATGTGGCGGAAATCACTGACTTCCACATCCGGGCTGTGCTGCACGGAGCAGAGGAAAGCGGTAATCCGTCCGCTGCTGTAATCAAAACTGACCTGCGCCTTGGCATCCGCCCGGAACATCTTTGACGGATGGTTCTTCAAAAGCCGCAGGAACTTGGTCGCCACGGCAAACGGAACCGGAAGGAGCTCCGGCGTTTCGTTGGTGGCATATCCGAACATGATGCCCTGGTCTCCGGCCCCGCCCTTATCCACACCAAGGGCGATGTCCGCCGACTGCTCCCTTACCATAAAGGCAACATCCAGCGGGTTGATGATCTCCATCCTGCCGTATTCCGTCTTTCCCTTCCCGATACGCTCCAGCACATCATCCACCAGTTTCCGGTAGTCCGGCTGGTGCTTACTGGTCAGTTCCCCGGCGATGATCAGGCGGCTGTCCTTTAACAGACACTCAATCGCCACCCTGCTTTCCTTGTCATGTACCAGACAGTCTGTCACAATGGCATCCGCAACCTGGTCACAGATTTTATCGGGATGCCCATCTGACACCTGTTCGCATGTTAAAATCCTGCTCATAGTTTTACTTCTCCTCTCGTTTGGTTTATGTATCAAAGCAGGCACCCTTTGCCGCTGCTCACCTTGTAGAGATTCCCACAAAGCAAGCTGCCACAAAAGATGCCTGATATGATTTATTATCTGCCACAATGAATCGTAATGTAGGAGATTGTAGGAGATGAACGCATCCAAAAATCCGCATCTCCTACAATCTTCAAACCCCGATTTTCCTTGAAAACAAGCCATTTTCCTGATTTTCTTTTTCTGTTTTTATTCTTTTGTAGGAGATGTAGGAGATAAAATATAAATCCTCTATAAAAGAAACAATAAAAAATAATAACCTATTTTCCTCCTACATTTCCTACATCCAATCTTGGAGGGCTAAAAAGTAGCGTAAAATAAAGGTTTTTTTGAATTTCGCACCTTAAGAATTGTAGGAAGTTGTAGGAGATGAAAAAAACTGCAGCCCCTACAAAAAGCGGGTATCGTGTTGTTCCTTCAGGCTTGAGTGATTGCACATTGTGGAAATAACAATCGTCTTTAAGCATCTGGAACCACCTCAAACTCCGGTTCCTCACCCGTGGCAAATTTCACATCCTCAACAACGGTCGTTGGGTTTCCTCCGCCTGTCGGCCTTCCGCTGTTGTTGTATGTGTAATGCACTTCCATGCCTTTTCGGAAATTCTTCATATTTTCTGGCTTGTATCCATTATCCCTGCACCAGTCCACATATCTGGTATAAACTGCTTTACTTGCCAGCTTATTCCCATATTCTGTAACCAGGCACTCCGTTGAAAACATGCTGATCCGATCCGATTCCTTGTGGTAAGCATCGGTCGCCTCCAGTACGGATTTTGGCATAGCAAGCCCCTCTCTTTCAAAAAGCCTGTGCCCTTCCAGCAGCCAGTTAAAGATGCCGGACATATTTTCTTCCTCTGCAAAAAAAGCCTTCAATCCCTTGTCCTGTTCTTCCTCCTCAAAATGGCGGTTGAACGGGATGATCTTGATACGGCCGGAATCGAACAACGTAAGGTCTGTGATATTCGGCAGATGGTTCGTATTAATGAATATCTTGAAATTCGGCCGGAACTCAAAACTGTTCTCATGCAGGAAACGGGCCGTGATAGAATCGTTACCTGTCATACGTTTGGTAAAGGCTGCGTCCATGGTGAGCTTCTTTTCCGGCTCCGAGATGTTCACGAATCGGGAACCCGCAAGCCGCGCCACTTCTTCTGTGGGACCGTTGCTCTGTGCATTGAACTTCATGGCAAGAAGGGCAGGATCGGCGTTGCGGCCGTAGTCGCCCATGATCCGCAGGAATGTCTCCATCATGGTACCTTTACCGTTGCGGGAGGTTGCACCGTAAAGAATGAACAGACACTCCATCCTGGTATCACCGGACAATGCGTATCCCAGTGCCTTCCGGATATACCGGATACGCTCTTCATCCCCCTGCATGACTTCCTCCATGAACTGTGTCCAGCGCGGGCAGCCCGCTTCCGGATCGTAAACGACCGGGGAAATCTTCGTCAGGTAGTCCTCTGCCCGGTGTTCCCTAAATTCCAGTGTTCTCAAATTCAGCGTCCCATTGGCAAGGTTGAACAGGTAAATGTCCCGGTCAAAAAAGGACATCGCCAGCGGATACACGGATTTCGCATCTTTTAACATGGTTTCTCGGTGTTTCCTCTGCTGCAGCTTGCGGATGCGGTCGATGAAACGCTTTCTGGTGTCCTCCTCTTTGATCTTAATCGCATAAGTCAGGAGGCGGTCCGCTAAGAGTTTTGCCAGTTCCGCAACTTTCAGTCCTCCCGTGTCTGCCCGCCAGACCGTTCCGTCATACACATACCAGATGCCCCGGTCACGGTTATAGCGCGCCACGCCTTTGAAGTAGTCTGCGAACATATTTCCGACTCCGATCTCATCCCGGCCATAGCGGGGATTGGACTGCGGCTGCATCTCATCCAGCGTGGTCTTGATCTGGGAAAGGTCCGGGTTGTAATCCACCTCTTCCCCGTCAAGGTTCTTAAACTCATCCCCTGCATCCGTGATGTCCTGCGGATCGACCGGAAGGTAGATCGCACGGCAGGTGGACACAGCATTCCGGATGGAGATTGCCCCATAGGTAGTGCCGGCCTGCTGCCGGTCCCATTTGGGGCGCATCATGCCGGAGGTACGGAAAATACGGTCGATCTGCTCCTCGTCACAGCCGCACCAGAACGCCAGCATGGAAAGAAACCCCATATCCGCATCGGACTGGTTATCAAAATATTTCTGCCAGTTACCCTCGTAGTAATCCATGAAGCGTTCCCCATTGGCAGACTTCCCTGCGTGTTCCAGCACTTCCTCATCGGACAGATAAGAACATGGCTCAATGTGTGTGTTCACCACCTGGCTCTTTCGTTTCATCAGCGTATCCAGCAAAGTCTGAAGTGCCGGCATATCCGTTGGGACGTTTCCTTCCCGGTACTTATTTCCTGTCACTGTCACGAAGCGGTTTGTCGCCCCGGCAAGATAAACTTCTAAACCAAGGGTACGGTTGTTGATGTAGTAAATGGTTTTGTCAAAATTAAAATCCGCGTCCACATGGAAGAACCCGCGCAGGCCGGTTCCGGACGGGGACCGTTCCACATAAGCGTCTTTGAAGATTCCAAGCACGGAAGCAGCCACATCGTTGAGGCTCCCGTCCTCCCGGATACAATGGTCAATGTCAAAAGCACCGATGCCGTTATCTACCCGGATACCGATGCCGTCATATCCGCCCATTGCATAAGTTTTAATGACTGTGTTGAAGTCCGAGAAGGTTGCGGCGTTATTGCTCTGCGCCTTTCTCCCGGTTGCCGGGTCATAGGGCACCTTGGTAAGCCTTGCTGACCTGCCTTTTCCCTTCTCCATCTTCCACACACAGAACCGGCAGGACGCTTTCAGATCTGCCGGGATGTTTACAAAATTCACCGGCGCACGGCCGTTACTGGTAGTTCCCACAATTTATCATCTCCAATCCTGGTTAGAAATCTTGCTGAATGTAAATCTGGACATAAAAAGGCTGCGCTCACTAATCCCGTGCTTTTCCAGCCAGACCGAGATGCACTTCCACAGCTTTTTCAATCTCATGTACTCTGTCCTCTCCGACACGCCCTACAAAACTTTTGAGGGCGCACTTGCCAATGGTAGTCACCTGCTCCGCCAGCACCATAGAAGGCTCAAGATTGGGACAGTCAGATGCTTCTGTCAAAACATGTGTTGGAAGATATGCTTTTTTCTTCTTGGAAGTCATCGGCACGACAGTTACAGTACCGGAATGCCCGTTTGCCGTATCATTGCTCATAATAAACACTGGCCGGCATCCTTCCTGAACACTCGTCCCCGGATGCTTCCCAAGCTCTGCAAACCAAATGTCTCCTCTGACCGGAGCCACGCCGCTATGTACGATGTCCGTTTGCGGTTTGGATATCAATTTCTCTGGATTTCTCATCTTCCGGGAATACGCTGATTCCTTCCTCCTGTTCTTCCTGCCCAATTCTCTCACCTCCCGTGGTGTCTGCAAAAGAAAAAGCCGGAATCAGGACTGCTCCTGCTCCAGCTTTATGTTAGGAGGACATCTCTATCCTCCGCCTCTCGGCATTATAAATAATACCACGGCTTTCACTCAAAAATAAAGGCTCCGAATATTCAACTTATTAAGGTAAATGTTCAGTTTATATATAGAAATGTTCAAGTTATTTTTTTTTATACCATGAACATCCTAAAGCGGAAAAATCCGGACGCATCATAACATCCGGATTCCGCTATGCAAACAATATTTCACTTTTCCAAATCATAAAAGAATCCACTTCTATTGCAAGAAGTCTTACTGCTTCATTCCTTCTCCGGGTAATCGTAGACTGCGATAAAGAAAACTTTCTTTCCACTTCCACCCGTGGCAGCTGTTTCAAAAACAAGGCTTCTGCCACTTCCTTTACCTCACCCTCTAATCCCATAATGCCGTGTTCTAAAAGATACACTTTTTCTTTATCATCCAAGTAAGCATCTATCAATTTCCGATCCTTTCCGCGGATTCCTGGCTGAATAAATAAATCCTCATTTGGTGCAGCTTCTGGCACAAACGCTTCAAGATTAATCTGGCAGTGTTTCAATAAAAATCCTCGGTTTTCTTCAAAATTCTTACACCCTTCTTTCATTTTAGGATATTGTCTGATGGCCTCTAAAATAAAGTCAGTAGCTTCCACACTTGCCCGTTCAACATTCTTTTTCTTTCTTCCCATCATAACTCCTCTGCGATCTGCTCTATTAATGACAATTCTTCTGCTATAGCTTCGATTGCTTTCTCCCGTGCATCTGCAATCTGCTGTGGCCGCAAACCATTCCCATGCTCATCCCTGACAGCACTCCATGCCCTATGTTCTATGAAAAGACACCGAAATACAGCTCTTGTCCTGTCATCCATCCGCTCATTCATAGCAGTCTCCACAATCTCCACCTGCTCACAGAGCTTCCGGTATTCATCCACCCGTCTCTGTGCTTCTTTTTGCATCCGGTATTTCTGTTTCTCCACATATCCATCCGCCAGCAGGATTGCCGCCCTCTCCGGGATATTGGAAATATTGCTGGTCTGTACCCGCTCCCCTTCCTGCTGCCCTCCTCCGATCAAATCCTGGATTGCCATGTCCTCGGTATATTCAAACTCTCCTGTCATCAAATCCTGAAGCTGTTTCTTTTCCTTTATGGCATCCGAATATGATCCGGCCAGAAGGAGGGCTTCCGTCAGGAACCGCTCCTCTATTTCATATTTTTCTTTCTTCGGTCGTCCCATGAATCGTCCTCCTTCCGCCCGAACCGTGTGTTTTTGTCTTAACGGGCACTATGCCCTTACCGGCCAAGTCTGGCCTTGACCGCAGCGATCAGCTTTTCCTGCGTCACATCCTTTTCTTCCAGTGCCGCCATCACATCTTCATCCACTGTGCCTTTCGTAATGATGTGATGGATCGTCACCACATCTGTCTGCCCCTGCCGCCAGAGTCGGGCATTGGTCTGCTGGTAAAGTTCCAAGCTCCAGGTCAGTCCGAACCAGATCAGGATGTGCCCTCCCTGCTGAATGTTCAGACCATGTCCGGCACTTGCCGGATGGATCAGTGCAACCGGGATATTCCCGGCATTCCAATCCCGGATATCCTCACTGTTCTTGATGTCCCTCGGCGAGCATCCCATCTTTGTGAGATGTTCTTCAATACGTTTCTTATCATGCTTGAACCAGTACGCTACCAAAACGCTCTGCCCGTTGGCGGCTTCGATCAAATCCTCCAATGCTTCCAACTTGTGGTTGTGAATCCTGCGGGCTGTGCCATTCTCATCATACACAGCGCCGTTTGCCATCTGCAGGAGTTTCCCGGAAAGGGCTGCGGCATTGGCGGCGTCTATATCACCATCTTCCAACGGGATCAGCAGGTCTTTTGCCAGCATATCGTAGAATTTCTTTTCCTGCGTGCTCATCTCCACTTCATGGGAAGCCATCACACACTCTGGCATATTAAGATAATCTAGGGCTTTCATTGAGATCGTGATGTCTGAAATCTTTTCGTAGATCTGTTCTTCTGCTCCCTCTCTGGGAACATACTGGAACACCACACCAGTCTGCGGATTCATACTGCCGGCTTTGAAGTAGGCTTCCCGGTACCGGCCGATAAATTTCCCCAGGCGCTGTCCTCCATCTAAAATCCCAATCTCCGCCCATAAATCCATAAGACCGTTGGAAGTCGGCGTACCAGTCAGACCAACAAACCGCTTTACAAACGGACGGATCTTCCGGAGGAAACGGAACCTCTGACTTTGATGGTTCTTAAAAGAAGAAAGTTCATCAATCACCACCATATCAAAATCCCCCCGCAAGCCGTTTTTCTCGTAATACTCCACCAGCCATTTGACCGTCTCACGGTTGATAACATACACCAGAGACGGATGGTTCAGCGCCCCGATCCGTGTCTTAACGTCCCCAACGATGACGGAAATGGAAAGGAACTTCAGATGTTCCCACTTTTCAACTTCTGCCGGCCAGGTGTCCCGCGCAACTCGAAGCGGCGCTACTACCAGCACCTTACTCACATCAAAGGTATCCAACATTAAGTCATTCACAGCCGTCAGAGTAATGGCTGTTTTCCCTAATCCCATCGTCAGGAACAACGCCGCGATTGGATGTGTTTTCACATATTGGATACAATACTCTTGATAATCATGCGGTTTGAACTCCATCAGGAACCACCTCCTCAACCACCCACTCATCAATAATACCCTTTTCAAAAAATTTCTTTAATTTTGCGTGATATCGAAGATGCGCCTCATTAGAAGGAAGAATCATCAAATTCCAAGGCTCATTATTTCTGCGGTTAAAATCCAAATGATGAACTACTTCTTCCTGTTTAAGGGGTCTTCCAAGAATCTGTTCCGCTACCACTCTGTGTGCCAATTTTCCGTAGATTTTTGTATAGGTCTTCCCTTCCCCAGAATCCAAGTGAACTTCACGCAATTTTTTTCTTGTCTGCTCAGTCATTCTTTCAGGATTAAGTTCGCGGTTCAGCTTCGTCATATGCTCTGAAATTTTCCTATAGTCCTTTAAATCAGCATATCCATGAGGGTTTTTGGATTTATTGCTATAAGCCGCTAAGCACACACGCGAACAAAAATTATGCGTTTTAATCTGACTTGGATAGCGCCATATTTTCTTTGAACACATATCACACTTTAGCTCGATTTTCACAAATGCCTCCTTTCTCCTGGCAGTATCATATTTATCAGTTCCGGGATTTCTGCCCCTACTCCTGTTGGAACCGGTTCTCCCGGTTTCCACTCTCCAAGCGCTTTCATGACCGGCTGTATCTGTTCTGGTCGGTCTACGCAGAACACAGGGAATCCAAGTGACAGTAACAGCTCCCTCCGTTTTCTTTGCAGACTCCGCATCTGTTTTCCGGGAGCTTTCAGCTCTACAAAAGCGCACTTGCCGCAGGGCAGCAGGACCAGTCTGTCCGGCACCCCGTTCATCGTCTGGCTGGTAAACTTTACCGCTTTACCGCCAGCCTCTTTGACTGCATCCACAAATGCCTTTTCTACTTCATTTTCCCTCACTACTTCTCCCTCCTCCCGGTATCCGCCGGCTGCTGTTTTTCTTCCGCCTGGATTTCCCATGCCTGTTGGACGGATGCTTTTTCCTTTCCTCCCGCATAAGGTTGCCAATGGCTGCGTCTGCGGTCGGATCAGAGTGGGAATGCCTGGACGGATGACCGGCAGTGTTTTCAGATGAGTGTGTCACCCAACGGAATCCAAAATCTCTCTCAGGCATTACCCATTCATCTCCTTCCACTGCTGCCGCGCCATGGCAGCAACCTGCCAGCCGATGCCCTCCAACGCAGTCGCCCGGTCGTAAGACTCTACATCCTGGCTTGCCCGTGTGATGGCATTGGATAAACCGTACTGTGAGAGGTCACCGCCGGAAATCAGATACTGCAGGATGTTGTCCTGCTCGTCCTGGTTCAGCCCATAGCTGCGGCCGGTAAGTTCCACCACCTCCGACACCTTTCCTGTAATCGGCACACCAGCTGCCTCTTTTAATCTGCCGACCACCTGTGCAAAACGGCTCTCCTCAATCGCCGCAGCCGTCACATCCCGGAGTTTCAGAAGAAATGCCTTGTCCTCTGCTTCGATGGTTTCATCCGAATAAATGTGAAAGCTGTCCTCTAATGCCCTGGCTACCCTCCCTACATGGTTCTTCCTTTCACCCATGTCATTGACGACCATCCCATTCGTACACACAAGGCGGTAGACCAGCGGCTGTACGGAAACGGAGCCAAGTCCGACCTCTGAGTTTGAGATCACCACGCCGGCCTGCACATAGTCTCCCGGAACAACCGCCATCTCCAGCCGGTGATTCACGATTTTTAAATACAGCCGGTTCTCCGTCACTTCGCAGGAAACCACCTCATACTGTTCCTGTCCGGCAAATAACGGAAGGACTGCCGTGGCGATCTCCATATTGTCAATTCGGCGGTACCGTTCTGAAAGGAGCGCCCTTGCCACCGGACCGCTGCCATAATCCATGGAGCGGATCATATAGCTGCCTGTCTTATCCGCAAACCATGCGTTTACATTTTCTGCCAGCAGTTCCGGTTTCTGCGCCGACATCATGTCATAATACTTTGCCGGGATGCCAAGCGCCGATGCCACCTGCCTGTGGAAGAGCTGGCTGGTATCAAAAATTTCCTGCTGCCCGGAAATCGCATGGTTGATCTCAAACGTCCTGCCGTCATCCCTGAGATGGAATACCTCCGCCGACCCGATATAATCCCTCTTCGCCCTGCTCTGGCGGTCCAGTTCCACCATGACTTCTTTTAAACTTCTGCCTGTTTTCATATCAAAATCCTCGCTTTCCGCATCCTCCGATGCCATTTGGTATATGCCGTCCCCCCTAAAGATCAGCACAGACCATCTTCTGGATGTTTCTCACAGCCGCATACAGCTTTGCACGGTTTAAACGCGGCGCATCCAAAAGCCGCTCCATAGCTTCCACTTCTTCTTTCACTTCATTCAGAAGCGCCCTCTGGTGGTCTTCCAGTCTCTCGATCCTGTCCTCGTAGTATTTCTCCTGTTCCTGAAAGTCCACCCCATCCTGTTCAATCTCAGATACATGCTCCTCAATAAAACGTCTTGGTTCCGGTCCGGCATATTCTTCGATCATCTCCAGCACATCCCTAAGTCCAAATACCGTGGCTGTTTTTCCGTCTTTCATTTCCATCACATGAGCCATGCCGCCACCTCAGTCCTTAAAATAATAATCGCCGCGATAGCCAGCCGCCGCTAATGGTAAGTCCATGCACCAGCGGGGATTTGCCGCCATGATCTTACAGACATCTTCCGGCGTGTACTTCCCGATGGGTGCTTCAATAATGACTTCGTCATGCACATGGCCCACGATCTCAAATCCGGCTTTTTCAAGCCGCCACATCGTTTCCGTCAGGATATCCCTAGCGATTGCCTGTGTGCAGTTACTCACGATACGCAGCTTTCCTGTTCCTCTGTCAAATACACAAAATCTGTGCCTCGGACCGCAATTCCGGATGTCGTATACTCGTTCTTGAAATCCGGAGGGACGCACAGATATTCTGCCGGCCAGCCGTGATCCAATCGGTACAGCAAAGTCGTTACCCCGATTCCTGTCAGTTCCGCCAGTGCTGCTACGGTCATTTTTCCATATGGCGTATCGATCACACGATTGGTTCTCTTGTTTCTGGAATTGATCTTTCTGGTTGTCCATCGGCAGTTTTCCGCACAATAACCCCTGCTGTTGTCTATCCGGTCGATTTCTAATCCGGGATGATATGAAGAACCCATATCTGCCCAGAAACGCTCGAAACTGTCCTGCCACTCCTGGCACACTGTAATCCCACGCCCGCCGTAATTGTGGTAAGCAGGATGGTTCGGGTCCAGGCACCGCTGTTTCAACGAATGCCACACCGCCCATGCTGGATGTCTGCTCATCCCATGTGTCTTTTAATGCTCTGAGATCAGGTGCTTTGACATACAGCCGCATGACTTTGTTGGATATTTTTTTCTGGTCAGATCGCCCGCCGGAACAATGGTTTCTTTTCCGCATACACATCTGCACAGCCATTGCGTTTTCCCCTGCTTTGTTGTTCTCTGCCCGTTTCAATACCGTCAGGAAATGAAAGGTCTGCCCTGTTAAATCGTGGAAACGGAAACATCCGCAGGAAGTGGTTTTTCCATTCCGTAATAAATCCCCGGAAATGACCTTCTGGTTTCCGCATTCGCACTGGCACAGCCAGCGTGTTTTGTGGTGCCTGTCGTTTTCTGCCCTTTCCAATACAGTGAGGCGTCCAAACTTCTGCCCAACTAAGTCCATCACTTTTCCCACATTCGCACCATCCTTTCTCCGTCAGGATTTTGTGTCCGGCCGTCATATGCAGTCCGCTGCCACATCCGGTACTGACAATCACTGTTTCCTGCATTCCTTTGTCAATCAGCCCCTCATGCGGCACCCATTCCACACCATCCCATAGCAGGTCATCCGGCATAACTTTCTCAATAGCGATAACCCCTCTATACGTTAGAACTTCCATCCCTGCGGCAATACAGTTCTCCACAATTTTTCCAGAGTACGTCTCCTGCCTCTGCCACTTGTTATTTGCCCCTGTCCCGCAGAAAGTCAGGCTCATCCGCCCGAATCGGTTCGGCTGGAGCTTCGGCTGAAGATATGCCAGTTTCCTGCCCGACGGCAGCACCATCCACAGCGTACCGGAATAATACTGGAAACGGATTCTCTTGATACTGTGTTCTTCATGGGTTTTTACGGTTTCCACCGCTGCTTTCTCCACATCCCACCAATACTGCACGATCTTCGGGTTTGCCTCCCGCCAGTTCTGGATCAGGTCTGGCAGCTCCGATTCTTTCAGTCCCATATCCAACGCACCCATAGAAATCAGCGCACCCACGGAGCCACCATAACCACATGCAAGTTCGGCCACCTTCCCCTTCTGCCGGAGGTCACCATTTACGCCATGTTTTACTACCGGCACATGGAACATCTGGCTAGCAGACTCACAGTAGATATCTGCCCCCTTTTCAAATGCATCCAGCCGCCACTGTTCGTCCGCTTCCCATGCAAGCACTCTGGCTTCAATCGCTGAGAAGTCCGCAACAATAAACTCACAGCCTTCTTTTGGAACCAGCATAGTGCGGATCAACTGAGACAGCACATCCGGTGTATTGCCGTAGAGCATCTCAACCGCTTCAAAACATCCCATCTTCACAAGTTCCCTCGCTTCATCCAGTGTGGAAATGTGGTTCTGGGGAAGATTTTGCAATTGGATTCCCCTTCCTGAAAATCGCCCCGTGCGATTGGCGCCGTAGAATTGGAACAATCCCTTAACCCTGCCATCCTGATTGACGTACCGCTCCGCCGCCTGGTATTTCTTCACAGAACTTTTCGCCATCTGTAACCGGAGTTTCAGCATATCCAACGCCTCCTGATCACATCCGTTCTTATCCAGTTCTGCGATCATTGCCGCCACATCCTTTTTGCCAAGACTCTCCATCGGGATTCCTTTTTCCTCCAGCCACTGTTTTAGCTGGCTGACGCTGTTCGGGTTCTCAAGACCAGTCAGTTCATAGGCTTTTTTTGTCATCTCATCCGACAGCATGAGGTCACAGGCAATCGCCTGCTCCACCAGTACCGTGTCGATCCTGACACCGCGGTCATTGATGCGCTGATCCATGTGATAATAGTTCCATTCAGCCTCCGGCATCGGGAATGCCTCTAACCGTTTGCGGATATCCCGTTCAGTACGGACATCCTGCAAACAGTAATCCTTAAATTTCCGCCACCCTTCCGGATCATGCTGCGGAAGGTTCCGTGTGCGCCCTCCATTTGATTTTGTGGGCTTACACGGCATAGAAAAATATTTGATCAAGTTCTCCCCCGCCCGGTCTTTCTGCTCCCCGGTCTTTAACACCAGGGCCGCATTCCTCAGTGCAAGCGGGAGGGAAAGGGATGCCGCGTGTATCATGGAACACTGCCAGCTGTCCGGGGAGAGCACCCGCCCCAGGTAATGTCCGATGCAGGTACGCTCAAACTGTGCGTTCCATGCCGCTTTGATAATGCCGGGATCGTCAATGGCATCCCATATCTCCTGCGGCACACTTTCCCCGCAGGCCATATCCACAATCCGCACTTCATCCTCGTCAAAGGCGTATGCCAGCAGCAGGATTTCAAAATCATCCGCCTCCACATACCGGTACACGCCGCACTTGGAAAGGTCTGCACTGCTGTAGGTCTCCAGGTCAATGGAAAGCACCTGCGGACTGTCCGGCGACCTGCTGTCTGTATAAATCTCATTCATGTTCATCACCCCATGTAATGGGAATTCCGGGAGAAGGCATCCGCCTCCTTCCCGGCTCCCATTATTTTGTTGCTGTGTTACTTTATTTCAGGAAATCCGGCATATCTTCGCCCAGAACCTCTTCCTCTTCCGTTTCCAATGCATCAAATTCACTTTCCGCAGATGCCCTGCCGGACAGACGTTCCCCGTCTTTCACGAACTGGATATTGGAAAGGCCGGCAGCCACACCGCGGTTGCCATTGGCATTGAACGGATAGAAATTCACGCTGACGTTGCAGTAGCACCCGGAATAAACCAGCATCGGATCTGTCACAGGCTGTACCCTGCGGTCAACAATACCCGGCGCATCTTTCGATGTGGCATTGACGAACATGCAGTCTTGATAGGTCTCATCATCCGGACGGTCGATATCGCCGTCACGCAGGGGCAGTTTCAGGTTCGGCGGGATTTTTCCGCTCCACTTGCGTGTCTTGCCATCCTCTTTTGCCGCCTCCACTGCTTTCTGGATACGAGCCAGGGTTTTCTTGTCACTCTTTGGAATGACACAGGAAACAGAATATTTCTCATCACCGCCATTGATCGCCTTCGGCTGCCAGATGTTTGCAAAGGAAATCCGGCAGGGAATGATCACTTTCGTAGGGTTTGTATTAGTTGCCATAGTCGTTGTCCTCCTATATTTCATTTAGCTTGGCATATTCGCCAAATATTTCTTTTGCCGCCACATTATAAGCAAGGGCTGCTTCTTCCTCTGTATCATAAAGACCTAGATATATTCTTCTGCCACAATGGGTAATGTTACTTCTCCACTTTCCACGGTCATTTCTCCATGTGACGCCTTTATATTTTGAGGGATTAACCCCGACTTGTACTGGTGAGCGTCTTTTTCGGTTAAAACAATTCTGCTGTACAGTCACGTATCGAAGATTACATTTCCGGTTATCCAATTTATTTCCGTTAATGTGGTCTATCACAAAACCATCTGGTGCTTTACCAATGACAGCTTGGTGCATCTTTTCAATTATAAGTTTTCCGTTATTGTGATAGCCTCTTGCGGCATACCCATCTCCGTGATAGCACCAACTATATTGATTTAACTTTTCATAATCTTCGTCATCTACAAAAACTATTTGATTTTTGGTAATAGGAATCTCTTTCATCCCACACCTCAATCCAGCACTTCAAATTCATCTTCGGCAGTCCCGTTTAAATCCACTGCCGGACGAGGGTCTGTTTCCGGCACCAGCGCCAGCTTACCGGGCGGCTTGACCACAAACTCACCCAGTATCTGTGCAAACCGTTTTTTGCCCATCATCTTCTCAAATTCCGTAAGCGAAATAAGCTCCTGCTTATACACATCCGTGAAACCTTCCTTCGCTGCGGCATCCACTACTGCCTTTGTGTCTGTAAACTGCCGCTTGCTCCTGCCCTCCACTACCTTATAGCCGGACCAGACAACACCGTGGTTGATCGCCTCGTTGGAAACATAAGCAAATACGGCGGTGATCCACTCGGAGATGCGGTTCAGTGTCGGAAGAATGGATTCAATCTCCTGTTGGGAGATCAATGCCGGAGACTTGAAGGTGGGGGCTTCTGTGTCCGGGCTGTAAGGTGCCGTGGCATCGGTCAGTTCCATCTCATCTGCCAACGCTCCACGATCCAGGTCAAGAAATTCCTCTCTCGCCAGTGCCAGGGCTTCCTCTGCCCTTGCGCGGCACATAGCTTTTGCCCGACAGAACCTGCACCAGTCACCTGGTTGCTGCTCTCCTTTTCCCTCAAATGCCATCTTTGCCACCGGCCGGATGCTCTCAGCCCAATCCAGAAGTTCCTGTTTCGTACAGGTAAACGTACTGATATTCTCAAGCCGCGGCTGGATGATAGTCATGGAAACAGTCTGGATGTCAAACAGATAGTCATAGGCATACAGTGCGCCAAGTGCATACAGCATCATCTGTGTGTTGTGGTCTGCATCAACGAACACGCCGGAACCCGTCTTGAAATCACAGACATGGAGCAGACCGGGAGCCAGGATCACCATATCCCCGGTACCAAAACCGCTCGGTGCTATATGGCTGTAATCCAGTTTTTCTTCCACCAGTGCCAGCACAGAAAGTCCCTGTGCCTTCAGCTCCTCAATCGTGGAGATCACAAACTCCGCATAAATGTCTGTGATATTTTCAATCTCCTCGGTCAGATACTCTGACTGCGGACGTTTCATCCGCCGGTGCAGATACTTCTTTACCTTGTACTCACACAGTTCATGCGCCCACGTCCCTTCCTCTGCATAAGAGGAACTCTCATTCGGGAAGTTCTCCTCCAGCCTTGCGGATGGCGGGCAGTTCAGCCAACGCTTGGAACTGGATGCGGATAATAATGCGTGTACTCCCATAGGCATCCACTATCACAGCTGTGCGAGGTCGTTTAAGAACGCCTCCCGCCTATCTTCTGGAAGTTCACTGATTGCGCCGCAGCCATAGGAAGTAAGCAATGCCTTTATCTTCGGGCTGTTCTTCCGGTTCGTAGTGATCTTCTGTGCTGCAACTTTTAAAAGGTCATCCACGGTAATTGCGGCTGGTGCTTTCTTTCCATTTTCTTCCTCCCATGGCGGCGCATCTTCTGAGTTGACGCTGTCTGCTGTATCTACGCTCTTTGATTCCGCTTCGGTAGATGCTTCATTCTTCCCGGCCGATTTTTCATCCCGGTATTCCTCAGAAATCTGCTGACCGTTCCCGATCTGCTCTGCCAGCCCTTCCATCTGCCGCATCTGCTCTGCCATTCCGTCAAACATGATGGAGAACCCCTGAAAGATGGTAGTCATGCCTTTTATGATCTTCTCCGGGCTGACTGCCGGAAGCAGAGCGCTGACTGCTGCCTTTCCTTTACTTTCGGTCTTTGCCATGGCCTAACCCTCCTGTTTCAGATTTCTTTCCCGGACGCATTCCCTCTGGCAGCATGGACTCCATAATACCCATGAGGATAGCCCCGCCCAGAAGCTGCCCTAACATCTCCGGAAACTCGTTTTCCAGGAAATCAGATGCGCTGCCTTCCGGCTTATGGCTCTCCTGTGCCGTATGCTCCTCCTGTGTCTCACTATCAGTCTCCTGCGGATCATCCTCTGTGGTTTCTCCTTCCACAACCTCAACAACGCCCATCTTCTCCAGGATGCGTTCTTCTGCCGCCAACACCTTTTTCACGATGCTCATCTCAATGCCGGTCTTCCCGGCAAGCTCCGCCGCCAGCTCATCCAGATCGATTTCCACTTCCTCACCCTGGCAGCCACAGCAGCATGGTGTATCTTCCTTTTCAAAATGATTCGTGGTCTCCATATGCTCGTCCAAATGGATGTGCAGATTTCTCACTCTCAAAATGACTGCTTCTTTTTTCATATCCTTTTTACTCATGGTTCGTGTCCTCACTTTCTTCCTGATCTCGGCTGCCCTGCTCCCGGCAGCCCTCCGTGTGTTCTTCCTGTCTCTGTTTCCACGCATTCACGATGCACTCGATCAGCCTGCACGGTTCCGGCAGGCACTGTACCGGGATGCCAAGTTCCCTGGCATAACTGATCTCCTGGCTCATGCCGTCAGAAATCCGCTCACCGAATACCCACAGTTCATCTGAAACTGCCAGCCACCGCATCCCAAGCGCTATACCTTCCTCCCGTTCCTTTTCATCACCATCCTCAAGGAACTGAGTGAAATACAGATGCGGTGCAAGAGGCAGATACCCCAGTTTCACTAATATCCGGCAGGCCAGCTTTGCCCTTTTTACGTTCTCTTTCATTTCCCACTCCCGCTCCGCTTCTGAAAGGGAAGTAGCCTTATATGGGGAACAAACGTAAATGGTCTTTGCCGTGCTTTCCGTAACCTTAACTCCCATCTGTGTCCTCCTCTGCAGGCGCTTCCACGGGATGGAATGAAACACTGTCCACACACCCACTGGGCATGATGATCAGCACACGGTTCTCCCTGCCAAAGAGCGCATCCAGAACCCGGTTACGGATTCCCCTTTTGTGTACGTCACAGATGGGCCTGCCCATATCTCTGGTGCCGATGTCCATTGTGAATCTCTTTGCTGCATCCATTGACTTATCCTCCTTCCGGTCAAATCTGTTTCCGGCGGCTGTGCCTCCGGGAAGGAGTTTTCTATGAACCCCTTCACCTGTTGTCGTGGGAGAAGGGGTTTGTCAGGGTACTTCAAAAATTTTTTGATATTTTTTTCATCTTCTTTATTGCGGCTTTCAAATTTTCGTTTACAGACTGTTTTGCTATCCCTAGCTTGTCCGCAATCTGCTGCTGTGTAAGTCCATCGAAAAAGTATGCCGTGATAACTTCACGCTGCCGCTCCGTCAGACAATCTAACAGTTCAGACAGCATGTCCCTCTGAATGATCGCATCCAACACATCCGGTGCTTCCTCTTCCACCCGGATATGTTCCCAATCCTCCACATACTGCCTGCTACCCTTACGGTCACCTTTCCGGTTCATAAGATTCGCCTCGATCTGCTCCTCTCCTTTTAGGGCCACCACCACGCTCCAGTCCTCTCCATCCAGGAGAAGTCTGCTCTCTGTAGGCAGATCATCCTCCCCGTCATGGAACCGGTATGTATACTCACCGCACTCGCAAATACTGACCACGGTGGTGCCGCTGCCGTTGGAGTAGACAGCATAACCACCCGGATACACGCTCAGGCTCCCGTCCGGCCCGATCTCCCGGACCGCCACAGGTTCTTCTCCGGATTCCCTTAACTGCCTTGCAGTCGGAGTCTTATGCCCTGTACCATTTCCAACCATCTCCCGTAACTGCCGGAATGTAAGCCCGGACTTTTCTTTTTTTCTTTCCATGTCGTGTCCTTTCCGCCCGGACACGGGATGCTGTGGTCATTCACAGACAGGCTGTGATACCCACAGCAGGCGGCAAAAGACATAGAAAAAGGCGGACCTGAGTGCCGGAAGTACACCCAAATCCGCCCGGATGCCTGAAAAAAGCGCAGCAAGACCAGAGGGTACTTCACAGCGATTTTTTTTTCGATACCTTCCGACACGCTGCCGGAACATATGTAAAACCGCCTTATGAAATATCCTTTGCCTTCTCGCGAACCAGGCATTTGATATATGTATTTTTCGTTGCCCCTGCTATCTGCAGGGATGTTGGCTGTTCCCCAGCTCCATGCGGCACAGCCGAAGCCGCATGGATACGCACCACCTCCTTTCCAAGCCGTCTTTCGACAGGCTTATTTTATGAATATGCAAGATACCCTACCGCCACAGCGAGAAATGTTATAAATCCCCGAACCCTGTCGCAGCCCCTATAGGGCAGAAACACCCGACAAAGCACCATCCTATGTGCATCTAACTTTGTCGGGCGTCTCTCTATCTTTATTCTCTTATCCTTACTTCACCAGTTCTGTCAGCCACGGGACCAGCGGCCTTGCGACCACCCTGGCGTTTAGGTAAGCCATCTCCAGAGTCAGGCAGGTGTGTCCCATGTAATAACCGTCCATCACTTCCAACGTCATCACGAGATCCGGCTTTTTCATGTTCGTCAGGTAAACCGGGAGAAGATACTGTATCTTCCCTTGGTATCCCTGCGGCACTACAAGCCCCGGTTCCACCACGGCCCGCCGCCTGCCAAGCTCCACCGCTGTTTCAAACAAAAGCGGCAGGTTCTTCGCCTTGCGGATCTTCGCCGGAATCCTCTCCAGATTTTCTGTATCCCCTAAGATGTGTTCTACGTTTACCCTGATCGGCCAGTCCGGATTAAATCCTGCACCCCGTTTCGCTGTGTAGTAGGAAGGTTTATGCGGCAGAGGCTGTATGTATCTCAGCCACGGTGACAGTTCGTCACAGAATCCCCGGAAATACCATTCCAGCATGGAATCCTTCTTGTGGTTCCGGTCGAAGAAAGCGTAAATCCCTTTATACCGGCTATTATATAGCCCGGTATGGAAACAGGCCCTCTCGTTCTCCACATGGAAGAACTGTGCTGCTTTTCTGGCGTCTTCTGCTGAATTGAACTCAATGCACTGTTTACGAAAAATCATATGTATATAGCGTTCCAAAATGGGCGTGTCCTGGTTCTTCGTCACATTGGTTGGTTTCTTGAACCGCCACGGCTCCGGGAGAGCTATCCTTGATAACTCGTCCAACTGTCCGTACCAGTCCGGCACATAGGCAAAATCAAATAAATCTGTCGTCAACATTTCTAAGTCCCCTCCATTTCGGTATGGCATCCACCAATTTCATCTGAATCCGTGTCTTTAAATCTCCATCGACATACTGGTACTCTTTCCCCTGGGCATCCTCCGCCTTCACAGTCGCTAATGTGTTGATATAATCGTCATAGTAAATTAGAATCTGGTCGAGAGCTTCGCGCTCGCCTCTTACGGCGGCGCAGATCAGCTCATATGTAAGTTCATTTTCTTTCATAATGGTTCCTTTCATAATACTTTCGTATAGCAGCAAAAGCCTTCTGCCGCCAGTTGTAGATTGTTCTTGGCGTCACAGAAAACTGTGCAGCAATCTCAATATCCGTGTACCCATACCAGAAATCCAGGATCAGTACCTCCCTCTGTGTTTCTGATAATTTCAGCATGGCATTGTAAAGCCATTCGCTGGTAATCACACAGATGTGGGATTTTCCCTGCAGAACCAGATGCTCGGACGGATAGACATCCTCCTGCATCTGTGTTTCAAACAGATATTGCAGCTTTTCTGTCACCGCCTGTTCTCTTTCTCGTTTTCTTTTTTCTTCATCCACTGCATTCCTGCACTCGTTCTTCATCACAGTCTTGGCAAAACTGTCAAATATGGCAATGATGCAGTCCTTGTCTTTTAAGGGAGCCGACATGATCGTTCCCCCTTTCTTATGCAGTTTTGAGTGGTCCTTATCGCCTCCTTTGAACTACTAAGACGAATCTGCCCATGCAAAACCGGAAAGATTTTTCAGAATTTCTCAAAAAATTTTTCCAAGTGGCAGAACTGTCCTTTTGTCCCCTTTAACTACTAAGACAGATCTGCCCACCCCAAACCGGAAAGGTTTTTCAAAATTTTTTCAAAAAATTTTTCCGAGTGGCAGAACTGTCCTTTTGTCCCCTTTAACTACTAAGACAGATCTGCCCACCCCAAACCGGAAAGGTTTTTCAAAATTTTTTCAAAAAAATTTTTCGGGCAGCAGAAATGTTTCTTTTTTCCTTTTAAATAACTAAAACAATTCAGCTTTTCAAAATCGGAAATGAAAACGGAAATTTTTTAAGAAAATTTTTCACGGGCTATATTTTCAATAGAGGCACGAAACAAACACGGAGGACCTCTGCTCCAATAGGAATCGGCGAATATCGTCAGAAATCGACAAAGAAAAACGCCAGGGAGCTTCCATTGCTTCCTGACGTGATGGTTCCAGATATGGTAATAATATGCGTTATAGGTATTATTGTAGGTATTGAACACGCAATATAATGCCTGTCCATGGGTAGAAAACTCCGCATCGCAAGCTAAGATTTTTTTCGCTGTTCACCCGGCCGGAGCCTGTATCCTTTTACAAAAATAATGCCACCCATGGTTTCCTCCTTACGGCAAACCACAGATGGCAAACACGAATAAGCCCTGCTGCGAGAAGCCGTTTTTTTTATTGGGCCTCCCAACAGGACTTTCATTTATATATGAACAGAATATTTTTTCTGTTTCTCATTTTCGGTATTATCATGCATACTTATCGGTACGATTAGGGAATATGAAAACCCCAATCGGCACGATAGAATATAGGTGAGGTGAACGATTATGCCGAAAGACACAGCAACACATTTAGGTAACTGCATCCGCACTGCACGGCAGGCATGCAGTCTTACCCAACAGGAACTGGCGGACCAATGCCATGTAGCCATTAAAACCATACAGAAAATCGAGAATGGTTCCATGAACCCTTCCTTTGAAATCCTCTGCCCTATTGTGAGGCGGTTAGGAATTTCAGGCGATGTCCTGTTCCACCCGGAACTTTCCGATGAAGACTTAGATGTAAAGCATCTCATAGGGAAATTTCAGGTATGCCATCCAAAGGAACGGAAATTCATGTTAAACACCGTGGATTGTATGGCCGAGCAGTTCCTCTCTCAACATAGTGAGTCCGATACAAAAGACTCTGAGTGAAACCAGTAGGACAAGAATTTCTTGTTGCTGCTGGTTTTTCTCGTTATCTGCCATTATAAAACACCGACTTATGAACGAGTTATGGATGAGTTATGAATGGTATAATATTTTGAAAATCGTTCGACAGAATGTGACAACGAATTTTTTTTAACCACAATTGCAACTGGTGTGATAATCTAAGATTATGTTATTGGATAATTTTGAAGATTTCATAAAGATTTGCACAAAAAAACGGGCAGTGTTCTTCTTACTGCCCGTAATGCCACTAACATGGGATTTTTATAATCACATTTGCCCCATGTGTTTGTTTTGAATTCTCTAATATCAAATTTCCTCCGTGCTGTTTTACAATAGATTCTGCGATATACAATCCCATACCAAAATGCATCTTTGAACCGCGACTTTGATCATCCATAAAAAATCTTTCATGGGCATGTTTCAATGCTTCTTTAGAAAATCCATTGCCTTCATCCGCTATTGAAATTTGCGTATTACTTCCCAAATTACACACTTCTACATAAATTGTCCCTCCCTGCGGTGAATAATCCAAAGCATTATTTACGATATTCATAATCGCACGTTCCAATAACATACCGTCAATTTCTAAACTTTGAGGTACGGACAATATATTTTCCTGCAAATGTATTCCTTTTATCTTACACAAAGATCCAATCTGTACATTTAATTTTCGTATGTACTCGCGGAAGTCCACCTTTTCTTTCCGAAACTGGTACCCAACTGCTGCCCTGGATATGTCAATCAATATCTTTATATAGGACTGCATCTGTTCCGAACTTTCCGTAATATACCCAGCGTATAATTTCTGCTCTGCATCCAATTCCGTTTCACTTATCAAATCAATATTTCCTTGAATGACGGTCAAAGGTGTTTTCAAGTCGTGAGCGAGTGCTGCAATCTGTTCTTTTTGTAATTGTTCCGCATGCCATTGCTTCTCTAAAGATATTTTCAGATTGTCTTTCATATTAGTAAAAGAACAAAGTACGTCCTCAAATTCTTTGATTTTTGAATGTCCCACTTCAAAATCAAGATTTTGTTCGGCAACCTGCCTTGTTGCTTCAAAAAGCGGGGAGAGCTGCATCCGCATATTTTTTGCAAACTTCGCTGTCAATATCACACATACCGCAATACAGTTGATTGCTATAAGAATATAAAGCAGAATTTCCGGTGAAGGAAAATGTTTATAAAGCCATTCATTTATAAATTGTGAGCCGATGTAATATTGCAGCACCACATATTCATTTTCGCGGGTCACAAGCAAATACTGTTTGTTGAGGTTTGTATTTATCTTCCCGGATATTGCGTATTCCATAGCTCGGTCTAAATCGTCGCTCTCTAAGGTCGTTTCTGTCACTTGATAATTCTTATCCAGCACCAAATACTTGCAGCCCATAGGAAGCTGCACATCTGTCAAATCCGGCGTTGTAGCAATAACAGGAACAATGTTTTTTGCACTGCGTTCTGAATAATCTGCATAGGTAATAAGTCCCGTACTGGTTCCTGCTAAAATAAGACTGAATGGTATCACCACTGCACCTATTAGCCCAATCAGCAGCATACATAAGAATTTCCAAAAAGACGCTTTCAATGATGTTGTTTTCTTCATTCCCATTTATATCCAATCCCCCAGACTGTCGCTATCGGCTGAATATCCAGTTTGTTCAATTTTGCCCGGATATTCTTGATATGAGTAGAAATTGTAGAATTATCACTGTCGCCCTCTAAGCTGAAAACCGCTTCGTAAATCTGTTCTTTTGAAAATACCTGTCCTTTGTTCCTTGCAAGATATTCACAAATCAGATATTCGCTTTTGGTTAAGGCAACGGTCGTGTTATCTACCCGTAATTCTTTTGCAGATAAATCAATTTTTATCCGGTCAAAAGTAAGTGCGGTATGTCGTTCCCTGTGTTCACGTCGTAAGTGGGCGTTTACCCTCGCCCGCAATTCTGCAATACGGAATGGTTTTGTCAGATAGTCGTCTGCACCCAGACCAAGCCCAAATGTGATATCATGCTCCATTGTCTTTGCTGTCAGAAAAAGAATAGGGCAGTCCACAAGGGAACGGATTTTATCACAATATGAAAAGCCATCTATATCCGGCATCATAATATCCAGTATAATCAAGTCGTACCTATTCAGTTTATCAAGTGGCACCTGTGCAGCAGAAGTATAAGCGGTCACGAAATGCCCGTCCTTTTGCAGCCCGTTTTTGACAAGTTCTAAAATAGCCCGTTCATCATCAATCATAAGGATCGCTGCCATATTGTCGTCTCCTTTCGTTGTCCTTTTTAGTATAGCACAAGCTACAAGGGCAGGAAAGCTGTCATTGCCGCTTTGCAATATAGTAGTTATTATTTACCTTGACTGCAACCGCTTCCGCTTTATCGGTTCCGTAAATCTCATAGACATCTGTGTAAAACCAATACTCTCGCCCCTGTCCGGCATTTTCCCCGTACCAGTCAATATTGCTTAAATCTTCCTTTGACAAAGGCATTTTCGTTTCTGTATCGAATGTAACACTTTCCGCAAGAATATCAATGTAGCTGCCTAATTCATCATCTGATACCATATCAGACGTTACTTGATAAACCGTCTCGCCACAAAGGAGCTGTGTCGCATTTTCCGGATTGACTTCAAAGCTGTCATTTATAGATTCTTCTGTTTCCTTAAAATCAAAAACAGTATCGCTACCTTTGACATTCTCGCTGATAACAGCTTTATGATACCCTCCGTTTACATCTACAATCAGATAATCGTCTGCGTTAGGAGCTGCATATACATTGAGAAAAGGAATAATGTAAACGGCTTCCGGTGCTTTCTCTGCCAAATCCGCTAAGGATTGAAAAGTCGCCGTTTCAACATTTTCTTGCAGCAGTATTTTTCCGCTCTCATCTATGGCGGCAAGCTGCCGGATATATCCAATCCAGTCTCCAAGCCCACCATTTGATACGGTATCTGCCAAAATCGTGTAATCGTTACCCTTATAGGAAAAACGCGTTACGTTTTCCGTATTCAGATAGCATTGTTCCTTGTCACTGGAATATTCTTCGATTCTGTCCCGTAAAGAACAGCCTGCAAGAGCCACACAAACGATAAAGGTAAACAGCAAAAATATAATTATTTTTTTGTTTTTATTCATAATTTTTTCGTCCCTCCCAATGAGAAAACCATAATAAAGTTAATAATACACCGCCTATTGTCAATACAGCAATTCCTATCCATTCTGTCCCATGAATGGACAGCACGTTGTTCATAACATCATGCACCCAGTTCATAGACCATGCAAAGGGGATATATCGCCCTATACCTTTTAATTCGATATTACTGTATAGAATACATTGCAGGCTTTCAAATACTCCCCAAAACAATGAGATACCCAGTCCAAACCGAAAGCTAAGGAATAAATGCAGCGCATAAATAATTAAATTGCAAAAGGCCATTCCTGCGGCTGCTTTGACTAACATACTAAGTTGTATGGTATCATCTATTCTCAAAAAATGAACGCCAAGCAGAAAGACAAGGAACAGACAAAACAGCGCGGTTATTCCTGCTCCATATAAAACGGCTAATTTTATCAGTACAACTTTATACCGGTTAGGCACTCCAAGCAATATTTGAAAGTGTGAAGCCTTTTCTTCTAATAAAACATTCAAGCTCACAACAACACTTATCAGCAAAGGGAAAATGGTCGCCGTAAGCTCTAATATCATTTTTAATTTTTTGTAATCCGCTGTGTTTCCATATAGGACATAATAAACAATAAACAGCAACGCCCCAAGAACAGGTACGCATAAATGAATTACTCCAAAGGACGTATGCTTTACTTTTATCAGTTCGGAACGAACCGTCCCCAGAACCCCCATCTTATCTACCTCCTTTTGCAAAGTCCTTTGCGTCTACAAAAGATAAGGCAATAAATAAGAATATTGATAGTGCGACAGGGATAAAAATGGTACAAGAAAAGCCGGGATTTCCTGCAAAAGTTCCAT
This sequence comes from uncultured Lachnospiraceae bacterium, assembly GCA_900539175.1. Taxonomy (GTDB): domain Bacteria; phylum Bacillota; class Clostridia; order Lachnospirales; family Lachnospiraceae; genus Novisyntrophococcus. The sequence continues at coordinate 31,081 of UQAW01000034.1, forward strand.
TTAATTCAATCCCCATAAGCGGCTCCGCCAGCTTCGCCGCCCAACAATACGGCATGAGCCACCAAACGGCTGTGTTTCCTAACAGGATAGGAAGAAATATACCAAGTACAGTATTTAGCATTATCGGTACAAATAGTCCTGTTTTACGCGCAAGGTACAGGCACAACGGGATTTGCCAGACGGACGCTATCACAATCGCTATACTGCCTGCTATACTCTGCGGAACAGAATATACCGCTGTTGCTGGGGAAATGATATTGCTGATTGAGATAAGCAATGCTAAAAATACTCTTGCCACAAGCAGCTTTTCAATCAAAATCATTCCTTTTGCCATTTCAAATTTTGAAAGGTTCAAGGGCATAGAAAATACAGAATAATATTTCCCCGCGCTTTCTTCTTTCCGGTGTGATAAGGAACATAAGATTGCGATTGCTCCTGGAAGTAGGAACGCATACCACCAGTAAAGCGTTGTATATTGAAACCCGATAAAGCCGCCCACTATCCATGCAAAAATAGCTGTGATTAGCGGAATGATGAAAAGCAGCTTGTTTGATATTGTCCTTTTGAATTTCAAATACTCTGATTTTAAGTAATTCATACTTTATCCCTCCCTGTGATTGCTTTTCACAACGTCCATAAAAAGCTGTTCCAAATTTTCATTCGCATTAAGTTTCCCCTCATAGCCTAAGACACCACCCGCAATAATGCCGATATGGTCTGCTGTCTGCTGCACCTCGGAAAGAATATGACTGGATAAAATAACGGTAATTCCCTTTTCCGGAAATGAACGGATAAGCTCCCTAAGTTCTTCAATCCCTACCGGGTCAAGACCGTTTGTAGGCTCGTCAAGAATAAGCAGCTTCGGACTATTTAACAATGCAATCGCAATTCCAAGCCGTTGCTTCATTCCAAGAGAAAACTGTCCGGCTTTTTTTCTGCCTGTTTCTGTCAGCCGGACGATTTGAAGCACTTCTTCAATCCTTTTGTCTGTCAGCCCTAAAAGTGTTGACCTGACTTTCAGATTTTCATATGCGGTTAAATTCTCATAAAGCGGCGGCATTTCAATCAATGCTCCGATATGGTTTAAGTCGCTCCGTTTCCATGCGTTGCCGTCAAACTCAATGCTCCCAGATGTGGGCTTCAAAATGCCTGTTACCATTTTGAGTGTTGTAGATTTTCCGGCTCCGTTTGGTCCTAACAATCCATAGACAGAATTTTTTTCAATGTTCAGCGATATGTTATTTACGACTGTCTGCCCGCTGAATGATTTGCAGAGATTTGTTGTTTTTAAAATCATATCCATATAATATCAAGTCCTTTCTTGTGATTTCATGGATAGCATACAGGGCAATTTTGAAGATTCCATAAAGATTTCTTCTTGTTTTTTTATCAGAGTACATGAAAACGTCCCAAAGCAGCAATTCTACATTGCTACTCTGGGACGTTCTTTTACCCCACAAACCGATACCCGCTCCCGACCACAGTTTCTATGTATCCATCTCCAATCTTCCGTCTAAGGGAACACACCACATTTGCCACCGCCGCCCCGCAATGCTCCGAGTTCTCTTTCCAGACCGCTTCGTAGATCTGCTCTTTTGACAGAACCCAGAATGGGTGTTGGGCTAGGTAGAGTAAGGTAAAGAACTCATAGTGGGTGAGAGCTATGGGAATGCCATTGTGGTAGACAGTCTGTTCGTTGATGCGGATTTCCAGATTGGGGAAGGTGAGGATGTTTCTTTGCTCTCCTGGCACTGATAGTTTTGTAACTTGACACTGTACATTATCAGAAAGATATTTCACTACATCTTGAAGGAGAGATTTATCTGCTTCAATCATTAAAACATTTACCATTTCATTCACCCCATTCCTGCTTGCATATCACTTCATTTTTATATGCATGGTTTCCTCTAGTGCATTTTCTTCATGAAACAGGGTATTCTTGCTTCCTATACATGAACACATAAATAATGACGGACAGAAGTAAATAAAGCACTATTGCAAGGCAAGAAAATGGTATCTTCAGCACAGTAGTATATATTGAATCGCATTGTATAAATGAAAAGCAGTATGTTATAGGGTGCCAATTTACAGCCCTTCCATTGGCAACAAAAACACCTGATACACCAAGCAACAATGATAATGTGGCACCCCACAAATACTTCCCCTTTGCTTTTGAAAACCATAGGATAATAGGGAGGGTTCCAACAAGGACACAAACAGGCGAAATAAAGTTTGAAATGACAATCTTCCAAATATCTGTAATTGCTATTTGTGAGCAATTCATAACCATACCAGTCAGTATCAAAACAATGTTCGAAAACAGCCCTATCCATATCGAAAGACTAAACGCAACTAAAACTTTCGCTTTAATCACACGGCCCCAACGAACAGGTATTGTAAATAAATTCTTTTGCGTGTTCTGAGTATACTCTCTATCAATGATATATCCACCAATAAGAGATAGACAAAAAGGCAAAACCAACAATACATTATTGTATGTAAACATACTTGCTAACTGTTCAAAAGTTGCATCCTGTATCCGCCCAAGTAATTGAACAGAAGAAATAATCATGCTAAACAAAATGCCGATATAGGCAACATATGTCATTTTCATTCTTTTAATCTTGCAAATTTCCGCCAGATAGAGTTTTTTCATTCGCTACACCTCCTGACCATTATAAATTAAAATGCCTCCAAGCATTGAAATACATACTACAATGACCAGAAGAAACTCTCCCCTAAATGCCGGATAGTATAAAGCGTCCAAACCATATTGTAAGTTTGGAGTATATTCAACAATCGACAATGGATAGGTAATACGGTACGCAATGCAAATAGGCAGATGCAATTTTAGACAATTAAGCATTGTCAACTGCCAAACAAAGAGGAAATCTATAAGCACAAAGCAATTTGCTAAAATCAACGCAATAAGATGCTTTTTATGGAACACAACAATTACCAACAATACTGGCGCTGTTCCACAAACGGCAGCTATTACAGTAATAAAAAGTGCTTTCAATGCTTTTAATACAAAGGCAGACGACATTCCCAAAAATATGCCGCCTGCGAATGTATATAGACAGTTTATGATTGAAAAAATCAGCACAAACGTAAATGCTACTTCAATCTTTGACAGAAGAATTTTGGACTTTGGTACGGCAGTCACAAGTATTGTTTTCAAAGTATCGTTCTGTTCCTCCATCGAAAAAAGCATTACCAGAATAATGGAAAACAAAAAGGGGGCAACAAGGAAATTACCTAATAAAATATTCATTCCTACAAGGTTGCGGAAACGATATCCATTATGCAAACAAAGTGCAAAAGAAAACGTAGGCATAAGTACGCCAACCAACATGATCATTCGCACTGTTTTCTGTCTCTTTACTTTTCGTAATTCGTTTAAATAGACTTTAAGCAATCCCCTCACCTCCTGTTATTTTCTTGAAGTAATCCTCCAATGTATTTTCACAGAGATGCGCTTCGCTTACATCAATGCCAGCTTCAACAAGAGTACGGTTAATCATTGCCACTGGAAATGACATATCATACAGATAAAGAGTGTTTTTGTCCACAATTTTCATACTTTTTATTTTAAATGCACCATCAATGATTTGTGCAGCCTTTCCAGCATCCGATACGGAAAACTGAACATATTTTGCATTCTTTTTTTCCAGTTCTTTCAAACTTTCTTCTTCCAGCAGTACACCGCGGTCTATGATGCCAACATCATCGGCCAGCATAGCAATTTCAGAAAGAATATGACTGGAAATCAAAACTGTTTTTCCTTTGGTACTGCACAGTTCCCGAATGAAAGAACGCATTTCTGCAATTCCGATAGGGTCAAGGCCGTTTGTGGGTTCATCGAGTATTAAAAGTTCGGGATCATGTACTATAGACGCTGCAATGCCAAGCCGTTGTTTCATACCAAGCGAATATTCGGAGAACATTTTCTTATCCTTGTATGGCAAACCAACCAATTCCAAACTTTTCTGAATGGCATTCTTGTCTGTGACATCACGCAAACTTGAAAGAATCTGCAAATTTTCCGTAGCTGTCAGGTTAGGATAAAATCCCGGTGTTTCAATCATTACTCCAACCCTTCGCAAAATTTCTGCCTTATTCGCAGGAAATTGCATTCCAAACATCGTAATGTTTCCATCTGTTATTGGAGTCAACCCCAACATCATTTTCATTATTGATGTTTTGCCTGCACCATTTCGTCCAAGCAATCCATAAATGCTTCCTTTTTGAACATGAATATTTACATGACTTACTACCATGTTCACTCCATAACATTTACACAAATTACTTGTTTCAATTATAAGATTGTTCATTTTCAACTCCTTCACTAACAGTTTACTGCTGTAAGATGCCAGATCAACCTACCATTTCGTTAATTCTGGCAATCAGGTCATAGTCCGTTTTACAGCAAAACACCGCTCCACAGGCTTGTGCCTCATTTCTTAGACGAGTATCATCATCGCCAGACATAAGTAAAAATGGAACTTTCACACCCTTCTGGCGTAATTTTATAAGAAGCTCCAGCCCTGTGCCGTCCCTCATATTAAAATCAGAACATATTGCATCAACAGTAACAGACTCAAGAATTTTCAAGGCATCAGCCACACCCATAGACTCATAGGTTTGGAATCGCTTTTGCAAAGCGGATGACAATATCCGCAAAAAATCCATATTATCGTCCACAATAAGTATTTTCTTCAATTTCGTTCTCCTTGTAAATTACTACTTTGAATATACAGCTTGTACTGCTTCCGGAAGTTCGTCATACTGTACTTCTGCCCAGGTTACTACACCACGAATCGGTGCCACTTTCAGGCAAAGATACGCACCATCGGTCAGGACTTTACTTGTTTCAAATGTAATATCCCGTTCTTTTCCGGTTTCATCGTAGGCATCCAGATTGTATTCGTAGTTCATCGCACCATGTGGATCAATTTCTGTTACCCAACGATTGTCGATCTGCGTATAGTAGTCGGTTTTTCCCTGCGTAGCCAGGAAAGCTACCCCCATACACAGCACGATTAAGACTACTGCACCAATACCAAGCCACAATTTTTTCGATTTCATATTAGCCCTCCTTAATTTTACCGCTTATTTTTAGCGGTTTTTTTGACCTTTTGATTTGTTTTTGTTGTAGATGCTTTATTTTCAGCAAATAAAAGCATAGCAGTACTTATAGCAAACATAAGCAGCAGTATTCCGGCGCTTAAAAATATATTGTAGGCAGTCGTTTCACCACTCTGGTAATTAATAAGCCCTAATCCCGCAGTAACGGGATAAATATTACCAAGACCATGACCAGATGCAAATGTTCCTACAAATCCATAAAAGAAAGAAAATCCAAC